>NZ_CP160453.1:5728852-6038469 GCF_040744945.1 Saccharothrix sp. HUAS TT1 | reverse complement strand
CCGGTTGGAGCTTCCACTTCTCGACCTTGTCCTTGAAGTGCGGCATCAGGTCGAGGTAGTCGCTGATCGGCAGGATCGCGCCGGAGGAGACGAACTGCTCCTCCTGGCCCGGGTAGGTCTTGGAGATGATCGTCGGCGCGTCACCCGAGCTGATCAGCAGACCGCGCTTCTGGTCGTAGTCGCTGTACGGCACGACCGTCGGCTTGATCGTGACGTTGGTCCGCTGCGTGATCTCCTTCCACAGCAGCCAGTCGTCCTTGATCGGGTAGTGCGACTGGTCGAGGTAGAGCAGGCTGACGTCCAGCGGCTCGGTCGCCTTGAACTGCGTGCCGGCCCGGTAGTCGGCCATCGACGCGGCCTTCTTGCCCTCCAGGTCGACCCCGCTGGCGGCGGTGTCGCCCTCGTCGCCGCACGCCGCCACGCCGACCACGAGGCTGCCTGCCACGAGAGTCAGAAGCGTGCGCTTCAACCTTGTTCGCATCTTGCTCTCTCCTCAGGTGTTTGACACCGTCGTCAACTCTGCGGACGCGTTACTGCTTGACCGCGCCGAGCATCACGCCCGACACGAAATAGCGCTGGATGAACGGGTAAACGACGACGATGGGCAGCACGGTGAGCACCATCGTCACGGCCTTGATGTTCGCGGAAATGGCGACCGCGTTGGTCTCCACGGCGCCGACCGACGTCGCGGAGGTGGCCCCGGCGATCATGTTCCGCAGGTACACGGTGACCGGGAACAGGTCGGCCCGGTCGAAGTAGAGGAACGCCTGGAACCACGAGTTCCAGTTCGCCACCGCGTAGAACAGGACCATCGTGGCCAGCACCGCCTTCGACAGCGGCAGCACGATCTTGAGCAGGATGCCGTAGGTGTTCAGGCCGTCGATCGCGGCGGCCTCCTCCAGCTCCGTCGGCAGGCTCTCGAAGAACGCCTTCATCACCAGCAGGTTGAACACGCTGATCGCGTTCGGCAGCACGACCGCCCAGATCGTGTTCGTCATCCCCATGCCGTTGATCAGCACGTAGTTGGGGATCAGGCCGCCGTTGAAGAACATGGTGAACACGGCGATGCCGATGAGCAGGCCGCGGCCCTTGAGCTTGTGCTTCGACAGCACGTACGCGTAGATCGTGGTGAGCACGATCGAGATGGCGGTGGCCGTCACCGTGTAGATGACAGTGTTCAGGTAGCTGTTCCAGAACGCCGGGTCGGCCGCGACGAGCTCGTAGGTGTCGAGGTTGAAGCCGCGCGGCACCAGGTTCACCTGGCCGGTGCGGATGTAGACCTCGCTGCTGAACGACTGCGCCACGATGTTGACGAACGGGTACAGCGTCACCGCGACCACGCCGAGCAGCAGGACGGTGTTGACCACGCGGAAGACCCGGTAGCCGGGCGAGTCGTCCAGCGAGGTGCGGCGGGCGGCGGCGGGCTTGTCGAGCCGGTCGACGAGGTCCGTCGGTTCGGTGGTCACCACAGGCTCGTCCCCACTGCTCGGCGCGAGATCGCGTTGGCGGACAGGATCAGCGTGAGGCCGATGACCGACTCGAACAGGCCGATCGCGGCGGCGTAGCTGAAGTTGTTGGACACCAGGCCGACCCGGTACAGGTAGGTCGAGACGACGTCCGCGGTGGGGTAGGTCAGCGGGTTGTAGAGCAGCAGGACCTTCTCGAACCCGACCGCCATGAACGTCCCGATGTTGAGGATCAGCAGGGTGATCATCGTCGGCCGGATGCCGGGCAGCGTGACGTGCCAGGTCTGCTTCCACCGGTTCGCGCCGTCGATCCGGGCCGCCTCGTAGAGCTGCGAGTCGATGGTGGTCAGCGCGGCCAGGTAGAGGATCGTGCCCCAGCCGACGGTCTGCCAGACCTCGGACGAGACGTAGAGCGAGCGGAACCAGCCCGGCTCCTGGATGAACGAGACCGCGTCGCCGCCGAAGGCGCGCACGACCTGGTTGACCGTGCCCTCCAGCGACACCAGCTGCATCACCATGCCCGCCACGATCACGATGGACAGGAAGTGCGGCAGGTAGGACACCGTCTGCACGAACCGCTTGAAGTAGCGCGAGCGGACCTCGTTGAGCAGCAGCGCGAGCACGATCGGCAGCGGGAAGGCGAACAGCAGCGACAGCGCGCCGAGCACCATCGTGTTGCCGAAGACCTCCCAGAAGTTCGGGTCGTCGATGAACATCTTGACGTAGCGCAGGCCGACCCACGTCTCGCCGTAGATGCTGCCGCCCGGCACGAACTTGCGGAAGGCGATGACGTTGCCGAGCATCGGCGCGTAGCGGAAGACCAGGAAGAACAGCAGCGGCAGGATGGCCAGCGTGTAGAGCTGCCAGTCGCGCTGCCACGCCTTGCGCCAGGTGGTCCGGTACCGCGGCGTCCGGGGCCTGCGCGCAACCGCCGCGGACCGGTTCGGCGCGGTACCGGTCGCCGGTTCGCTGGTCCGGGTGGTCATGCCCGCTCCACCTCCTCGTGGGTGACCGACACGGCGGTGAGCCAACGCCGGGTGTGGTCGACTTCGCGCAGCGGGCCGTCGAGCCGCAGGTCCACCGCTTCGTGCGCGTTCGCGCTGGACCGGGACACGCGCAGCTGCACCGCACCCGGTTCCACCACGCGCCGCCCGTCCCGCCCGGTGAACGACGTGACGTCGGCGGGCACGCGGAACGCCACCCGGGCCGACGCGCCCCCGTCCAGCGGGACCCGCGCGTAGCCGATGAGCCGCACGACCGGGCGCGTCACCTGCGCCACGGGGTCGTGCAGGTAGAGCTGCACCACGTCCGCGCCGGGGCGGGCGCCGGTGTTGCGCACGTCGAGCTCCACCTCGACCTCGCCGTCGGTCGTCCACGGCCCGGTCGACACCACGCGCGGGGACGACCAGGCGAACTCGTCGTAGCCCAGCCCGTGGCCGAACGGGAACGCCTGCGTCGGGTCCACGTTGGACACCCCGCTGCGGTGGCCGAGCGGCGCGGACAGGTAGGTGCCCGGCTGGCCGGAGGGGTCGGCGGGGATGCCGACCGGCAACCGGCCGGACGGCGCGACGGCGCCGGTGAGGACGTCCGCGATGGCCCGACCGCCGAGCTGGCCGGGGAAGAAGGTCTGCACGACCGCCGCCGCGCCGCCGGCCAGGTCGCCGATCGCGTAGGGGCGGCCGGTGATGAGCAGCAGCACGACCGGCGTGCCGGTGGCGAGCACCGCGCGGACCAGGTCGGCCTGCGCGCCGGGGAGCCGGAGGTCGGTGGCGTCGCAGCCCTCGCCCGACGTGCCGCGGCCGAACAGCCCCGCCAGGTCGCCGACGGCGACGACGCACACGTCGGCCCGCTCGGCCGCGGCCACGGCGGCGGCGACCTCGTCGGGGTCGGCCTCGCCGATCACCGGGCAGCCCTTCGCGTGGGTGACGTCGCCGCCGAGCGCGTCGCGCAGCGCGCCGAGCACGGTCGGGATCTCCAGGCCCAGCCCGGTCTCGGGGTGGTGCACGCCGATGTGCGCGGGGAACGAGTAGCAGCCCAGCACGGCCATCGGGTCGTCGGCCAGCGGGCCGACCACCGCGACCCGGGCGTCCGGGCGCAGCGGGAGGACGCCGTCGTTGGCGAGCAGCACCACCGACTCCTGGGCCAGGCGCAGCGCGACCTCCCGGCCTCGCGGCGAGTCGAGGCGGAGCGCGTCGACGTCCGGTGGGGTCGGCGACCAGTCCGGGTCGAGCAACCCCAGTTCCACCTTCTGGCGCAGCACGCGGCGCAACGCGCGGTCCACCAACGCCTCGTCCACGTCGCCGCGGCGGAGCGCGGCCAGCAGCGGTTCGCCGTAGCAGCGCACGGTCGGGAGTTCGACGTCGACGCCCGCGGCGAGGGCCAGCGCGGCGGCGTGCGACTCGTCCTCGGCGACCCCGTGCAGCGTCTGGAGGAACTTGACCGCGAAGTAGTCCGCGACCACCGTGCCCTCGAAGCCCCAGGTGTCGCGCAGCAGCGTGGTGAGCAGCCCGGCGTCGGCCGCCGACGGCAGACCGTCGACCTCGGTGTAGGACTGCATCACCGACCGGACACCTCCGTCGCGGACCGCCATCTCGAACGGGGGCAGCACGACGTCGGCGAACTCACGCGGGCCGATGGCGACCGGGGCGAGGTTGCGCCCGGCGCGGGAGGCCGAGTAGCCGGCGAAGTGCTTGAGCGTGGCGACGATGCCGGACTCTTCCAGACCGCGCACGTACGCGGTGGCGACCGTGCCGACGAGGTACGGGTCTTCGCCGATCGTCTCTTCGGTGCGCCCCCAGCGGTAGTCGCGGGTGACGTCCAGGACCGGCGCCAACCCCTGGTGCACGCCGGCGGCCCGCATCGAGGCGCCGATCAGCCCGGACATCTCGGCGACCAGCCCCGGGTCGAACGACGCGCCCCAGGACAGCGGCGCCGGGTAAGCGGTTGCCTGCCAGGCGGCGAAACCCGTCAGGCACTCCTCGTGCACCAGCGCGGGGATGCCGAACCGGTTGGCCCCGACCACTTGCCGCTGCGACGCGGCCAGCGAACGGGCCCCCGCCACCGGGTCGACCGGCCGGGTGCCGAACGGGCGGGTGAGCTGGCCGAGGCCGTCCGCGATGACGTCCTCCCAGATCAGCGGGTCGCCGGTGAGGTCGGACTGGTGCGGTGCGACGCCCGCGCCGGAGGGGTCCGCGCCGACCCAGATGCCGACGAGCTGGGACAGCTTCTCCTCCGGCGACATCGCGGCGACGAGCGCTTCGACCCGTTCGGCGACCGGCCGCCCGACGTCCCGCCACACCGCGCCCGGTCGGTCGGCGGCGGTCGGGTCGGCGTCGCCCCCCGACGTCGCCGCGACGTCCGTCGTCCTGTTCACCATTGGCCAGGCACCCCCGCTCACGTCCTCGTGATGACCGAAACTATCGAAGTACTTTCCGACATTCCGTTCCGGTGGGGGAGACCGTAGGGCGATCTCCGCGAGACGTCAACAGTCCGTAGCCGGTCTGTGTCTCCGCAGTTCAATCGGTACGACTTGGGGTCGAACTTCGTTCTGCCCCTGGACCGATTACGTGGAAGATCCACGTCAAGGGCTGCCATGCTGGTGGTCGAAAGGTCGAACCTTTACGCTCGGCCGTCGAAACTTTAGAACCGGCGCCGGGGTGCGGGCCCGAGTGCCGAACAGGGGGCAGCATGAGTTCGTCGACCGAGCGTGACGCCGGTTCCGCGCCCGAGAAGGCGGTGAAGGGCGCGGCGTCGATCTCGTCCATCGCGGCCGAGGCGGGCGTGTCGATCCCGACCGTCTCGAAGGTGCTCAACGGGCGCCCCGACGTCGCCCCGGACACGCGTGCGCGGGTCGAGAGCATCATCGAGCAGCACCGGTACCGACGACGACGGGCGCGCCAGTCGTCCCGGCCCGCGCTCATCGACCTGGTCTTCCACGAGATGAACTCCGCGTGGTCGACCGAGATCATCCGCGGCGTCGAGCTGGCCGCGGCGAACGAGCGCGCCGCCGTCGTGCTGTCCGAACTGGGCGGCGAGCACCGGCCGCGGCGCGAGTGGTTCGACGACCTGCTGGCCCGCCGCCCGCTCGGGGTGATCCTCGTGCTGGCCGGGCTGGACGCCGAGCAGCGCCGCCAGCTCGACACCCGCAACATCCCGTTCGTGTTCGTGGACACCGCCGGCGAACCGCCGCCCGGCGTGCCGACGGTCGGTTCGGCCAACTGGGCGGGCGGCCTGGCCGCGACCCGCCACCTGCTCGCGCTGGGGCACCGGCGGATCGCGGTCATCTCAGGGCCGACGACCATGCTGTGCAGCCGGGCCCGGGTCGACGGGTACCGCAGCGCGTTGGAGGACGCGGACGTCGGCATCGACCCGGACTTCGTGCGGTACGGCGACTTCTACGTCCAGGGCGGCTACAGCCACGGCCTGGAACTCCTCCGCCGCCCGGACCGCCCGACCGCGATCTTCGCGGGCTCGGACTTCCAGGCGCTGGGCGTCATGCGGGCGGCGAGGGAACTCGGGCTGTCCATTCCGGACGACCTGTCCGTCGTCGGCTACGACGACCTGTCGGTCAGCGAGTGGATAGGGCCCCGGCTGACCACGGTGCGGCAGCCGCTGCGCGAGATGGCGACCACCGCGGCGCAGATGGTGTTCAGCCTGGCGCGCGGCGAACGCCCGCCGAACGAGCGGATAGACCTCGCCACCGAACTGGTCGTGCGCGAGAGCACCTGCCCTCCGCGCTCAGCCTGATCCACACCCTACCCGCCTCGCCCTGCCTCATCCGCCTCAGCGCAGCGGCGTGTGGGCCGGGTCCACTCGTTCACCCTCGCGGACCGGGCCGGGCGGGGCGCCGTCGCCGAAGGGCCGTCCGCCCAGCGCTTCCCGGCCGTGCGGCGTGACCCACCCGGCCAGGTCCGGACCGCCGGGCACGATCCCGCTCGGGTTGATGTCCTTGTGCACCACGTAGTAGTGCTGCTTGATCTGCGCGAAGTCGACCGTGTCGCCGAACCCGGGCGTCTGGAACAGGTCGCGGGCGTAGGCCCACAGCGCGGGCATCTCGCTCAGCTTCTGCCGGTTGCACTTGAAGTGGCCGTGGTAGACCGGGTCGAACCTGACCAGCGTGGTGAACAACCGCACGTCGGCCTCGGTGATCGTGTCGCCGACCAGGTACCGCCGGCCGGTCAACCGCTCCTCCAACCAGTCCAACGCCGTCCACAACCGGGCGTGGGCGTCGTCGTAGGCTTCCTGCGAACCCGCGAAACCACACCGGTAAACGCCGTTGTTGACCTCGGTGAAGACCCGCTCGTTGACCTCGTCGACCTCGTCGCGGTGCGCCTGCGGCAGCAGGTCCGGCGCGCCGTCGCGGTGGTGCTCGCGCCACTGCGTGGACAGGTCCAGCGTGATCTGCGCGAAGTCGTTGGTCACCACCGCGCCCGTCGTGGTGTCCACGATCGCGGGCACCGTGATGCCGCGCGGGTAGTCGGGGTCGCGCTTGAAGTACGCCTCCTGCAGCCGCTCGATGCCCAGCACCGGGTCCCGCCCGCCGGGATCGAGGTCGAACGTCCACGACCGGGCGTCGTGCGTCGGACCGGGCAGCCCCAGCGACAGGGCGTCCTCCAACCCGAGCAACCGCCGCACGATGATCGACCGGTTCGCCCACGGGCACGCCCGCGCCGCCACCAGCCGGTACCGCCCCGCGACCACCGGGAACCCGTCCTGCCCGTCGGTCGTGATCCGGGTCGTGATGTACCGCGTGTCGCGGGTGTACTCCTTGCCCTTGACCGAGTAGGTCCCGCCCTGCCGGTGCTCAGGATTCCCGTCCGCCGCGGACGCCGAGTTCTCGCTCACGGCCGTCAGCCTACGTCGGGAACCGGGCGCGGGCTCATCAGCCGATCACCGCGCGGCCCGGTCGGGCGCAGGCCGGTCGGGCGGGCCGGAACGCCGCCGCACGGGCGAGCCGACGCGAACGGCGGGCCCGGTTCTGGCAGGCTGCCCGACAGGCGCCGCAGGGCGCGACGCGGTGGAGGGGACGGGACGACGTGAGCGCAGGAGACCGCCGCTGGGCCGACCGAGGCGAGGCCATCGGCCACGGGGTGACCTGGATGGCGCGGTGGAGCACGCGGCTGGCGCTGGTCGCGATCGGCTTCGTGCTGCTGTGGATGCTCATCGCCAGGCTCTGGGTCGTGGTGATGCCGGTCCTGCTCGGCCTGCTGATCACGACCGTGCTGTGGCCGCCCGCCCGCTGGCTGCGCTCGCGCGGCCTGCCACCCGCCCTGGCCGCGACGATCGTGCTGCTGGCCGGGCTGGGCGTGCTGGGCGGCGTGGTCGCCCTCATCTCCACGTCGATCGCCTCCGGCGTCCCGGAGATCGCCGACAGCGCCACCCGCGCCCTCGAACAGGCCCTCAACTGGGTGTCCGGCCCGCCGTTCAACCTCCGGGGCAGCCAGCTCGACCAGGTGGTGCAGCAGGGGATCGACCAGCTCCAGTCCAGCGTCGGCTCCATCGCGAACGGCCTGCTGACCGGGGTCGGCACGGTGACCTCCGGCATCGTCACCGGCATCCTCGCCCTGCTGCTGGCGTTCCTGTTCGTCAAGGACGGGCCGCGGTTCACGCCGTGGCTGCGCGGTGTGATCGGCGAGCGGGCCGGCGGGCACGTGACCGTCGTGCTGGACCGGATCTGGACGACGTTGGGCGACTTCATCCGCACGCAGGCGATCGTGAGCCTGGTGGACGCCGTGCTGATCGGCCTCGGCCTGGTCGTGCTGGGCGTGCCGCTGGCCGTTCCGCTGGCGGCGCTGACGTTCCTGGGCGGCTTCGTGCCGATCGTCGGCGCGTTCGTCGCGGGCGCGCTGGCCGTCCTCGTCGCGCTGGTCAGCAACGGCGTGACGACGGCGGTGATCATGCTGGTGATCGTCGTGGTGGTGCAGCAGGTCGAGGGGAACGTGCTGCAGCCGGTGCTCCAGTCGCGCAGCCTGCGCCTGCACGCGGCCGTCGTCCTGCTGGCGGTGACGGCGGGCAGCACCCTCTACGGCATCGCGGGCGCGTTCCTCGCCGTGCCGGTGGTGGCGACCGTCGCGGTCGTGCTGCGCTACCTGGGCGAGGTGATCGACGGTCGGGTCGGGTCCTCGCTGGAGGTCAGGGGAGAGCCGGGCGCCAAGAAAGAGCCGGGCGCCGACTGAAGATGCGTCGGTTTGCCGCAGCACTTCATTAATGGCTGTGCTCCTTTTGGAGGTAGGCACTCCCGGCCGGGTGAGATCCATCGTCAATGGTTGTAGCTGATCGCACTCGCCGCGTGACGGCCTGCGATCGGATGACCCGACGAGTGGGTTTCTTCATGAAACCCATGGTTAATATGCGCGAATGCTCCGACGCACTTACGACGACCAGGTCTGCTCGATCGCTCGGGCGCTGGAGGTCGTCGGCGAGCGCTGGACCCTGCTGATCGTGCGGGACGCCCTTTCGGGGGTCACCCGGTTCGACGGTTTCCTCAACCGGATGCCGATCGCGCGCAACGTGCTCAGCGACCGCCTCAACGGTCTGGTCGAGTACGGCGTGCTGGAGCGCGTGCAGTACCAGGACCGCCCGCCGCGTCACGAGTACCTGCTGACCACCAAGGGGCGTGACCTGACGCCGGTCGTCCTCGCCCTCATGGCGTGGGGCGACCGGCACCTGCCGACGCCGACCGGCCCGCCGATCGTCGCCGAGCACGCGGGCTGCGGCGGGAGCGTCGGCACCCTGATGATCTGCGACTGCTGCGAGCAGCGGGTGGACCCGAGCAAGGTCGTCAGGCGACCGGGGGGCGCGGCCCGGCCACCGGGGTGACGAGCCCGCCGGCCGGGTTCGCGCGTTCGCCGCCGGCTAGGATCAGGTGCGCCGAGGTGTGGACCGGCTGTGCCCGGTCGTCGACCGGAAGTGCCCTCGGCGCGACGCTGGGGGACGGGTGTGACGAGCCGGTTCGGCGCTTTACTGCGGCAGCGGCGGCAGCGGGCCGGGTGGAGCCAGGACGACCTGGCCGAACGCGCCGGGCTCGGCGTGCGGACCGTCCGCGACCTGGAGGCGGGCAAGCGGGGCAACCCGCAGGTGCGCACCGTGCGGCTGCTGGCCGACACGTTGCCGCTGTCCGAGGTCGAGCGCGCCGAGCTGTTCGCCGCCGCCGGTCACACCGAGCCCTCCGCCACCGGACCTACCGGCACCGGGTCGACCGGCACCCGACCGTTCGACACCGGGCCGACCGATACCCCACCGGGTCACGCCCAGCCGTTCACGGTGCTGCCGCCGGACGCGAGGCCGACCAGCGAGGACGTCACCGGACCCGCGACCCGGCCACCCGGCGCGGACCCGCTCGCCGAGGCGGCCGACGCGCTGGCGCACGCGGTGCACGCCCGCTGGCTCCGCGAGGAGGAGCACCAGCAGGTCCACGACCCGGTGCCGCTACCCGTCCGCTGGCGACCCGCACCCGCCTCCCTGCGCGACAGCTGGGCCAACGTCCGGGTGGCGAAGCCCGGCGAGACCGCGCGCCCGCTCGACCTGGGCGGTCGGCTCGACCGGATCGTGGAGGTCTACCGGCGCGTCCCGTCGCGCCGGCTGGTGGTGCTCGGCCGGGCCGGCGCGGGCAAGACGATCCTGACCACGCGGTTCGTCCTCGACCTGCTGGGCGCCAGGGCGCCGGCCGACCCGGTCCCGGTGATCTTCGGCCTCGGCTCGTGGAACCCGGTCCGCACCGAGCTGCGGGACTGGCTGGCCGAGCAGCTGGTGCGCGACCACCCCGGCCTCGCCGCGCCGGGCCCCGGCGGCTCGTCGCTGGCCGCCGCGCTGGTGGACGCCCACCGCGTGCTGCCGGTGCTGGACGGCTTCGACGAGGTCGCGGGCGGCCTGCACCGGGCGGCGCTGGCCGCGTTGAACGCCACCACGCTGCCGCTGCTGGTGACCAGCCGGGTCGCCGAGTACCGGGCCGCGGTCGAGGCGACCGGCGTGCTCCGGGCGGCGGGCGCGGTGGAGCTGGTCGACCTCACCGGCGCCGACCTGGCCGACTACCTGCCGCGCACCACCGGGACGACGGGCCGGTCCGGCAACCCCTGGCAACCGGTGCTCGACCAGGTGCTGGCGCACCCCGACGGCGTGCTCGCGGCCGTGCTCACCACGCCGCTGATGGTCGCCCTGGCCCGCCGGATCTACAGCGACGCGCCGGGCCACGACCCGGCGGAACTGCTGGACGCCGCCCGGTTCGACGCGGTGGAGGCGGTCGAGCAGCACCTGCTCGCCGGTTTCGTGCCCGCCGTCTACCAGGAGCGCCGGGGCGCGGGCGGGTACGACGTCGAGCACGTCCGGCGCTGGCTCGGCCACCTCGCCGACCACCTGACCCGGTTGGGCACGCACAACCTGGCCTGGTGGCAGCTCGGCACGTCGCTCCCGCGCCGCGCCAGGGCGCTGGTCGTCGCCCTCGCGATCAGCGCCTGCCTGACCGTGGCCGACGTGGTGGTCGAGGGCGTCCTGATCCAGGCGGTGACGGTGGAGCTGGTGGCGCTCGGCGTCGTGATCGGGTTGCTCGCCGGAGTGTCGTTCGGGTTGGCGCACTGGCACCTCGCCCGCGTCCAACCGCTGCAACCGGTCCGGTTCCGGCTGCGGTTGGGGTTCGGCGGCGGACCGGGGTCGAGGTGGCCGCGGGTGCGGTCGAGGGCGCGGATGGGGCTGCTGTTCGGCGTCCTGGTCGGGTGCGCCTACGGGCTGGTCGTGCAGCTGGCGGCGCTGGTCATCACCGGCGTCGGCAAGCCGCCGCTGATGGTGCTCATCGACCTCGGCGTGTTCACCGCGGTGTTCGGCTCCGGCGCCATGCTCGCCTTCGGGCTGATCGCCGCGGTCGAGTCGCCGCTGGACCTCCGGTCGGCCGCCAGCCCGGCCGGGCTGCTCCGGGCGAACCGCCGGACCGTGCTGGTCCAGATGGCGTTGTTCATGCCGATGTTCGCCGCCTTCGTCGCGGCCACGACCTGGCTCATCGTCCTGGCGTGGACGTCGTTGCCGCTGGAGGCGTGGTCGGGGATCACGATGGTGTGGAGCGGGCTGTCCGGGTTCGTGCTCGGGCTCGTCGGCGCGCTCGGCGGGACGATCGGCTACGTGCTCGGCATGACCGCGTGGGGCCAGTGGGTGGTGTTCGCCCGGTTCTGGCTGCCGCTGACCGGCCGGCTGCCGTGGGTCGTGGAGGGGTTCCTCGACGACGCGTACCGGCGTGGCGTGCTGCGCCGGGTCGGTGCGGTCTACCAGTTCCGCCACGCCCGCCTCCAGGACCACCTGACCGAGAGCTACCGCACCGGCCGCTGAGGTCGTCCGCCCTGCTCAGGCACACCGGCCACAGATGGCCTGTCGATCTGCCTGTTCGCCGCCGCCCCGCGTCGCCAGCATTGGCCCAGCCGGAGACGGGGTCGGCGGTGGGAGGGGGTCGCGGGGTGTCAGCAGAGGGATCGGCGTCGGCGGTCGGCGGGACCAACTGGGACGCGTACAGCCACGAGGAGCTGTACCGGATGCTGTGGGAGGACGCGGACGTCGCCGACGTGAGCGTGGTCGCCACCGAGTGGGCGCGGCACCGCGTCGCGCTGGACGCGCACGCCGAGGTGCTGCGGGAGCAGCGGGCCGCCCTGCTGGACGGCTGGAGCGGTCCGGCGGCCGAGGAGGCGGCCGACCGGCTGGACGCGCTGGCCGCCAGGGTGGAGAAGATCAGCGAGCTGGCGCGGGCCGGGCAGGTGGCCGCGCAGGAGGCCGCCGACGCGCTGGCCACGGCGAGGGCCACGATGCCGCCGCCACCCGCCGACCCGGCCGTGCCCTTCGGTAACGGGCAGCCGACCTCGGTGCAGTCCGCTTTCGGAGCGGGCCTGCCGCCCCTACCACCCCTACCGCCCCTGCCCGCCTTCCCGAGCGCACCCACCTTCCCGATGGCGTCCTTCGCGCCCGCGTCGAACTTCAGCGGGATGTTCGCCCCGACCACGACCACCTCCGGCACGAGCGCGGCGTTCGGCGTGGTCGGCGGCGCCGGGTTCAGCTTCTACTTCGGCGCGGCCTCGGCGGACCAGCAGAAGGCGGAAGCCGTGCGCGCCATGCGCGCCTACGAATCGAGCCTCGCGGGCAGCGGCCGGCTCATCGACCAGGCCCGCGGCGCGATCCCACCGGCCGCGCCGGTGTCGCGCGCCAACGTCCCGGCAGCCGTCCCGGGAACCCCGAACCGGACGGCCGGTGGCTCGGTGACCGGCTCGCGCGGCGGTGTGCCGTGGGCGCGGCTGCTGGGTGGCGGCGGGTCGGCGGTCGGTCCGACGCCGGTCGGCGCCGGAGCGCAGGCGGGGCACGCCGCGCAGCTCGCGCCGGGCATGCGGGCCGGTGTGCTGCTCGGCGCGGCGGGCCCGTTCGGCACGTCGTTCGGCCCGGGCGCCGCCGACCCCGCCGCGACGCGAGGCGCCGGTCAGGCGGCGGTGGCCCCACCGGTCGGCGGGCGTCCCGGCGGCGGTGACGACGAACAGCACGAGAACCGGATGCCGACGGTCGACCACGGCCTGTTCACCGTGGACGACCCGGTCAGCCCGGCGGTCATCGGCGAGACGACGGGAGCGCGGCCGTGAACGAGGGGTACCACGTCGAGCTGGACCTGATCGAGGCCCGGATCGCCACGCTGACCAGGCTCGGCGACCTGACCGGCGACCTGGTGTCGGCGGTGGGCGCGCTGGCCGCACGAGAGCCGATGCTCGGCACCGCGCCGCCCGCGGTGGAGCTGGCGCAACGGCTGCGCGCGGCGGCGGGGGAGTCCGGGCTGGCGGGCGAGGTCGGCGCGGCGCAGCGCGAGGTCGAGGCGTTCCGGCGGATGCTGGCCGAGGCCAAGGACGCGTACGCCGCGGTGGACGCCGATGCGGGGTCGTCGGTGCGCGCGGCCGGTGAACGCGGTTCGGCGGCGACGCCGTGACCGCCACGATCGACAGCGGGGTCGACTTCACGCCAGTCGAGCTGGACCTGCTGGCCACCCACGCCGGCGCGCGCCTGCCGTTCCCGCTGCGGACGCAGGTGTTCGGCGCGGTCGCCCGGGAGCGGGACGCGCTGCTCGCCGAGGCCGCGCACGGGCTGCGCGCCCGCGGCCTGGCCACCGGCGACGGCCCGGTCGGGGTGGCGCAGGAGCTGGTCACCGCGCTGCGGGAGCACCGGGCCTCGGTCGACCTGGTGGTGATCGGCGGGGTGGTCACCGGCGCGGTGGCCGTGGTCCACCAGGACCGCGCGGTGGTGTGCCGGCAGACGTCGGGCGCCGGGTGGGGGAGCGCGGTCCGGGTCGTCGCCGTCCCGGCCGACGACCTGGCCGGCGAGCTGACCGCCCTGGTCCCGGACGTCCGGGCCGCGGTGACCATGCCGATCACGCTGCCACCGGGCGCGGTCGACGGCGCCCTGGACCTGACCGGCGACGAGCCGGACACCCGGCGGCAGGCGCGCGAACTGGTGCGCGCGTGCGGCGGCGACCCGGGGGCGGTGGACCGGCTCGTCGAGCTGTTCCCCGCGGTGACCGGCCGGGGCCAGCTCGGCGTCGTCCGCCGGTCCGGCGCCGCCGTCACCCGGTTGCGCGAGGTGTCCTGGCTGGACAGCGCGCGGGGCAGGGTGCGGGTGGATCGCGGGGACGGCGGCTGGGTGAGCGTGAACCCGTTGCGGCACGGCGATCTCGTCCGGCTCATCGGCGAGGTCGCGGAGGTCGCCCGCGCCTGATCGGCCGGGTCGGCCAGGAGGACCACGAGTGGACACACGGAAGGGGAGGACCATGGACCCGGCGCAGTGGCTGGCGGACTACCGGGAGCGCCTTGAACGGGCGGCGCACGGCGCGCGCGCCGCGAGTGCGAGCCTGCGCGAGGTCGGCGCGACCGCGACGTCGCCGCGGGGCGAGGTGAGCGTGACCGTGAACGCCGGGGGGCTGCTCGACCAGGTCACGCTCACCCCGGCCGCCCGCAGGCTGGAGGCGGACGCGCTGGCCGTGCTCATCGTCGCCACCGCGCGCGACGCGCAGCGGCTGGCCGGCGCGCGGATGGCTGAGGTGATGTCGGACTACCTGGGCGAGGGCGAGGCGTTGTCCCGGATCACCGAGCACCTGCCCGCGGAGGTCGGTCGATGACCGGGCAGGGCGCCTTCGCCGTCGACCCCGAGCAGCTGCGCGCGCACGCCGGCCGGGTGGCGGCCCACGCCGACCGCCTCGCCGGGACGGGGACGCGGCTGCCGGGCGCGCTCGGCGAGCAGTCGCTCGGCTCGTTCGCCGGTTTCCTCACCGCCGGGCTCGGCGGCGCGATGGCCACGACGCTGGACGCGTTCGGCCACGCCGCCGCGGTGGTCGACCAGGTCGGCGCCGGCCTGCGGCGGTCGGCCGAGCACTACGAGCGCACCGACGACGACCACGCCACCGGGCTGACCGGCATCGGGGCGACCGCGGAAGGGAGCACCCGGTGGCCACGACCCTGACCAGGACCGAGGACGCGGGCACGACGTCGGACGCGGGACGGGTCGCCGCCCCTGCTCGCCGAACTGCGCGCCACCGGCGCCGCCATCGACGGCGGGGAGTGGCAGTCGGGCGGGCTGGCCGGTGACCCGGACGCCCCGCTCGACGCGATGGGCTCGGACACCCGGCCGTTGTCGGCCCTGGACAGCGCGGGCGCGGGGTTCCTCACCCCGATGATCTCGTTCCTGGAGGAGCCGCTGGGCCGACTGCGCGGCGACCCCGGGTCGGTCGCGTCCGGCGCGGGCGAGTTCGCCGCCGCCGGCCGGGACGCGACGTCGGTGGCCGACGAGTACCGCTCGTCCGCGGCGGCCGAGACCGGCGGGTGGTCCGGGCAGTCCGCGACGGACTACCTCAAGGCGGGCACCGAGCTGGCCGACGGCATCCTCTCGATCGCCGAGACGTCGCTGACGTCGGCCAAGGCGCTCATCGCGGCCGGCGAGGTCGTCGCCAAGACCGTCGCCGCCGTCACCGCGCTGATCACCGAGGTGGTCGCCAGGATCGCGCCGATCATCACCGAGGCGATCGCCGCGGCGCCGGCCACGTTCGGCCAGAGCCTCGCGGTGGCGATCCCGCAGTGCGTGCAGATCGCCGCCGACTACGGCGGTCGGATCGCGGCCAAGCTGGCCGAGCTGCTGACCAGCGGCGAGAACCTGATCAAGCTGGTCGAGGGCGCGCTCGGCGTGCTGAAGGTCGTCAAGGAGGTGCTGTCGTTCATCGGCGAGCAGGCCCGGGGGAGCGGCACGGCGCCGGGACCGGGGAAGCCCGCCGACGAGCCGGCGGGCAGCGCATGACCGGAACGACACCTGGACACGTGCTGTGAGAGGGAGGGGCATGATGCGACGACTGACCGCCACCGGGGCCGCGCTGGCCGTGGTCGGTGCGCTCGGGCTGTCCGGCGGGGCCGCGTCGGCGACGAGCGCACCGGCGGCGAGCGCGCCGCCGGTGTTCGCCGACGGGCACGGGCTGACCGTGGTGAGCCAGCCCGCGTGGGTGGACGACAACGGGCGCACGTTCGTGTTCACCGTGCGCACCGCCCAGGTGCCCGCGTACTCCGTGATGGCGGGCCAGGTCTCCGGCGAGCACGTGGTGATGGTGACCCTGCCGGAGGGCTACGACCAGGACGCCGCCACCCGCTACCCGGTGCAGTACCACCTGCACGGCCACCCGGACCGGCCGAACACGGTCGCGAACCAGCGGCTGTTCGAGGAGACCACGGCGGGCGTGCCGCTGATCACGGTGGCGCCCAACGGCTCCGGCCGGGGCTGGTACTCGAACTGGGTGAACCCGCCCGCCGCGCTCGGCCCGCAGAACTGGGAGACCTTCCACCTGGACCAGGTGGTCCCGTTCGTGGACGCGAACCTGCGCACGATCCCGACCAGGGACGGCCGGGCGATCTCCGGCCACTCGATGGGCGGCTTCGGCGCGCTGCACTACGCCGAGCACCGGCCGGAGCTGTTCGGCTACGTCGGCTCCTTCTCCGGCGGGCTGGACCTGCTGAGCCAGGAGCTGCGGGCGACGGTCGTCGCCACCACGCAGCTGCCCGGCAGCGGCACGCCGACGGTCCCGATCGACGCGATCTTCGGTCCGCCGATCTGGCCGCTGGACGGCGTGTGGAACCGGGAGAGCCCGGCCCAGCACGTCGGCCCGCTGCGCGGCATGGGCGTCGCCCTCTACACCGGCAACGGCGGCGACCTCACCGTGGACCCGGTCCAGGCCGTGGTGGAGAACCGGGCCTGGGCGACGAACCTCGTCACCCGGGACCACCTGGTGGCGGCGGGCATCCCGCACACGTTCGTCGACTACGGCGACGGCAGCGGTTGGGCGGAGGGCTGCACCGGCAAGCACGCGCAACTGCCCTGCCTGCTGGCGGACATGGACCACTTCGTGGGTCTGCTGATGGCCGGCCTCACCCACCCGTAAGCGCACAGGGCCCAATCCGCCGGCGCCCGCGGCCCCGGCCGACCACGATGGCGGCCATGATGCTGCTGGTGCCGGCGGACCCGCTCCGCGCCACCCGACCGGACCCCCACTTCGCGCCCGAGGCCGCCGCCGCCCGGGAGGCCGGGCACCCGGTCGCGGTGGTCGACCACGACGCCCTGGCCCGGGGCGAGGCCGACCGCGCGGTCGCCAAGGCCCCTGCCGGCGAGGACGTCGTCTACCGGGGGTGGATGCTGCGCTCCGAGCACTACGCCGCGTTCGCCGAAGCCCTCGGGCGGCGCGGCGCCGTGCTGCGGACCAGCCCCGACCAGTACCGGACCGCGCACGAACTGCCGGGCTGGTACGACGACTTCAAGGACCTGACGCCGGAGTCCGCCTGGACCGACGGCTTCGACCGGGACGGCTTCGAGCGGGCCCGCGAACGCCTCGGCGCCGGACCAGCCGTGCTGCGCGACTTCACCAAGTCGGTGAAGCACCACTGGCACGAAGCCGCCTACATCCCCGACCTGGCCGACGCCGACGCGTCCTGGGCCGTCGCCCGCCGCTTCACCGAGCTGAGGGACGACGACGCGACCGGCGGCTTCGTGCTGCGCCGCTTCGAGCCGTTCACCTCCGCCGAGGTCCGCACGTGGTGGGTGGACGGCGCGTGCGCGCTCGTCGGACCGCACCCCGACACCCCCGACGACGTCGTCGACGCGCCGGACGTCACCGCGATCGGCCCGCTGGTGCGGCGCCTGCGGTTCGTCACCGTCGACCTGGCCCGGCGCGCGGACGGCGCGTGGCGGGTGGTGGAGCTGGGCGACGGGCAGGTGAGCGACCGGCCGCGGACCACCGCTCCCGAAACCATGATCCGGATCATCGAGCAGGCGCGTTTTCCGCTGGTCACCGACGGGTACTCGGACGTCATGGGCATTGACGACAAGTTCGACGCCAAGGCGGACGAGCTCAAGGGCAAGGTCAAGGAGACGACCGGTCGCGCCACCGACGACCGGGACCTGGAGGCCGAGGGCAGGGGCGATCAGGTGAAGGGCAACCTCAAGCAGGCTGCCGAGAAGGTCAAGGACGCGTTCCGCAAGTGACGCCCCGCGCGGCGGGCGCCCGGGTCGCGACCCGGGCGCCCGCCGCGCTGCCGTGCCCCCACGGCCTTTCGTCGGAGTGTCACGCCGTGCAGGCTGCTCCGCCCAATGTCACACCGGCAGGCGTGCTCGCCGTGCGCCGTTCGCGGTGAAGCCGAGCGCCACCGACGCGCCCGCGCCGAGCGACGGCGCATTGGGGTTCCACGACCCGCCTTGCCGCCCCGCCAGCCGCAGTCCTCGTCGTTGGACGGGTCGTTGTCCCAGGTGTCGGAGAGGCCGCCGCGATGACGCCGCTCATGGCCACCGCGGCCGCTGTGAGGGCGCCGGTCATGGATCTCCGCGCTGCCGCGAAGGGCGTCAGCGGACGCCGCGCGGCCGGAACTGGATGCTGATGCGCGGACCGACCGCCTTCGCCGCCTTGGGCACGGCGTGCTCCCACGTCCGCTGGCACGACCCGCCCATGACGATCAGGTCGCCGTGGCCGAGCGCGTACCGCAGGGTCGTGCCACCACCTCGGGGTCGCAGCGCCAGCGCGCGGGGCGTGCCCACCGACACGATCGCCACCATCGTGTCCTCGGTCGAACCTCGCCCGATCGTGTCACCGTGCCAGGCGACGGAGTCCCGGCCGTCGCGGTAGTAGCAGAGGCCGGCGGTGCGGAACGGCTCGCCGAGCTCGTCGGCGTACCAGGCGCTCAGCTCGGCCCGGGCGCGCGTCAGCACCGGGTCCGGCAGCGGCGTGGTCTCGTCGTAGAAGCGGAGCAGGCGCGGGACGTCGACCACGCGCTCGTACATCTGCCTGCGCTCGGCGCGCCAGGGGACCTCGGCGACCAGGCGGCGGAACACCGCGTCCGCGCCGGTCAGCCAGCCGGGGAGCACGTCGACCCACGCGCCGTCCCCCAGGGCGGTTCGCCGCAGGCCGCTCAGCGGGCGCAGCGCGGGCGCCTCGGCCCCGTCGTCGAACAGCGACACCTGCACGGGCCCGAGCATAGCGCGGGGGTCGAACAGGAGTTCGACCCCGATGTGTTCTATAGCTTCAGTGTTGACTGAAGAGCATCACGCGTCCGGCTCCGGCTTGCGCCGTCTGCCACCGGTCCTGACCTGCTTGGACGCCTCGTCCACCGGCTCGGTCTGCGGCTTCCCGGCGGTCGCCGATTCGGCGGCGCCAGGGTGGTCGGCGAGCAGGATGGCTGCCAGCTCGTCGTAGATAGGTGTGCTGCTCATGGAAGATCCTCTACCCCGTTTGGACGGAAGTTACACGCGTGTTCTTCGCGGCGCGCGGCCAGGGTGACCTGCCGCACAACTCCTCGTACTTCCGATAGATGGATGTCCTAGTAATCTGGTGGGAAGATCCACGCTGCCGAAGGAGCCGGTCGTGACCGCTGCACCGCTGCACACCCCGCTGCACCCGGTCCGCTTCGTGACCGCCGCCAGCCTGTTCGACGGGCACGACGCCGCGATCAACATCATGCGGCGCATCCTGCAGTCCCAGGGCGCCGAGGTCGTGCACCTCGGCCACAACCGGTCGGTCCGCGAGGTCGTCGCCGCGGCCGTGCAGGAGGACGTCCAGGGCATCGCGATCAGCGCCTACCAGGGCGGGCACGTCGAGTACTTCAGCTACCTGGTCGAACTGCTGGCCGAGCGCGGCGCGGGGCACATCAAGGTCTTCGGCGGCGGTGGCGGCGTGATCGTGCCGGAGGAGATCGAGCTGCTGCACTCGCGCGGGGTGGCGCGGATCTTCTCGCCGGCCGACGGCCAGCAGCTGGGCCTGGCCCGGATGATCAACACGATGGTCGAGGCGTGCGACCGCCCGCTGGCCGAGCGCCCGCCGTCGTCGTGGGACGGGCTGTTCGCGGGCAGCGAGGACGTGCTGGCCCGCGCGATCACGTTCATCGAGGCCGGTGTGCTGCCCGATGATGTACACGAACGGGTGGCGCGGGCCGCCGCCGAACGGCCGGTGCCGGTACTGGGAATCACCGGAACGGGTGGTTCCGGCAAGTCGTCGCTGACCGACGAGCTGGTCCGCCGGTTCCGGCTGGACCAGCAGGACAAGCTGCGGGTCGCGGTGCTGGCGGTCGACCCGACCCGCCGGCGCGGCGGCGGCGCGCTGCTCGGCGACCGGATCCGGATGAACTGCCTGGACGGCGACCGCGTCTTCTTCCGGTCGCTGGCGACCCGCCGGGCCGGCTCGGAGGTGCCGGAAGGGCTGTCCGACGCGATCCTGGCGTGCAAGGCGGCCGGGTTCGACCTGATCGTGGTGGAGACGCCCGGCATCGGCCAGGGCGACGCGGCGATCGTGCCGTTCGTCGACCTCTCGCTGTACGTGATGACGCCGGAGTTCGGCGCCGCGTCGCAGCTGGAGAAGATCGACATGCTGGACTTCGCCGACGCGGTGGCGATCAACAAGTTCGAGCGCCGGGGCGCGGAGGACGCGCGTCGCGACGTGGCCAGGCAGCTGGTGCGCAACCGGGAGGCGTTCGGGTCGTCGTGGGAGGACATGCCGGTCTTCGGCACGTCGGCGGCGACGTTCAACGACGACGGCGTGACCGCCCTGTACCAGCACCTGCGCGGTGAGCTGGCGCAGCGCGGGCTGGACGTGGCCGAGGGCGTGCTGCCGGTCGTGCCGGGCCGGGTGTCGACGTCGGCGGCGACGGTGGTGCCCGCGACCAGGGTGCGGTACCTGGCCGAGATCGCCGAGACCGTGCGCGGCTACCACCGGGCGACGGAGACGCACGTGGACGCGGTGCGGCGGGTGGCGCACCTGCGGGCGGCGCGGGCCGAGCTGGAGTCGGCCGGGCACGACACGGAGGCGATCTCGTCGCTGCTGGTGTCGGCGGAGGGGCGGGTCGACGCGGTGTCGGCGGAGCTGCTGGCGTCGTGGCCGGGCGTGGTCGAGGCGTACAGCGGCGACGAGATGGTCGTGAAGGTGCGGGACCGGGAGATCCGCACCAAGCTGGTGCGGGAGACGTTGTCCGGCAACGAGGTGCGCCGGGTGTCGTTGCCGCGCTACGAGGACGACGGCACGCTGCTGCGGTTCCTGCGCAAGGAGAACCTGCCCGGCCACTTCCCGTACACGGCGGGGGTGTTCCCGTTCAAGCGCGACGGCGAGGACCCGGCGCGGATGTTCGCGGGCGAGGGCGACGCGTTCCGGACGAACCGCCGGTTCAAGTACCTGTCGAAGGGCTCGGAGGCGACCCGGCTGTCCACCGCGTTCGACTCGGTGACGCTCTACGGCCGCGACCCCGACACCCCGCCGGACGTCTACGGCAAGATCGGCACGTCCGGGGTGTCCATCGCGACGCTGGACGACATGAAGGCGCTGTACGAGGGGTTCGACCTGGTCTCGCCCACCACGTCGGTGTCGATGACGATCAACGGCCCGGCGCCCACGATCCTGGCGTTCTTCCTGAACACGGTGATCGACCAGCAGGTGGAGGAGTTCCGGGCCGAGCACGGGCGGGAGCCGTCCGAGGCGGAGGCGCGGGAGCTGCGGGCACGGGCCCTGGCGACCGTGCGCGGCACTGTGCAGGCGGACATCCTGAAGGAGGACCAGGGGCAGAACACCTGCATCTTCTCCACCGAGTTCTCGCTGCGGATGATGGCCGACATCCAGGAGTGGTTCATCCGGCAGGGGGTGCGCAACTTCTACTCGGTGTCGATCTCGGGCTACCACATCGCCGAGGCGGGGGCGAACCCCATCAGCCAGCTCGCGTTCACGCTGGCCAACGGGTTCACCTACGTGGAGTCGTACCTGGCGCGGGGCATGGACGTGGACGACTTCGCGCCGAACCTGTCGTTCTTCTTCTCCAACGGGATGGACGCCGAGTACAGCGTGATCGGCCGGGTGGCGCGGCGGATCTGGGCGGTCGCGATGCGGGAGCGCTACGGGGCCAACGAGCGGTCGCAGAAGTTCAAGTACCACGTGCAGACGTCCGGTCGGTCGCTGCACGCGCAGGAGATGGACTTCAACGACATCCGGACCACGCTGCAGGCGCTGTGCGCGCTGTACGACAACACGAACTCCCTGCACACCAACGCCTACGACGAGGCGATCACCACGCCGACCGAGTCGTCGGTGCGGCGGGCGATGGCGATCCAGCTGATCATCAACAAGGAGTGGGGCCTGTCGGCGAACGAGAACCCGCTGCAGGGCTCGTTCGTGGTCGAGGAGCTGACCGACCTGGTCGAGGAGGCGGTGCTGGCGGAGTTCGACCGGATCTCCGAGCGCGGCGGCGTGCTGGGCGCGATGGAGACCGGTTACCAGCGCGGCCGGATCCAGGACGAGTCGATGCTGTACGAGCAGCGCAAGCACGACGGCTCGCTGCCGCTGATCGGGGTGAACACGTTCCTGCCGGAGGGCGGGGAGCGCGAGCACGTGTCGATCGAGCTGGCGCGGGCGACGGAGGAGGAGAAGCGCTCCCAGGTCGAGCGGACCCGCTCCTTCGCCGCCGCGCACGCCGCCGAGGCGGAGCCCGCCCTGCGCCGGTTGAAGGAGGCCGCGGCGTCGGGGGAGAACGTGTTCGAGGTCCTGGTGGACGCGGCGCGGGTGTGCACGCTGGGGCAGATCACCGAGGCGTTCTTCGAGGTGGGCGGCCAGTACCGGCGCAACGTCTGACGCTCGGTGGTTCACCCGGACGGGTGGACCACCGTGGCCGTCGTCCCGGGGCGCGCGAGCAGTTCGTGATCACGGGCTGCTTCGTACCAGATCCGGTCGTCCTGGAACGCGGGGTCGCCGGCTCGGAAGCGTTCGGCCCACTGGCGTGACAGTTCGTGCAGCGATGACTGACCGTCGCCCGGCATCAACCAGCGCAGGCCGGGGCTGCTGCGACGGAAGCCGTGCACCAAGAGGCCGAGCGGACTGGTGTTCTCCGGGTACCCGCGTGTGCGAGCGGCCATCGGAAGGATCGGCCCGGTGCCGCGGATACCCGCTGCCAGTCGCCCTCGGGTGTCGTCGGTGATCTCGAAGTCGTTCTTCTGGAAGTTCACGTCGAAGTCGTCGCAGTGGATCTCGCCGATGATCCGCCCCTGGTTCGGCAGGTCCACCGGGTACTCGCGCAGCTGCGGCTCGACGTGGTGGGGGTCGTTCCAGGTGAACAGCCGCTTGTCGCGGACGAGGATCTTGCGGCCCCGCCACAGGAAGTCGATCCCGTAGTCCACCTCGTGCAGGTACCGCTGGATCCCCAACCACCCGTGGACGCGCCGGGGTCGCTCCCGGGCGAGCGTGCCGGGGAAGTCCGGGGGCAACACGAAGTCGACGTGCTGCACCGCGGCGATCACCTGGTCTTGGCGCAGAACCGTGCGGTCCTCCCTCCAGGCGCACGGGAGCCGAGGTGCCACCGGATCGCCGTCGACGGTGACACGGAGGTCGCCTTGGCGCAGCGCATGGCTGTACACGTCCGCGATGTGCTCGGCGATCATCCGCGGTCTGCGCAGCACGTGCCAGGCGTCGGCGTGCACGTCGGTGATGACGACCTCCACGTCGGTGGGCGGCTCGGCGCCCGACGTCCGCCTCCGGGAGGTCGGGCGCCGGCCGGCGCCGAGTTCACCCAGGTCGAGTTCGAACTCGGTCCACCTGCCGTCCGTGACCGCACCCACCGTGATCTTCCTGCCCAACGGGTACGCTGCCGCCAACAGGGGCAGCCCGACCGAGGTGAGCCGGCGTCCTCGGGCGCGGACGACGACTGCCTCGATCGCTTCGCCGGTCCCGCGCCGCAGCACGATGTCGATCGTCGTGCGGTCGTGGCCGCCGTGCGACGGCATCTCGTGGACCAGCGCGTCGACCACGCGCAGCACGCACTGCTGCGGAGCCCGATCACCACCGCTCAACGCGGCGAGCAACCGGGCGTCGGGCAGCGGGTCCGCCAGGTGCGCGCCCCCCGGTACGCGTGGCGGACCGGCCAGGTCGTCCAGTTCGGCGGCAGCGCCGTCGAGGGCCTGGCGACTGGCGGTGAGCACCGCGTCGGCCACGACCTGGTCGAGGCTGCCCATGAGTTCGTGGTCGTTGTGCGCGGCGAGCTCGAAGGAGGCCGCGCGGTCGGTGGTGGTGGCACCACCGAGTTCGAGGAGTCGTTGACGGAGGTGCAGGTGGTCGCCGATCGCGTCCTGGTGGATCCGGTTCGCCCGCGCCAACTGGGCGTGTGCCCGGTCCAACTGCTGCTCGGCCTGGGGGAGTCGGTGTCGTGCCTCGGCGAGTCGGACGTTGAGCTCGAGCGCTGTGCCCAGTGCCTCCTGCGCCGCGCGCCGGTCGGCTTGTTCGACAGCGATCCTGGCGTTCAGCTCCGCGCGCTGTTCGGCGAGCGTGTCGATGCTGGTGATGAGGCCGCTCAAGAGCCACAGCAGGCGGTCGACGATCGTCCGGTGGACGTGGACCGCGGACCTGGCCCGGAGGCACCGGGTCTCCGCCGCGCGGACCTCTGCGCGCAGTGATTCGACCGCACTGCGGTTGACCGGCAGCGGCGCCGTGCCGATCCCGGCGGCGTTCCACAGCGGTTCCGCCATGGCGACCAGGCGGTCCGACGCCCGGGGATCGTGCGGCACGCAGGCCCTCAGCAGGGCGACCACGAATTCCCAGTCCGGCCTCCGGTCGCCGCTGAGCGCCCTGGCGATCGTGTCCTTGCCGCGGTTCATCGGCGTTGTCAGGTCACGCAGGGTCCTCCCGTGGTGGTCCAGCCGGTCGCGCAGCCACGTGATCAGGGCGTTGAGCTCGGGCTGCCCGTCCGGCAACGCCCGCCACGGGCGCCCGCCCCGTCGCCCGACGCCGCTGTCCGCCATGCCTCCCCGTTCCGGGTTGTCGCGGCGACAACCCCGTTGTCCTGACTTGTCCGCGGTCGACCTGCGGCCGCGTCGCGGTGGCATTGGCGACAACCGCCGGAATCCCGAAGCTGGTGTCGACACCAAGCGATCGAACGGGAGCGTAACCGTGAGGCTGGACCACCTGGACGACACCACACCGCCGGCCTCGGCCAAGGAACCCTCGGACGTCGTGAGCGAGGTCCTGTCGAGCTGGGGTCGGACGGCACGACTGTGCCTCATCCTGCTGATGGCGGCGCCGGCGGTGGCCGGAGCGGTCGGTGTGCTGCTCGTCCTCCGCGGCTGAACCCGGCGGTTGAGCGGATGACCCGCGGTTCAAGCCGTCTCGACGGGCTATCCCGTCGCCATGACCGGGCAGAACTCGCTGTTCTTCGTCGGCAACGCCACCACGGTGTTGCGGTTGGGGCCGTTCACGCTGCTCACCGACCCCAACTTCCTGCACCGCGGGCAGTGGACGCACATCGGGCAGGGCGTCCTGGCACGCCGCCGCAAGGACCCGGCCATCGGGATCGGCGAGCTGCCGCCGCTGGACGCGGTCGTGCTGTCGCACTTCCACGGCGACCACTTCGACCGGGTGGCCTCCCGCGAGCTGGACCGGGACCTGCCGATCCTCACCACCCCGCACGCGGCGCGCAGGCTGGGCCGGCGCGGGTTCCGGGAGCCGGTCGCGCTGTCGACGTGGGCCGACCTGACCCTGGCGAAGGGCGGCGCGACGCTGACCGTGACGTCGCTGCCCGGCCGGCACGCGCGGGGCAGGCTCGCCCGGTTGCTGCCGCCGGTGATGGGCAGCATGGTGGAGTACCGGGCCACGCCCGCCGCCGCCCCGCTGCGCATCTACATCAGCGGTGACACGCTCGTGCACGACGACCTGGGCGAGATCCGGGAGCGGTACCCGTCGATCGACGTCGCGGTGCTGCACCTGGGTGGCACCAAGGTGCTCGGGGTGCTGCTCACGATGGACGGCGAGCAGGGCGTGGACCTGCTGGAGCTGCTGCGCCCCCGCCAGGCCGTGCCGGTGCACTTCGACGACTACAGCGTGATGAAGTCGCCGCTGTCGGACTTCACCGCCGAGGTCGAGCGCCGCAGGCCGCCGGTCGCGGTCTCCTACGTGGACCGGGGCCGTTCGTTCACCCTGCCGGGGTAGGCGGGTCATCCCCAGATCGTGCGGACCAGCAGGAAGACGTTGAGCGCGGAGATGACGACCGCGCCCGCCGCGCCCACCAGCGTGGTGGTCCGGCGGTTCACCGCGCTGCCCATGACGTCCCGCCGCCGGCCGAGCAGCACCAGCGGGACCAGGGCGAAGGGGATGCCGAACGACAGCACCACCTGGCTGAGCACCAGCGCCTTGGTCGGGTCGACGCCGAGCGCGAGCACGACCAGCGCCGGGGCCATGGTCAGCAGCCTGCGCAGCGACAGCGGGATGCGGCGGCGCAGGAAGCCCTCCATGACGACCTGGCCGGAGTAGGTGCCGACGCTGGACGCGGCCAGGCCCGAGGCCAGCAGCGCCAGCGCGAACGCCAGCGCCGCGCCCTGGCCGAGCAGGTCGCCCAGTCCGGTGTGCATGTCCTCCAGCGACTCGCGGGGCGCGCCGCCGCCGTGGAACGCCCCCGCGGCCACGACCAGCATGCTCACGTTGACCAGCCCGGCGACGCCGAGGGCGACGACGATGTCCACGCGGCTCGCGCGCAGCGTCCGGCGTCGCGCGACGGGGTCGGTGGTGTGGTGGTGCTGGGTCAGCGCGGAGTGCAGGTAGATCACGTGCGGCATGACCGTCGCGCCCAGCATGCCGGTGGCCAGCAGGACGCTGTCCACGCCCGCGAACCCCGGCACCAGCCCGGCGGCCGCCCCGGTCAGCGGCCCGAGCTGGAGGGCCTGGTAGAGGAACCCGCCGAGCACGATCGCGAGCAGCCCGACGATCACCGACTCGAACCGCCGCCGGCGCAGCGGCGCCAGCGCCAGGAGGCCGGCCGACACCACGGCGGTGATCAGGGCGGCCGGCAGCAGCGGCACCCCGAACAGCAGGTTCAGCGCCACCGCGGCCCCGACGAACTCGGCCAGGTCGGTGGCCATCGCCACCAGCTCGGCCTGAGCCCACAGCAGGCCGGTCACCGGTCGCGGGTAGCGCTCCCGGCAGAGCTGCGGCAGGTTCCGACCGGTCACCACGCCCAGCTTGGCCGACTGGTACTGGATGAACATCGCCAACGCGCTCGCGCCGACGATCACCCACAGCAGCAGGTACCCGTGGGCGGCGCCACCCGCCATGTTGGTGGCGAAGTTGCCGGGGTCGACGTAGGCGACCGCGACCACGAACGCCGGGCCCATCACCACGGCGGCCGAGCGCAGGCGCGCCACCACCGGTGGGCTCAACGAGATGCCGACCATTCCACCGTGCCTTCCGCGCTCTCGTGGCGGTCACCCGATCAGGGTGACCGCCACGGTGGGTGATCAGGTGAGCTTGCGGATGGCCTGCTCGATCAGGCCCAGGTTGGCCGGGCTGGTCGCGTACAGCAGCGGGTCCGGCTTCGGGGCAGAAGCCTTGCCGCCGAGCGGCTGCGCGTCCATGAGGTAGGAGAACTCGTGCGCGCCGTCCGGGGTCGGTCCGGACGCCCAACGGCCCTCGGGGCCCGACGTGCCGTCGGAGTTGTGCCAGATGGTGCCGGCGTGCTCCTGGTGCTCCTCGTCGAACAGCGCGCTCGGGCTGATCGGGCCCTCCAGGCCGTCCTCTTGGAGCTCTTCGATGGCGGCCAGCCACATGTTCTGGTGCGCGGTGTCGCGGGCGAGGTTGAACTTGAGCATGTCGCGCACGCCGGGGTCGTCGGTCATGTTGTAGAGCCGCGCGGTTTGCAGCCTGCCCTGCGCCTCGGCCGCGACGTTGGCTCGGAAGTCGGCCATGAGGTTGCCGCTGGCCACGATGTACCGGCCGTTCCACGGCACCCCGTTGCTGTCCGACAGCGTCGGCCCGCCGCCGCTGACGATGGCCTGCTGCACGTCCATGCCGCCGACCACCGCGGCGATCACCGGGTCCTCCACGGCCTTCGCGGTCACCCCGGACGGCGCGCCTTCCAGGAGCCGGGCCACCATCGTCGCGAGCATCTCCACGTGGCCGATCTCCTCGGTGGCCACGTCCATGATCAAGTCCTTGTACTTGCCCTCCATGCGGCAGTTCCAGCCCTGGAACAGGTACTGCATCGTCACGGTCATCTCGCCGTACGCGCCGCCGATCAGCTCCTGGAGCTTGCGGGCGAACAGCGCGTCGGGCTGCGAGGGCTTCGCCTCGAACTGCAACTTGCTGGTGTGCAGGAACATCACGCCTCCTCGGTGGCTCAGGGCGCCGACGTTAGGAGCGGCGCATGACCGCGGCGGCGCGATCGCGGCACGGCGGCGTCACCGCCCCGTCACCGTTGCTGGTGAGAGCGCGAAAAATCATGGGTGGAGTGGTGTGCCGGGCCGATTCGAGGGCACCCGTGCGGTCTGGATGCCGCAAGTCGATGGGTAGTTGCCGATGACAGTCACCCACGCTCAACTTGCGCCCCGATCGACCATCCGCCTGCTGGACGGGTTCACCCTGGCGCGTGGTCAGGTCGAGGTGCACGTCATTCCGGTGGCCCGCAGGCTGCTGGCCCTGCTGGCGCTGCGGGAGGCCCCGGTCAGCCGGACCGTGGTGGCGGCGGCGCTGTGGCCGGATGCGACGGCCCGCCGCGCGGCGGGCTGCCTGCGGTCCACGCTGTGGCGACTGGCGGCCCCGGTCGGGCCGCTGGTCGAGTCGGCCGACGACATGCTGCGGCTGTTGCCGGACGTCGAAGTCGACTTCCGCCGCGCGTGCCTGCTCGCGGCCACGGTGGCCGCGCCGGACCACGTGCCCGACCCGGACGCCGTCGTCACGCTCAAGGCCGACCTGCTGCCGGGGTGGGACCAGGCCTGGCTGCTCGCCGAGCGGGACTGGTGGCACCAGGCGCGGCTGCGCGCGCTGGAGGCGCTCAGCGACCGGTTCCGGTCGACCGGTGACCGGCACCGCGCGCACCAGGCCGCGATGGCGGCCGTGCAGAGCGACCCGCTGCGCGAGAGCGCGCACCGCACGCTGGTGGAGCTGCACCTGGCCGACGGCAACCCCGCGCAGGCCGTGCGGCAGTACACGAGCTACCGGGTGCGGTTGCGGACCGAACTGGGGTTGGAGCCGTCGCCGGAGATCCGGCGGCTGGTCGGGCCGCTGATGGGCGCGCGGCGGTGACCGGCGGGGCGCTGGGCGCGGTCCTGGCGTGGACCGGGCTGGTGTGGCTGGGCGGGCTGGGCGTGTTCGCGCTGGCGTGCCGGTTGTCCGCGGCCGAGCCGCGCGCGTGCCGCGATGCCCGGCGGATCGCCGCGTGGCAGCGGGCGAGTCCCCGCGTCTTGGTGGCGTGCTCGTTGCTGACGGTGGTCGGCTTGGCCCTGGTCGTGGTGTACCCCGAGTGAGACCGACCGGCGTAGTCACGCCGCGTCGACCGGCGGCCTCGCCGGAATCCGAGAGGACCGCGGATCATCCGCCCCTTCGCGGGTATCCGCTTGCTTCACGACCACGAGAGGCAGAGCGATGAACGGAGCCATGAAGGCCATCGCCGTCACAGGCGTGGGTGCGGCGGTGGCGGTCGGCCGGCGGATGACGTCACGTCGGCGCGAGCTGCACCGCGACCGGTTGGACCACTGGCTGGCCGTGACGGTCGACCGCCCGCTGGACGTGTTGGCGGGTCCGGCGCAGTTGCCGGAGCCCCTGGAGCGGCTGCGGGCGGGGATCGACGTGCGGTTCCGCCCCGCGCCGGGAGACCGGGGCACCGAGCTGCTGGCGTGCCCGAAGGAGGGCGGCGACGTGTCGCGCGAGGACCTGCGCGCGGCGATGCGCAAGGCGAAGTCGCTGCTGGAGACCGGCACGGTCATCCGGCCGGACACACCGCCGTCCACGCACCCCGGACCGGCGGGGAAGGTGCTGCGGACGGTGATCGGCAAATCGATGGGAGAGGGTCGGCTGTGAGGGCTTTGTGCTGGGAGGGCGTCAACGACGTGCGGGTGCAGGACGTGCCCGACCCGAAGATCCTCAACGACGGCGACCTCGTCCTCAGGGTGCGGTTGAGCACCGCGTGCGGCTCGGACCTGCACCTGCTGACCGGGCACATCCCGTTCATGCAGGCCGGTGACGTGATCGGGCACGAGTTCATGGGCGAGGTGGTCGAGGTCGGCCCCGACGTGACCCGCCACAAGGTCGGCGACCGGGTCGTCGTGGCGTCGTTCATCGGCTGCGGGCGGTGCTGGTACTGCCGCAACGACCTGTGGTCGCTGTGCGACAACACCAACACCAACCCCGGCATCACGCAGGCGCTGTGGGGCGCGGACCCCGGCGGGATCTTCGGCTACTCGCACGCGATGGGCGGCTTCAAGGGCAGTCACGCCGAGTACGTGCGCGTGCCCTTCGCCGACTACAACGCCATCCCGATCCCGGAGGCGGTGGACGACCTGAGCGCGGTGTTCGCCTCCGACTCGGCGCCGACCGGGTGGATGGGCGCGGACCTGGGCGGGGTGGCGCCGGGCGATGTCGTCGCGGTGTGGGGCAGCGGCGCGGTCGGGCAGATGGCGGCCCGCTCGGCGCAGTTGCTCGGCGCCGAGCGCGTCGTCGTGATCGACCGCTTCGACTACCGGCTGGGGCAGGCCGAGCAGGTCTTCGGTCTGGAGACGCTCAACTACGAGCACGTCGACATCGGCGCCGCGCTGCGCGAGATGACCGGTGGCCGCGGTCCGGACGTGTGCATCGAGGCGGTCGGCTGCGAGGCGCACAGCTACGGTCCGCAGTACGCCTACGACCAGGTCAAGAGCAAGCTGAAGCTGGAGACCGACCGGCCGATCGCGGTGCGCGAGGCGATCCACAACTGCCGCAAGGGCGGTTCGGTGTTCGTGCTCGGCGTGTTCAGCGGGATCGTCGACAAGTTCCCGCTCGGCGCGGTGATGAACAAGGGCCTCACCCTGCGCGGCGCCCAGCAGCACGGGCAGCGCTACATCCCGATGCTGCTCGACCGGATGGCCTCGGGCGAGCTGAAGACCACCCACCTCGCGACCCACGTCCTGCCTCTGGAAGAGGGCGCACGCGGCTACCAGTTGTTCAAGGACAAGGAGGACGACTGCGTGCGCGCGGTCTTCCGACCCTGAGCCCGACCACGCGCGCGCGAGCCGTGCGCGGCGCCCGGTGACCCGACCGGGCGCGTGCGGGGAGACCCCGCGGAGCGAGCCGGCGCGCCCGGCTCCGCGGGGCCCACCACCCGGCGGGCGCCGGCGCGCTCACCGGCTGGAGGCCCGCACCACCAGCTTCGTCGGCAGGAACGCGGGCGCCGGCTTCTCGCCGCCGTGCACCATGGTCAGCACGGCCCGCGCCGCCGCCACCCCGATCCCCGCCTTGTCCTGCGCCAACGTCGTCAGCGGCGGGTCGACCAGCGCGGCCAGCTCGATGTCGTCGAACCCGACCACGGCCAGGTCCTCCGGCACCCGCAGCCCCGCGTGCCTGGCCGCCAGCAACGCGCCCACCGCCATCTCGTCACTGGCGCAGAACACGGCCGTCGGCGGTTCGGGCAGGGCGATCAGCGACCGCATCGCCGCCTGCCCGCTGGGCCGGTAGAAGTCGCCCTCCACCACGTACCCGTCGGGCACCGCCAACCCCGCTTCGGTCATGGCCGCGCGGAAGCCGACCAGCCGGTCCGCCGCGGGCCGGTTCGCCCGCGGCCCGGTGATCGTGGCGACCCGCCGGTGGCCCGCGTCGACCAGGTGCCGCACCGCCATCGCCGCGCCGCCGACGTTGTCCGAGGTCACGTACGTCGCCCGGGGCCCGTCGACGGCCACGTCCACCGCCACGCACGGCAGGCCCGACTGGGCGAACGCGGCGAACGCCGACGCGTCCGACCCGCTGTCGATGAGCACCAGCCCGCCCAGGTGGTGCCGCCGGGTCATGTTCACGTACGCCACCGGGTCGGCCAGCGACGCGCCGACCGCCCGCAGCGCCGCCGACCCGCTCGTGGCCAGCATCAGCAGGTGGTAACCGTGCGCGCTGAGCGCCGACTTCAGCCCGATCAGCAGCTCCTGGAGGTACGGGTGCCGCCAGCCCGGCCTGCGGTGGTCGGTGTCCCACACCAGGCCGATCAACCCGGACCGCTTGGTGGCCAGCGCGCGCGCCGACTCGTTGGGCCGGTAGTCCAGCTCGCGGGCCACCCGCTCGACCACTTCGCGCTTTTCCTTGCTCACCGTCAGCGGCTGGTTGAAAACGCGCGAAACGGTCGCCACCGACACCCCGCAGAGCTGGGCGATCTCACGGATCGTTGGCATCTCGCCCCTTTCTTTGTAACCGCTTACAGAGTCGTGGGCACCACGTCCTGACCAGGCTGGACACCGTACCACCTGCGCAAACGCCAAACGTCTGGAACGGCCAGGTTATCGCTTTGTTACTTGACGGTGTCGCGCCCCGGAGCTGTCATGTACACCACACCGGCCGGAGCGGGGCTCCGGTCGAATTCGCCGGAAACCCCCGGATCGACCCACCGCGTGTCCGGCGTGCCCGAAACAGGAAAGGGAGCCGTGGAAATGAGACGAACCGGGACCGTGATCGGCGTCGGTCTGCTGGCGGCGAGCCTGCTCGCCGGTTGCGGCGACGCGAGCGACGGCAAGACCAGGATCACCATCGGCCTGTTCGGCAACTTCGGCTACCAGCAGTTGTTCGAGGAGTACGAGAAGGCGCACCCCGACGTCGACATCACCGACCGGACCGCCTCCTACTCCGACCACCACAAGAACCTCGCCGCCCACCTGGCCACCAACAACGGCGCGGCCGACGTCGAGGCCGTCGACGTCGGCTACATCAACCAGTTCAAGGCCAACCCCGGCCAGTTCGTCGAGCTGAAGTCCGACATCAAGGACCGCTGGCTGGACTGGAAGTGGGAGGGCTCGCTGTCCAAGGACGGCAAGCAGATCGGCTACGGCACCGACATCGGCGGCCTGGCCATCTGCTACCGCCGCGACCTGTTCGAGAAGGCCGGCCTGCCCAGCGACCGCGACCAGGTCTCCGCGCTGTGGCCCACGTGGGAGGAGTTCATGGCCACCGGCAAGCGGTTCGCGGCCAACGCCCCCGAAGGCGCGAAGTTCTTCGACGGCGGCCCGACCGTGCTCAACGCGATCGTCGGCCAGGCGCCCACCGGCTACTACGACAAGAACGACAAGATCGTCGTCGGTGACAACGCCGAGATCCGCAAGGGCTGGAACCTCGTCTCGCAGGCCGTGGCCGACGGGCTGTCCGCCGGGCTGCTGCACAGCACCCCGCAGTGGAACACCGGCTTCAAGCAGGGCCAGTTCGCCACCCTCGCCTGCCCGGCCTGGATGATGGCCAAGATCAAGGACCAGGCGCCCGACACCGCGGGCAACTGGGACCTCGCGGCCGTGCCCGGCGGCGGCGGCAACTGGGGCGGCTCGTACCTGACCGTGCCCAAGCAGGGCAAGAACGTCGACAAGGCCGTCGAGCTGGCCACCTGGCTGACCGCGCCCGAGCAGCAGGCCAAGGTCTTCGCCAACGCGGGCCTGCTCCCGTCCGCGCCGAAGCTCTACAGCGAGGAGTCGGTGGCCAAGAAGACCGACCCGTTCTTCCACGACGCCCCGGTCGGCAAGGTGTTCACCGACGCCGCCCGCGCCCTCAAGCCGCAGTACCAGGGCCCGAAGGCCGGTGACGTGCAGACCGAGATGGGCAACGCCATGCAGCGCGTCGAGCAGGGCAAGCAGAGCCCGGACGAGTCGTGGAACCAGTTCGTCGGCGACGTCAAGAGGCTCGAGGACTGATGAAGACGGACTGGCGCGAACGCCGCCACCGGTGGGACATCCGGTACGCGCCGTACGCCTACATCGCGCCGTACTTCCTGCTGTTCGCGGTGTTCGGCCTGTTCCCCCTGCTCTACACCGCGTGGGTGTCGATGCAGGACCGCAACCTGCTCGACGGCGACGCGGCGACGTTCATCGGGCTGGACAACTACGTCCAGCTGCTCACCGCGGACCCGTACTTCTGGAACGCGATGGGCAACACGCTCAGCCTGTGGTTGCTCACCACGGTCCCGCAGATCCTGTTCGCGCTCGGCATCGCGCAGCTGCTCAACCGGCGGCTGCGCGGCCGGACGTTCTTCCGGATGGGCGTGCTGCTGCCGAACATCACCTCGGTGGCGGCGGTGACGATCATCTTCGCCCAGCTGTTCGGCCGGGACTTCGGCCTGATCAACTGGGGGCTGGAGCTGTTCGGCGCCGGCCGGGTCGACTGGCAGGCCGGCACCGGCAGCTCGCACACCGCCATCGCGGCGATGGTGGTGTGGCGCTGGACCGGCTACCACGCGCTGATCTTCCTGGCCTCCATGCAGGCCATCCCGACCAGCGTGTACGAGGCGGCCCGGCTGGACGGCGCGAGCGCCTGGCAGCAGTTCTGGCGGATCACCGTGCCGATGCTGCGCCCGCAGATCATCTTCTCCACCGTGATCGCCACCGCGGGCAACATGCGGTTGCTGGCCGAGCCGCTGCTGTTCAACCCCGGCGCGGGCGCCGCGACCGGCGGCTCGGACCGGCAGTTCCAGACCGCCGCGCTGTACCTCTACGAGCAGGGCTTCGCCAAGTTCGACTTCGGCTACGCGTCGGCCATCGCGTGGCTGCTGCTCATCGCGACGGTCGCCATCACCGGGTTGAGCTACCTGGCCGCGCGCCGCATCCGGACCGACTGAAGGGCTGGGGAAGATGACCAGCGTGCTCGAACGGCCGGCGCCCCCGGCCGCGCCGCCCGGCAGACGGCGCAAGGCGTTGCGGATGCCCGGCCCGTGGACCTACGCGGCCCTGATCGCGGTGCTCGCCGGTTCGGCGTTCCCCGTGTACTGGTCGCTCGTCGTGTCGTCGCAGACGCCCGACAAGGTGGACAGCGTGCCGCCGGTGCTGGTGCCCGGCGGCAACCTGTTCGCCAACATCGCGCGGGTGTTCGACCAGTCGGACTTCGCGCTGGCGATGATGAACTCGCTGATCGTGTCGGGGACCATCACCGTGTCGGTGGTGTTCTTCTCCACGCTGGCCGGGTTCGCCTTCGCCAAGCTCCGGTTCCGCGGCCGGTCGGCGCTCATGCTGCTGGTGGTCGCCACCCAGGCGGTGCCCACCGAGCTGGGCGTCATCCCGCTGTACATGATGATGAGCGACTTCGGCTGGGCCGGCGAGATCCACGCGGTCATCGTCCCCGGCCTGGTCACCGCGTTCGGCGTGTTCTTCATGCGGCAGTACTTCGAGCGGGCCGTGCCCGACGAGCTGCTGGAGGCGGGCCGGATGGACGGCTGCAGCTCGCTGCGTTTGTACTGGCACGTGGTGCTGCCCGCCGCCCGCCCGGCCGCCGCCGTGCTCGGCCTGTTCACGTTCATGCAGGCGTGGAACGACTTCTTCTGGCCACTGGTGGTGCTGACCCCGGAGAACCCGACCGTGCAGACCGCGCTGTCGACGTTGGCCAGCGGCTACACCACCGACTACACCCTCGTGCTCACCGCGGCGACGATCGGCACCGTGCCGGTGCTCGCGGTGTTCCTCCTGTTCGGCCGGCAGATCGTCGGCGGGATCATGCAAGGAGCGCTCAAAGGATGACCGACTTCCCCCAAGGGTTCCGCTGGGGCGTCGCCACTTCGGCCTACCAGATCGAAGGGGCCGTGGACGCCGACGGGAGAGGACCGTCGATCTGGGACGCGTTCGGCGCGGTGCCGGGCGCGATCGCGGGCGGCGACACCGGGGCCGTGGCCTGCGACCACTACCACCGGGCGCCCGAGGACCTGGCGCTGCTCGGCGAGCTGGGCGTGGACGCCTACCGGTTCTCGGTGTCGTGGCCGCGGGTCCTGCCGACCGGCGCGGGCCGGGTCGAGCAGCGCGGCCTGGACTTCTACCGCGGGCTGGTCGACGGGCTGCTGGAGCGCGGCATCGAGCCGTTCCTCACCCTGTACCACTGGGACCTGCCGCAGGCGTTGGAGGAGCTGGGCGGCTGGCGTTCCCGCGACACCGCCGAGCGGTTCGCCGAGTACGCCGCGATCGTGCACGACGCGCTGGGCGACCGGGTGTCGAAGTGGACGACGTTCAACGAGCCGTACGTGTCCTCGATCGTCGGCTACGGCGAGGGCAGGCACGCGCCCGGCGCGCGGGAGGGCCACGGCTCGCTCGCCGCCGCCCACCACCTGATGGTGGCGCACGGGCTCGCGGTGCGGGCCATGCGCGGCACGGCCGGGCACGAGTTCGGCATCGTGCTCAACCAGTCGCCGTCGACCCCGGTCACCTCGTCGGAGGCGGACGTCGCCGCGGCGCGCAGGCACGACCTGCTGCTGCGCCGCCAGTTCACCGAGCCGCTGTTCGCCGGGCAGTACCCGGAGGACTACGAGGAGACGTTCGCCGGTGTCACCGACCTGTCGTTCCGGCAGGACGGCGACCTGGAGCTGATCTCCACGCCGCTGGACTACGTGGGCATCAACTACTACTACCGGCAGCACGTGGCCGACGCGCCGCACCGCGACCCGGACCCGGCCACCCGCACGTCCATCGACGTCGGCATCGACACGACCCGCCTGCCGGACGTGCCGCGCACCGCGATGAACTGGCCGGTCGAGCCGCACGGGCTGACCGACACGCTGGTGGGGCTGAAGGAGCGCTACCCGGACCTGCCGCCGGTGTACGTCACCGAGAACGGCTGCGTGTACCCGGACAACCCCGGCTTCGACGACCAGGAGCGCATCGACTACCTGCGCAGCCACCTGGCGGCGGCGGGCGACGCGGTCGCCGCCGGGGTCGACCTGCGCGGCTACTTCGTGTGGTCGTTCCTGGACAACTTCGAGTGGGCGCACGGCTACAAGCACCGGTTCGGCCTCGTCCACGTGGACTACGAGACGCTGGTCCGCACGCCGCGGGCGAGCTTCCACTGGTACCGGGACCTGATCGCCGAGAAGCGCTGACCCCGGAGGAGCGTGATCGCCGGGCAACGGGGCGCGGACGGCCGGTGCGACCTCGCGAGCAGGTCGGGTCGGTCGGCCGCGCCCCGCGGTGATCTGCGAGGTCACCGTCGCGCGGAGGCGCGTCCGTGCGACGGTGACCGTGGGGGTGGTGGCGCGCCCGCGCGGCGGTGACCGTTCGGGTGGTGGCGGCCGGCCCCCGAGCCGGGCACGCTCGGAGGCGGGAGGACCGCCTTGGCCGTGTCACCTGAGCACGCGTCATCGGAGTGCGTGCCGCCGGAGTACGCGCCCGACACCGGACCACGGGCGCTGGCCGTGCGGCTGGGCGCGCTCGCCTCAGCCGGCGTGCCCGTGCCGTGCCGGGTCTACGTCGGCCTGCACGAGCCGGGGGACACCCCGCCGCAGCACGCCGTCGTCACGCACGCCGTGGCGCGGCACTTCGCGTCCGGCGACACCACCGCGCTGCCGCGGTTCACCACGAACCCGTCGCCGCTGCAGCGCGTGTACGACGCGGCGTCGCTCGGGCGGGTGGACGCGCTCGGCGGCGACCTGGCGGCGTTCCCCGCCGACCTGGCCTCGGACCTGTGGCGCCGGGTGCGCGAACGGCTCGCCGAGCCGGACGACCGCGTGGCTGCCGCCGAGGTGCTGCTGCGGCTCGGCTACCAGCGGCACGCGGCCGACGTGCTCGGCATGACGTCGGTCGACGCCCGCACGCACGTGTTCGACCCGGCGTCGGCGGTGAAGCAGCTGGCGGTGCTGTACTGGCACCCGAACGCGCCGCGCGACCTGGAGGCGCTGGCCCTGCGCGGCGCGCGGGACGAGCGGCTGCCCGCCGACGCGCGGCGCTCGCTGGCGCTGTTCGTCGTGGTCCGCAACGGCCGGCGCGGCGAGGACGGCCCCGCGCTGCACGAGGCCGCCGCCCTGGCCTCGGCGCTGCCGCCGGCGGACGGGCCGGCCCGGCAGTCGCTGCACCGGGCCCTGGCGTTCGTGCCGTTCCTGCGCGGTGACGTCGCGGGCACGTTCCGGCTGCTGGACCTGGCGGCGCAGGCCCAGGAGTCGAGCAGGCCGACGGGGGAGCTGGAGCGGCTGGCGTGGGTCGACCACGCGTTCCCGCTGCACGAGACGATCACCAAGACCCACCTGCGCACCGGCTCGCCGGACCCCGCCGTCACCGCGTCGGACGAGCTGGTGGCGCTCGCGCCGCACGACCACCGCACGTGGGCCGTGCGCGGTGACGCGCTGCTGGCCGCGCGGCGGTGGGAGGAGGCCGTCGAGGCGTTCGACCGCGGCGTCGCGCTGGGCGGCCTGCCCGCGGCCCGTGCCGCGTTCCTGCGCGGCTGGGCGTTCGAGCGGGTCGGGCGGCCCGCCGAGGCGGCCGAGTCCTACCGGCTCTCGCAGCGGATCGACCCGACCGCGCCGGTGGTCGCCGACCGCCTCGTCAGGACGGCCACGGGTTCGGCGTGCAGACCTTCCCGTCCGCGGTGACCACGACGCCCTGGTCGCTGCCGGTGGTGATCGACGCCAGCTCGTCGTTGGCCACGCTGAACGTCTGCTGCATCATCACCGGCGCGGGCGCGCCGTCCTGCTGGCACACCTCGTGGCCGTGGCCGAGGAAGTGTCCGACCTCGTGGTTGACCGCGTAGACCCGGTACCCGCGCAGGTCGTCGCCGAAGGTGTGCGCGCCGCGGAACCAGCGCGCGGTGCTCAGGTGCACGGCCGACCCGACCCGGCACGACGTGTCGTAGGGCAGCTCGAAGCCGCACAGCGCCCGCGCGGTCTCCTGGGACGTCAGCCTGATCCGCAGCTCCGGCTCCACGTCACCGCCCACCCGGCGCAGCTGGTGCCGGACCGACCACCCGCGCGGGTGCCGCAACGCGTGGTCGACCACGGCGGCGAACGAGTCGTCGCCCTGAGGCAGCACCACCCCGTCCTCCACCTCGACGGTGTAGGCGATGCCGTTCGCGGCGGTGGCCGGCGGCGGCACGACGTGCCACGTGCCCGCGCCCCGCTCGGGGAACGCCGGTCCGGCGGGCAGGTCCGCGCCGGACCGGAACGACTCGACCTGCGGCGCGGCCTGCGTCGGCGTCGCCGGGGCCGCGGTCGGCTCCGCGCCAACGGTCGGCGCCGCGCCGGTGGCCGGCCGCTCCGCGGTGGTGGGCCGGGCCGCCATCCCGGCGTCCAGCGCCACCACCGCCGCCGCGGCCAGGCACAACCCGGTCAGGTAGGGCGCGAGCGGGAACGTCCTCATGCGGGCTCCAGACCGGCCGCGTCGTAGGCGCAGGCCGCGTTCCACAGCAGGAACGACGGCGCGCCTGCGTCCGCCGACGCCTTGACCTGCGCCTGCACCTCGCCGGGGCCGTAGTGGTGGCCCAGCGAGAACGCCTGCAGCCACGGGACCACCGTCGCGCCGGTGCCCTGGGCCATCCCGACGAAGTCCGCCACCGACGCCCGCACGATCTCGTAGGGCTTGCTGTTCGGGTCGTCCACGCCGTACTCGCCGGGACCCCAGTGCGACGGGTAGACCATCGGCGCGACGTAGTCGACGTGCGCCGAGATGGCCGGGATGTCCTGCGCGACGTCCTGCGGGCTGTGCGCGGCGATGCCGAACACCGACGCGCCCAGGTACGCGCCCAGCGGCCGGACCGCGGCCCGGTTGTCCTTCAGGAAGTCCACTATCGACTGCTCCGGGCTGGTGGCCAGGCCGGGGAACACCATCTGCCCGAGCGGGCCGTCCGGCCGGCGCACGTAGTCGTAGAGGACGTCGTCGAAGCCGAGCGACGCGGCCTCCTTGGCGATGGCGATGTTGTAGTCGCGCACCTCGGCGTTGGCGAAGTTGGTGAACGCGTACTGGCCGTAGTGCGCCGACCAGGGCGCGCCCGCGGTGTTCTGCGCGACCCGGTCGCGCGCGCCCGAGTCCCACGACGCCTTGCCCAGCACCGGGTCGCGGAACGCCACCAGCCTGCCGACCACCCGCAGCCCGAGCCCGTGCAGCTCCTCGACCACCGCGCGGGCGTCGTAGTAGTTGCGGTTCGCGCCGATCTCCCTGGCCAGCGGCACCTGAGAGTCGTAGCCGATCTCGCCGCTCTCGTCCTTGACGTCGAGCTGCACGGTGTCGATGCGGCCCTCGCGGGCCATCGCCAGCACCGGGTCCCGCAGCGACGCCGTCGCCCACGCGGCGGCGCTCATGTGCACCGCGCGCATCCCCGGGTGGGTGACCTTGACCGCCGCCTCGTGGCGCTGCGCGTTGCCCGCGGCGTCGCGGGCCTCGACCACGACACCGGTGGGCACCGATGCCAGCGACGCCTCGAACCGGCCGTCCCGGACCGGCACCTCCTGGTCGCCGACCTTCACCGACTCCGCGCCGTCGGCGCTGCCCTTCACCGTCACCGGGCCGCGCGGCGACTCCGCCTCCGCCACGTCCACCTGCAGCGAGGGCGGCGTGGCGTCCACGGTGAAACCGCGCTCCAGCTCCACGTCCGGCATCCACGGCAGGGGGTTGGCCGCCCGCACCGACAGCGTGTGCGCGCCCTCGGCGAGCTCCACCCCGGTCAACGTCATGCGGCCGTCGGCGCGTCGCACCTTCACCGGCTGTCCGTCCACGTGCACGGTGACACGGTCGAGCCCGCCGGCCTCCGCGGTGGTGATGGACACGCGCTCGACCCCCGAAGGAGTGACGGTGCTCCCGTCCGACAGGTCCGCCACCGCCAGCCCGACACCGCGGCCGTGCACGATCGTCGTGACGACCCCCGCGATCAGCAGCAGCACCACGACCCCGACGGCGGGTATCAGCACGCGCTTGAGCTTCCGGGGCGAATCCGTCATCGACCGGCTCCGATCTGGTGAGGCGTCAACCACCAGCGACTAGCCCGGAAGTGGGTGGGCAAACCGAAGGTCATCCGATGGTGTGTACACCGGTGTCGACCGGGCCGGGGCGCGGAACCATCGCGGGGTGAACAGCTCCTCGCCGAGGTCCGCCCTGACCGCTGCGGCGCTCGTCGCGGCCCTGTGCTGCGCCTGCTCCGCCGAACCCGCCGTCCCGGCCGAGCAGGCCGCGGCGCAGCTGCCCGCGCCCTCGTCGGCCGGGTCCGCCGCGCCGTCGTCCTCGGCGCCGCCCGACCCGGCGGCGGTGGGGGCCAACGAGCTGGGCCAGGTCCCGATCCTGATGTACCACCGGCTGGTGGAGCAGCCGACGTCGGTCTACGACCGCACGCCGGCGGCGTTCCGCGCGGAGCTGGAGCGGCTGGCCGACGAGGGCTACGTGCCGGTGACGACCACCGAGTACGCGACCGGGCGGATCGACCTGCCCGCGGGCGCGCACCCCGTCGTGCTGACCTTCGACGACGGCGACGCCACCCAGTTCGCGCTCGGCCCGGACGGGCAGCCCGCGCCCGGCACGGCGATCGCCATCCTGCTCGACGTGGCCGCGAGCCGTCCCGGCTTCCGGCCGGTGGCGAGCCTGTACGTCAACGGCGGGCCGTTCGCCTCGCCCGACGGCGCGGCGCTGCGGTGGCTGCACGAGCGCGGTTTCGAGATCGGCAACCACACGCTGGAGCACACCAACCTCGCCCAGGCCGGTGACCGGCAGGTGCAGGAGGCCATCGTGGCCGGGCAGCGGGAGATCCAGCGGGTGGTGCCGGAACAGCGGGTGACGAGCCTCGCGCTGCCGTTCGGCGCCGTGCCGGGGAACCCGGCGCTGGCCGCGCGCGGCGCCGCCGGCGGCGTGGCCTACGACTACGCGTGCGTGCTGATGGTCGGCGCCGGGCCCGCGCCGTCACCGTTCGCGGCGGACTTCGACCCGGTGCGGACCCCGCGCATCCGGTCGCAGGACGCGACCGGCGAGGACGCCCGCTACGGCTCGACGGCGTGGCTGGACCAGCTGGCCGCCGACCCGCGGCAGCGCTACACGTCGGACGGGGTGGCGGACCGGATCTCCTACCCGACCGCCGCCGGCTCCACCCCCGCGCCGCAGTTCGCGGAGCGCGCGGTCGGCTACTGAGGCGAGGACGGCCCGGGAGGGGTCGGCCCCCTCACGCTTCAGGCGGTGGCGCGGGCGTGGTTGCGGAGTGCGACGGCGGCCCGTTCCAGGCTGCCCAGCACCCCCGGCGGCAGCTCGTGGTGGCGGCCGACGACCTCCTGCGCCATCACCTGCATCGGCGCGGACTCCTCCGCCTCCACCACCGCCAGCACCTTGAACGCCGTGCCCGGCGCGAACACCACCCGATCCTCGACCACGCTGCCGAACGAGTCGACCACCGACACCCGCCGCCCGGTCACCGACCACAGCAGGAACTCCACCCGCCCGTCGACCGGCACCGTCGGCCCGGCCACGGTGCTGAGCAGCCCGTGCTCCACCAGCACGTCACCCGTCCGGTACCCGCGCGCGTCACCCAGGCACACCGTCACGCCCTGGTGCGCGGGCAGCCGCCGCAACCCCGACACCACCGACGCCGCGTAGGGCCACAGCCGACCCAGCTTCCCGGTGCGCAGCGCCTCGACCAGGACCTCCTCGTCGCTGCGCAGGCACGCCGACACCGCCGCCAGGTCCGTCACGACCGCCTCGAACGCCTCCGGGTCGTCCGGCCGCTCCACGATGTGCCGGCACGCCACCGCCGCGTGCTCGCCGTACCGCTCGCCCAGCATCCGGCGCAGCGCGTCCCGCTCCGGCTCGGTGCTGCGGTGGTCGGGCGGCACGACCTCCTCGCCCACCTGCTCGCCCCACACCGGCGCGGGGGAGTCCGGCAGCGGGCCGTCCACGCTCAGCGGCACCGGCTCGTCGGCCACCGGCGCGGGCGGCGGCTCCTCGGCCACCGGCGGCCGGGGCATCGGCGCCGGGTCGCAGAACACCACCTTCAGCAGTCGGCGCACCTCCGGCTCCAACCGCTCCACCAGCGACGCGCCCGCCACCGCGACCGCGCCCGCCGTCGTGCGGCCGGGCGTGCCGACGGTCAGCCGAGCCCACTCCGGGTCCACCGGCAGCGACCGCACCTCGGGCCCGTTGTCCTCCGCGTCCCGCACCCACAGCCCGGACGGCACGACCTCCAGCACCACGCCGCCGCCGAGGTCGAAGATCCCCGGACCGCGCTCCACCAGACCTTGCACCGGCACCCGGTAGCCCGAGACGACCGGCGTGCCCGCCGGCGCGTAGCGGACCTCGGTCACGTACGGCCGCCACGTCTGCTGCCCGCGCGGGTTCACCGCCACCACGGCCGCGCCGCTGCGCAGCGACCCCACCGGCAGCCCCGTGTACAGCGAGATCGGCTCGCCGAGCTGGTCGGCCACCGCCTGCGCCTGGTGCTCGCCGCCGTACCAGACCAGCCGCACCCGCGACCGCGCCGCCGACGGCAGGCCGCCCAGCAGGCGGCACAGCTCCTCGGTCGGGATCGGCGGCTGACCGGGCCCGCCGACCACGACGGTCAGCACGTTGTCCCGGCACGGCAGCCCGATCACCGACCGCGCGTCCGGCGCCTGCGGGTCGAACTGCGAGCGCTGCGCGCGCAGCCACAGCCCCGCCGGGATCGGCTCGGAGATGCCGACCTCGCCGGTCGGCCACGGCGTGTTGGGGTCGACGGCCTCCCAGTTCGGCACCGGGAAGCGCCGGCCCATCGGCACCGGCGACGCGCCCGGCAGGAACCGCAGCCAGCACCCGTAGCCGCCGTTGCCCGCGACGAACGCCGCGCCCGGCACCGTGGTGACCGCGCCGTCCGGCGCCACCACCTCGGCCTGCAGCTGCTCGGCCAGCCACTGCGCGGGCGCGGTCGGCCGCATCGAGCCCGAGTGCGGCGTCATCAACCGGACCGGGCCGCGGCCCTGCAGCGCGGCGGCCACGACCGGCCAGAACGAGGTCTCGTCACCGCCGGGCGGGTCGACCACGACGACCGTGCGGCCGCGGTCGACCGGCAGGCTGCGACCCAGCGCCACCGCCGCCGGGCTCGCGCCGCCGGCCGGCCCGACCACCAGCGTCGCGCCGGCGAACGAGGCCGCGAACTGGGCGGGCGCGGGCGCGGGCGCAGGCGCGGGTGGCGGCTGCGCGGGCGGCGCGGGTGCGGGCAGGGGCTCTCGCTCGACCACCGGCTCCACCTGCGGGGCACGCTCCTTCGGTGCGGCACGTCGGAACATCAAGGCGCCCGATCACCTCCAGGCACGACAGCGCGTGAACGACCGCACTCTACGCGGGTGACACCCGGACGGGGGTCGGCGCACTACCCCAACCAGGTCCACAGTGGACGTGCAACAGGCCGCACACCGCCTCCGACCTGCCGGCTCCACACCGTGACCGGCCGGCGACCAGGTGTGTGCCAAGGGTGGACCGCGCACACAACGGGTATGCGAGGTGTGCGTACCCGTTCTCGAACGGGCCTGCTCCGTTGTGGTTCCATGTTCGAACCTGTGTTCGAGTATGACAAGATCACGGGAGAACCGAAGAGCCACGTGCCAGAGTGCGCCGGCACCCGGGGGACCTGACGTGCCCGCACGCCGTCCTCGGTTACCGTGAACCGCCCGAAGCACGCCACGACCTGGGGAGAACGACCCGGTGACCGCTGAGATCCTGTACGGGGCCGACGACCTGACCCACCTGGAGGGTCTCGAGGCGGTGCGCAAGCGCCCCGGCATGTACATCGGGTCCACCGACAGCCGGGGCATCAACCACCTGTTCACCGAGGTGGTCGACAACTCCACCGACGAGGGCGTGGCCGGGCACGCCACCAAGGTGGTCGTCACGCTGCACGCCGACGGCAGCGTCCAGGTGGACGACGACGGCCGCGGCATCCCCACCGGCACCCACGCCAAGTCCGGCCTGTCCGGCGTCGAGCTGGTGCTCACCCGGCTGCACGCCGGCGGCAAGTTCGGCGGCTCCGGCTACAAGACCTCCGGCGGCCTGCACGGCGTCGGCGCGTCCGCCGTCAACGCCCTGTCGCTGCGCTACGACGTCGTGGTCCGCCGCGAGGGCAAGACGCACGAGATGTCGTTCGCGCACGGCGTGCCCGGCGTGTTCGACGGCCCCGGGCCGAAGGCCGGCTTCACCCGCCAGTCCGGCCTGCGCGTCACCGGCCGCACCAAGCGCACCGGCACCTCCACCCGCTACTGGCACGACGCCCGCTACTTCGAGAACGGCGCCGCGCTCGACGTCGAGGCCGTCCGCACCAAGCTGCGCAACACCGCCTTCCTCGTCCCCGGCGTCACCTACGTGCTGCGCGTCGCCGGCGAGGGCGGCATCGCCGAGGAGACGTTCCACTACCCGGGCGGCCTGGTCGACATGGTCGACCACCTCGCCCCCGGCAGCGAGAAGCCCGTCTCCGGCACCCTGCTGATCACCGGCGCCGGCGTCTACCACGAGAACGCGGCCGACGAGAACGGCGTCATGCGGTCCAAGGTCGAGCGCCAGGCCGAGGTCGAGATCGCGCTGCGCTGGGGCACCGGCTACGAGCGCACCGTCGAGTGCTTCACCAACACGATCCGCAACGTCCACGGCGGCACCCACCGCCGCGGCTTCGAGCGCGCCGTGCTCAAGGCCGTCCAGGAGGCGATCGGCAGGACCAGGGGCCTGCTCAAGCCCAAGGAGGACCCGCCGACCCTGGACGACGTCCTCGAAGGCATGACCGCCGTCGTCCACGTCCGCATCCCCGAACCGCAGTTCACCTCGCAGACCAAGGACGAGCTGTCCACCGCGGGCATCACCAAGGTCGCCCTCGGCGTGGTCGAGAAGCACATCAGGGCGTGGACCGAGGACCGCCGCACCAAGGGCGAGGCCAAGATCGTCCTGCAGAAGGTCGTCGACGCCTCCCGCGTCCGCCTGACCCAGAAGCAGCAGAAGGACGCCGCCCGCCGCAAGACCGCCCTCGAAGGCGCGGCCATGCCCGCCAAGCTGGTCGACTGCCGCACCACCGGCGTCTCGCGCAGCGAGCTGTTCCTGGTGGAGGGCGACAGCGCCCTCGGCTCGGCGCGCATGGCGCGGGTGTCGGAGTACCAGGCGCTGCTGCCCCTGCGCGGCAAGATCCTCAACGTGCAGAAGGCCAGCCTGGCCGACACGCTGCGCAACGCCGAGATCGCCAGCATCGTGCAGGTCCTCGGCGCGGGCACCGGGCGGACGTTCGACCTCCCCTCGATGCGCTACGGCCGGGTCATCCTGATGGCCGACGCGGACGTCGACGGCTCGCACATCCGGACCCTGCTGATTACCCTGTTCGCCAAGTACATGCGCCCGGTGATCGAGGACGGGCGGCTGTACGCGGCCATGCCGCCGCTGCACAAGGTGATGACCAAGGGCCGCAACGCCGAAACGCACTTCACCTTCACCCAGCGGGAGATGGAGCAGCGGGTCGCCAGGCTGGAGAAGGCGGGCAAGACGGTCGTCAAGCCGGTGCCCCGGTTCAAGGGCCTCGGCGAGATGGACGCCGACGAGCTGTGGGAGACCACGATGAACCCCGCCACCCGCTCGGTGCGCCGCATCACCATGCACGACGCGGAAGCCGCCGAAGCCGCGCTGGAACTGCTCATGGGCGAGAAGGTCGAACCGCGCCGGGCCTGGCTGGTCGAGTCGGCCGCCCGGGTCGACCAGGCCGCGATCGACGTCTGACCCCGCCCGAGCGCGCCCCGACCCGCCCGAGCACCCCCGACCCGCCGGAACACGTACGAACACGAGGGAACGACCGACCATGGCACGCCGCAAGACCCCCACCACCAGGGTCGACCCGTCCGCCTTCGACCGCGCGGGCGCCCAGGTCTTCGACAACTCGCTGACCACCGAGATCGAGGACTCCTACCTGGAGTACGCGTACTCGGTGATCCACTCCCGGGCCCTGCCCGACGCGCGCGACGGCCTCAAGCCGGTGCACCGCCGGATCCTGTTCTCGATGAACGAGCAGGGCTACCGCCCGACCAGCGCGTACGTGAAGTCCTCGCGCGTGGTCGGCGACTGCTTCGTGCGCGGCGCGCTGGTGTCCACGCCCGAGGGCCTGCGGCCGATCGAGGGCATCGAGGTCGGCGACCACGTCCTGGACGGTCGCGGCGAACCGGTCGAGGTGCGCGAGGTCTACGAGAACCCGGTGTCCGAACTGGTCCGCGTCACCTGGTCGAACGGCCACTCGATGCTGGTCACGCCGGGTCAGCGGTTCCGCACCGGCGTCGACCCGGACAGCTGGTCGGACGACGACTGGACCGCCGCCCGCGACCTCGCCGGCGCCCGCACCGCCGGGTTCGGCCGCGACCGGCACGCCACCCTGCTCGCCGACGGCGACGCGTCCGGCTTCGTGCTCGGCCTGGTGTCCGCCGCCGGCGCCGTGCTCGCCGACGGTCGGGTGCGGCTGGAGCAGGCCGACGTCGACCCGGTCGACGTCGCGCACGGCTGGGCCATCGCGCACGACGTGACGGTGTCCCGCGACAAGGTCGAGACCGCCCACGGCGACCGCCACGTCCTCACCTTCGACCACCACGCCGACCTGGTGGCGGCCGCGTCGGGCCGGCTGGACGCCGTGCTGCGGGACCGCTCGGCGTGGACGCCGTTCCTGGCGGGCCTGTTCCTCGCCGGCGGCGACGTCCGCGACGGCCGCGAGATCGTCCTGCCCGGCGGCGACGCCGAGTACGCGGTCCTCGCCGACGCGGGCATCCACGCCCACCGCGACGCGACCACCGTGACCATCACCGGCCGCGAAGCCGCCGCGCTCGCCGTGGCGCTGTTGCGCTGGACCGGCGTCGGGCCGCGCCAGGACGGACTGGTCCAGGCGATCCGCAACGCCAGGCACGCCGACGACCAGCCGCTCCCGCACGTCGTGTCGGTCGAGCCGGTTGCGCCGGGCACCACCTACGACATCCAGGTGTCGAGCCCCGAGCACGCGTTCGTGGTGAGCGGCTTCGTCGTGCACAACTGCATGGGCAAGTACCACCCCCACGGCGACACCGCGATCTACGACGCGATGGTCCGGCTGGCCCAGGACTTCTCCCTGAACACCCCGCTGGTCGACGGGCACGGCAACTTCGGTTCCCCCGACGACGGCCCGGCAGCATCGAGGTACACCGAGGCCCGGATGTCGCCGGCCGCGATGTTGCTGGTCGGGGAGCTGGACGAGGAGACGGTCGACTTCCGGCCCAACTACGACGGGTCGCTGCAGGAGCCGTCGGTGCTGCCGGCCGCGTTCCCGAACCTGCTGGTCAACGGCACGTCGGGGATCGCGGTCGGGATGGCGACGAACATGATCCCGCACAACCTCGGCGAGGTGGTGGCGGCGGCGCGGCACCTGGTGACGCACCCCGACGCGACGCTGGACGAGCTGATGGAGTTCATCCCTGGCCCCGACCTGCCCACCGGTGGCGTGCTGCTCGGGTTGGACGAGGTGCGCAAGGCGTACGAGACCGGGCGCGGCGTGGTGCGGATGCGGGCCAAGGTCGAGACCGGGTTGCTGGAGGGCAGCCGGGGGCGGCAGGCGATCACGGTCACCGAGCTGCCGTACGGCGTCGGGCCGGAGAAGATCATCGAGAAGATCACCGACGAGGTGACCAAGTCCAAGCGGCTGACCGGCATCTCCGACGTGAAGGACCTGACCGACCGCGAGAACGGCACCCGCGTGGTGATCGAGTGCAAGGTCGGGGTGAACCCGCAGGCGCTGCTGGCCGACCTGTACCGGTTGACGCCGATGGAGCAGTCGTTCGGCATCAACAACCTGGTGCTGGTGGAGGGCCAGCCGCGCACGCTGGGGCTCAAGGCGCTGCTGGAGGTGTTCCTCAAGCACCGCTACGAGGTGGTCACCCGGCGGACCCGGTACCGGCGGCGCAAGCGCGAGGACCGGTTGCACCTGGTCGAGGGCCTGCTCAAGGCGTTGCTGAGCATCGACAAGGTGATCAAGCTCATCCGCGGCAGCGAGAACGCGGCGGCGGCGAAGGAGGGCTTGATGAAGTCGTTCAAGCTCTCCGAGATCCAGGCCGCCTACATCCTGGACACGCCGCTGCGCCGGTTGACCCGCTACGACTCGCTGGAGCTGGAGGCGGAGCAGGAGAAGCTGCGCGCCGAGATCGCCGAGCTGAGCAAGATCCTGGACGACCCGCGGGTGCTGAAGAAGGTCGTCTCCACCGAGCTGGCGAAGGTGGCCAAGGACCTGCAGCAGGAGCGCCGGACCGCGCTGCTCGACGGTGACCTCAAGGAGGTGCTGGCGGCGTCGAAGCCGGCCGGGCCGCTGGAGGTCGCCGACGACCCGTGCCAGGTGATCCTGTCGGCGACGGGGCTGGTGGCGCGGACGGCGGCCGAGTCGGAGGAGTCGTCGGAAGCGCGTCGGCGCAACGGGCGGATCAAGCACGACGCGGTGGCGGCGACCGTGCACACGACGGCGCGCGGTCAGGTGCTGCTGGTGACGAACCGGGGTCGCGCGTTCAAGACCGACGTCCTGCCGCTGCCGGTGCTGCCGGAGCAGAGCGGCACGGTGTCGCTGAGCGGTGGCATGTCGGCGAACGAGCTGGTCGACCTGCAGGCGGGGGAGAAGGTCGTGGGCATCGCGCCGCTGACCGACACCACGTCGCCGGGGCTGGCGCTGGGCACGAGGTCGGGCACGGTGAAGGTGTGCGCGCCGGAGTGGCCGGTGCGGTCGGACGAGTTCGAGGTGATCACCCTCAAGGAGGGTGACGAGGTGGTCGGCGCGACCTGGCTGGCCGGTCCGGACGAGACGCTGGTGTTCGTGACGTCGGAGGCTTCGCTGCTGCGCTACTCGGCGTCGCTGGTCCGGCCGCAGGGCCTGCGCGGCGGCGGCATGGCCGGTGTGAACGTGGGGTCGGACGCGCAGGTGGTGTTCTTCGGCGCGGTGCGCACCGACGACGACGAGCACGGCGAACCGATGGTCGTCACCTCGACCGGCCAGAGCGTCAAGGTGACCCCGTTCGCGGCCTACCCGGCGAAGGGCCGGGCCACGGGCGGCGTGCGGGCCCACCGGTTCCTCAAGGGCGAGACGGCCCTGACCCTGGCCTGGGTGGGCCCGCGCCCGGCGGGCGCGGCCACCAACGGCTCCCCGGTCGAACTGCCCGCACCGGACGACCGCCGGGACGGCTCGGGTCACGCCCACCCCGGCCCGGACGTGGTGGGCCACCTGGTGGAACGCGACTGAGCGGGGTGCGGGCGACCCGCGGTGAGCACTGAGGTGCGATCACCGCGGGTCGCGTGGTGGCGCCGGTGCGGTCGAGCGGTGCGCCGCCCCGCGTCACCGCCCGAGCCGCCGGCCCGGTGTCACCGACCGAGCACCCGGGCCGCCTTCGCCGCGCCGCGCTGCCCACCGCCCTCACCCCTCTCGACCGCCGCGTAAGCCCGGAGCACCTGCGCCCGGTCCGAGCTCTTGGTCCCCTTGACCGCGATCGCGAGCATCCACGCGCGCGCCGCCGCCCTGGCGGCGACCCCGAGCACGCGGACGAACGCCACCGCGACGAAGACCCATGCCGCTCCGGCGTCGGCGAACCCCGCTACCTGCTCGAACACCGTGCTCTCCCTCCGTCGGTCGATCTCGTCGAACCCGACGTTCCGTCACCGCCGGGCTTTCCGGGAGGGTGGGAAGATTGCCGAAATCCCGAAATTCCGGGACGCCGACACGCGGAGGAAACCGGTGGCAGACGAGCGCCCACGTGCCAGGTCCGAGTACGCGCGGAAGCTGCGGGAACTGGTCAAGGCGCTGCCGGGCACGCAAGCCGCGTTCGCGAACGCGGCCCACACCTCGCCGGGCAACCTGTCGCAGGTGCTGAACGGCGAGCGCTTCCCCTCGGCCGAACTGGCAGCCGACATCGCGGCCCGGTTCCCGAGCGACGTCGCCGCCGAGCTGCACCGGCTCCACGCCCTGGCGCGCGGGGCCGAGGCCGGCGAGGCGCCTCCCGTCGTGGCGGACCTGCTCCGCGCCACCCGCGTGGTGGGGGAGGAGCTGACCTACTTCTTCCTGCCCTCCCACCAGCAGTTGTCGCTGTCCGGCGTGTACGTGCAGCAGAACGTCAACTCGCCGAAGGAGACCCGGTGGGCGCGCGACGAGCTGGCCGAGGAGCTGGGGTGGGTGGAGGCCATCCGGCCGGTCTCCACGCTCGCGCAGCCGTTCGTCGACGTGTTCGAGCAGCACGAGCACCTGGTGGTCGAGGGTGGCGCCGGGTTGGGCAAGTCGTCGTTGCTCCGACAGCTGGCGGTGGACCGGATCGACGCGCTGTCCACGGCGCCGACGTCGGAGGAGGGGCGCCTGATCCCGCTGCTGTTACCGGCCAGGGTTCTGGCGACCCACATCCACCTGGACTGGCCCGAGGCGCTGAGCGCGTCCCTGCGCGACGAGTACCGGGGGTTCTCCGACCGGGACCTGCCGCCATCGCTGTTCGTCCAGGGGATCGAGGGCCACCGCTGGCTGGTGCTGATCGACGCCTTGGACGAGGTACCCGACCCGGCGGCCCGCGAGTCGTTGATCAAGGCCGTGTCCCGGCGCATGGGCGTCGACGGGTCGCCGCGGTTCGTGATCACCACCCGGCCGCTGGAGGCCCGGGAGACGGCCCGGCTCGCCGGTGCGGGGTTCTTCGAGCTCCAGGCGTTCGACCGGGTGGCACTGGAGCGCTTCGCCCACCGGTGGTTCGACCCGGAGGGGACGCGGGCCGGTGCGATGGCCGCCGAGACCTTCCTCGCGCGGGTCGGCGCCGCCGGGCTGACCGACGTCCTGGAGGTGCCGCTGTTCGCCGCCATCGCCGCGCACATGCACCAGTCCGACCCCGCCGGTCCGCTGCCGACCAGCCGCTTCGCCCTGTACGAGGGCTACTTCAGGACTTTCGCCGAGGTCAGGCAGGACCAGTACGCGGCCGCGCTGCGCGCCCTGAGCGAGGACGGCGACCTCGTGCGGCGCATCGGCGACCACCTCACCTCGTTGCTGGAGCACCTGGCGACGTCGTACACGGTCTCCGACGAGCCACTGGTCGACGTGGCCAAGCGGTACCTGACCGAGCACGGCTTGCTGCCGGAGCGGCGTTCCCCGGGGTGGGACGACCTGCTCACCACCTGGCTGTGCCAGAGCAGTGTCCTGGTCCGCAGCGGTCGGCGAGTGCGGTTCCTGCACCAGACGTTCGCCGAGCACCTGGCCGCCAACGCCAGGGCCGGGGAGCTGCCGGACGCGTTCGTCGCCGAGGCCGAGGTGTGGGACGTGCTGATCCGGGGGCTGATCCTCGACGTCGAGGCGGACAAGCGGGTCGTCCTCCACTACCTCCACCTGGGCGGTGACGGCGATGCGCTGTTGGAATTCCTCCAGAAGGGGTCTTCGACGCACCGCGATCGCGCAGGCGCCCTGATCACCGAAGGGGTGGTGTGCGGTGACGAGCGGTTGACCGCCTACCTGGACCACCTCGAGGTCCGGGTGCTCCACCGGCTGGACCTCGGCGCGTCCGATGAGCTTCGTCGCCTGATCGGCCTGGCGGTCCGACCACAGGTCAAGGCGTGGCTGTTGAAGTTGGTGCGCTCGGAGCGGGTGGACCGCGAAGCGAAGATCACTGCGATCGACGTGCTGCGGGAGAGCTCCTCGGGGATGTGGCGAGAGGGGGTCGAACACCTCATCACCTACCTCGGCACGGGCGAGCCGCTGGGCCAGAAGCTCAGTGCCGCCGTGGTGCTCGCACGCTTCGACGGGGAGGCGCGCGAGACCGCGATGACAGCGCTGCGCGGGTTGACCGATCCGGCGGTGAACGCCCACTTCCGCATCGAAGCGGCGCTGGCCTTGGCCAAGGCCGGTGAAGCGGGTCGCCAGGAAGCGGCTGACGTGCTGGCCTCCATGATCGGCGATGCGACGCTCACGGCGTCTGAGCGCTCCTGGGCAGCCGAGAGCTTGGTCGAACTCGGGGGAGAGCACCGGGAGAGGGCCGTGGCACTGCTGCGGGAGCTGCTCGACGACCTCGGTCAGGCGTTCGACTTCCGGGTGGAGGCGGCCCGGGTGCTGGCCGACGCGAGCAGGTACGACCGGGCCGCCTCAGTGTTCTTGCTGGCCGGGTTCGCCGAAGACCCGTTGCTCGGGCAGTGGAGGCGTATCACGGTGATCGGCCAGGTGGCCGCTCTGGACCCCAGCCGACGTGACTGGGCCGTGCACGCGCTGACCGCTGACATCCAGAACCCGCTGCACCCCCCGTTGACCCGCCGCCGGGCCGCGAGGAGCCTGGCGGCGATGGGGCGGAACCACCGGCAGGAGGCCGCGGACGCCTTGACGGCGTTCGCCGAAGACCCCCTCTGGAGCGCACACGACCGGATAGCAGCAGTTCGCGACCTCATGGCGCTCGGACGAGCACACCGATCCCGCGCCGTGGCATTGCTGGTGGTGCTCGTCAGGGACGTGACCGTGGGTAGTTCCACTCGTGTCTCGGCTATCGAGGAGTTGGCCGGGCTCGGGGCCGAGGCGTACCCGGCGGTGGTGGAGAACGCCCGGGCGTGCATGGTGGAGTGGTCGAATGGCGACTACGGGTGGACGGAGGTCACCCGATTGCTCGCCAACCTGGGAACGGATCTCCGCCAGGAAGTCCTGCGACTCTGCGACTCGCACGTTGGAGATGCCCGCTCCCCTGCTCGGCTGAGGGTGCGGGCGGCTGTGCTCGCCGGCGATCTCGACATCTCGCGCAGAGCCTTTGCCCGGGCGTTCCTGGCCACTGTCACGCAGTCGTCCCGGCCGTCGAGCGATCTCGCGACCGTCGCCGCCAACTCGATTCCCGCGCTGGGCGGTCGGTTGCAGCACGACGCGTCGGCGGTCCGCGCGTGCGTGGATCCTCGAGGTGGTCGAGGCGTCAGGTGGCGGTCCGCGCTGAACCTGCTCGGCCTCCCGGCGCACCGGGAACTGGGCGTGTCGGTGCTGCGCCACCTGCTCGCCGACCCCGGCTGGGGAGCGGTCGAGCGGTGGCTGGCGCTGGGTGAGGCGAGGAGCCGCTTACCGGAAGTGGACTTCGACGTCGAAGACGTCGCGGCGCGGTGTTTCCATTTGCTCGAACCCGGTCCCGGCGACGTGTACGCCGGTGACGGCTTCGACCTGTCCCCCCTGCCGCGATCCCGGATGCCCGCAGCGCGCGAGGCGGTGCACTGGTGGCTGACCGATCCAGCGTCCAGCCGGGATTGGAAGACCGCCCTCCTGAAGATCGCCGCATCGACAGGTCCGGCTGAGGAAGATCGTGCGTTGGCGGCGCTCCGCGTCCTCGCCGAGGACGGGACCGTGCCGGCCGGGCAACGTGCGGAGGTGATCGCCACCCTGATGGGTAGGGACGCCACGGCGCCGGAGTGGTGCATGAGCCTGGTGCGCGACACCGGCGCGGTGCTGTCACACCGGGTCCGCGCGGTGCGACTGCTGATGGCCGAGGCCGGCATCGCGAGAACCGACGCGGTCGACCTCCTCGTGGGATTGGCGGACGAGACGCCGCCGGACGTCGAAACGCGGATCACCGGTGTGTCGGCGCTGGTCCTGGCAGGTGGTGAGCATCGGCGCCGCGGGCTGTCGGAACTGCTGCGGATCGCCGCCGATCGAGCGACGCACCCCTGGCACCGGTATGCGGCGCTGCGAAACCTGACCGGGGTCGGGGCCGAGCACCACGAAAGCATCGTGAAGGCGTTGCAGACCCTGGTGGTGGACTCCGAGGGTGATCATCACGTCCTCCTCGGTGCGTGCGAACTGCTCGCGCCGTTCGGTGGCGATCACCTCCGCCGTGCCGTCGAGGTGGTCGCCGACCTGGCGCTCGACAGCTCTCACCAACCGGACCGGCGCCTGGCCGCCGCAGGAATCCTGGCCAAGTGGGGAGCGGCGGCGCTCGGCCCGCGGGTCGAGGCGTTGCGCTCCCTGGCCACCGACCCCCTGGCCGACCCGTTCTTCCGCAACCGTGCCGCGAGCCGACTGGAGGACTTGGGCGTCGAACCTCGTCGGCACGCGATCGCGGCGTGGCGGAGAGTGGCGGAGGACAAGCGGGTCGACGGCTGGAACCGGTTGTGGGCCGCGAAGGCGCTGGACCTCCAGGACGCCGAGGTCCGCCCGACCGCTGCCGCGGTGTTCGCGGAGTTGGCCGACGGCACGGGAGTGCCCGCGCTGCTCGCCCGGGTGGAGTCGGCCGGGCTCGACCCGACTGCGGCCTGGGCGGCCGCGGCCGACTTCGAGGAGGTCGCCTCCGACCCGGCCGAGGTCGGTCACCTCCGGCTGGAGGCGGTCGAGGCGCTGCTCGACGTCAACCCGTTCGACCTGCGGCCGGCGCGGCGGGCGTTGCGGGGGATCGCCGAGGACCGGGCGCTGACCGCGTGGGAACGACAGCTCGCCGTGACGCGGTTGGCCGGGTTCGACCTCGACGGCCGGGCCGCGGCGGTCGAGGCGCTGCTCGCGGTGGTGAACGACCTCGACGTCCCAGTGTGGGAGCGCGCTGAGGCCGGTGTGCACGTCGTGCGGTTCGAGCCGGGCTTCCACGACGAGGTGGTGGAGTTGGCACGGGGTTGGGCGGAGAACGTCGCGGTGGCGCCCGCCGAGCGGCTCGCCGTGGTGCGGTGCCTGTTCCGGACCTCGCGATCGGCCTACCCGGCGGCCAACGCGGTGCTGCGCGCGATGGCCGCCGACCCGGCCGTCGAACCCGGCGAACGCGTGCGCGCCGCCGAACTCATGGTCGTGCAGGGCCGTGCTCGCGCGGAGGGGATTCCGCTGCTCAAGGAGATGGGCGAACCGGGACGGCCCGGGCTCGCGCGGGTACGCGCCTGGCAGTCGCTCGCGCAGTTCGACGACCGCTACCTGCGCGAGGCCCGCGCCGTGGCCGTGGAGGTGGCGCAGCGGCAGGACGAGGGAGCCCCCGCGAGCCGGGCGGCCTGCCGCTTCCTGCTCGCGCAGGGCGGTGAACTCCGCGATGCGGCCGTGGACGTGCTGCGCGTCGAAGCCGAGGGGAGCGGACTCGACGCCGCGCTGGCGAGCGGGTTGCTCGCCGAGTACGGGTTCGCGGACCGCGCCAAGGCCGGAGACGCGCTGCGCGCAGCAGCGAAGACGGCGGACGACGGCACCCGGGTCGAGATCGCAGACGTGCTGCGAGGGCTCGACCCGCGCCACCTCAGGGGCGCGGTCGACCTCGTCCACGGCATCACGACCGGGAAGGGCGATCCCGTGCTCCGGCTGACGGCCGTCGAACTGCTGCGCGAGATCCTCGGCGAGGTGAAGGTGATGAACGATCTCCGCCCGACCGAGCCACCGGGGTGGTGAGTAGCGCCCGTCCGAGGGGTCGACACCGGCCTGGTCCAGGTCTTACCGCGGCTCCGACCGCCGACCGTCCCGCCGCCCCAGGAACACCGGGCCGTAGCGCTCCAGGTTGGCGTTGGGGTGCAGGATGGCGTGCAGGTTCAGCGCGTGCACGTCCCGCCGCACGCGGTGCAGGGTTGGGGTGTTGTCGGGCAGGACGTCGACCGCGTCCCTGGCTCGCAGGCACGCCTCGCCGAGGTCGCGGCGGACGCCCGCGCGGTCCTCGGGGGTCCACCTCTCGCCACCTGCGGCTTTGAGGTCGACCACGGTGGCGGCGCGGCGGGCGTGGAAGCCGGCTTCGGCGGCGAGCACGGAAGCCTCCCTGAGGACCGACGTGGACGCGTGCGCGGCCTCCAGGGCTGCCAGGGCCAGGCCGGCGGCGGGGGCGCTGACCGCGGCGCAGGCGGCGGGCATGAACGGGGCGCGGAACATCGGTTCGGTGGCGTCCGGGTGTTCCCGGAGCACGGGCGCGAGCCGCAGGACCCGTCCGGCGGGCACGAACAGGTCCCGCGCGACCGTGGTGACGCTGCCGGTCGCGCGCAGGCCGGTGGTGTGCCAGTCGTCCACCACCTCCAGGTCGACCAGCGGTATCGCCAGCGCCACCGGGACCCGGTCCGGGGCGAGGACGGCGGCGTTGGTGGTCCAGTGGCTCTGCGGGGCGCCCGCGGTGAACGCCCACCGGCCGTTGACCAGCACCCCGCCGCCGACCGGCTCGGCCGTGGCGGTGGGGCTGAGGATGCCGGTGACCCGCACGTCCGGTTTGGCGAACACCTCGTGCCGCACCTCGTCGGGGAACTGGCCGACCACCCACGTCGAGATGGCCCACACGGCCGCCGTCCACGCCGCCGACCCGTCGCCGCGGGCCAGTTCGGCGATCACCTCGACCACCGTGGCCAGGTCGGCCTCGTGGCCGCCGTGCTCGGCGGGCACGCGCAGGCGCAGCACGCCCGCGTCGGCCATCGCCTCCAGCGCGCCGTCGTGCAGCCGCCTGTTCTCGTCACCCCAGGCGGCGTGGGCGCGCAGCACCGGGACGATCCCCGCGGCGCGCCGGACCAGCTCGTGCTGCACCGTGCCGTGCCTCCCCCGTCGTGACCCGTGACACACACCTTGGCGTGTGCCGCGCCACCGGACAACACCGGAATAGAAGGTCATCGGGTACGGTTGTGCCAGTTAGTTGAAAGCGCAACTACCTGGATTGAGGAGTGGCCATGCAGTTCGGTGTCTTCACCGTCGGCGACGTGACGCCCGACCCCACGACGGGGCGGACGCCGACCGAGGCCGAGCGCATCAAGGCCATGGTCGCGATCGCCCTGAAGGCCGAAGAGGTCGGCCTGGACGTGTTCGCGACCGGCGAGCACCACAACCCGCCGTTCGTGCCGTCGTCGCCGACGACCATGCTCGGTTACGTCGCGGCCCGCACCGAGCGGTTGGTCCTGTCCACCGCCACCACGCTGATCACCACCAACGACCCGGTGAAGATCGCCGAGGACTACGCGATGCTCCAGCACCTGGCCGACGGCCGGGTCGACCTGATCATGGGTCGCGGGAACACCGGTCCCGTGTACCCCTGGTTCGGGAAGGACATCCGCGACGGCATCGACCTGGCCATCGAGAACTACGCCCTGCTGCGCAGGCTGTGGCGCGAGGACGTGGTGGACTGGGAGGGCAAGCACCGCACGCCGCTGCAGTCGTTCACCTCGACCCCGCGCCCGCTGGACGACGTGCCGCCGTTCGTCTGGCACGGCTCGATCCGTAGCCCGCAGATCGCCGAGCAGGCCGCGTACTACGGCGACGGCTTCTTCGCCAACCACATCTTCTGGCCCAAGGAGCACTTCCAGCGGCTGATCGGCTTCTACCGGGAGCGCTACGAGCACCACGGGCACGGCGCCGCGCACCAGGCGATCGTCGGCCTCGGCGGCCAGGTCTTCATGCGCCGCAACTCGCAGGACGCGGTGCGCGAGTTCCGGCCGTACTTCGACAACGCCCCGGTCTACGGGCACGGCCCGTCGCTGGAGGAGTTCACCTCGCAGACGCCGTTGACCGTCGGCAGCCCGCAGGAGGTCGTCGAGAAGACGCTGACCTTCCGCGAGCACTTCGGCGACTACCAGCGCCAGCTGTTCCTGATCGACCACGCGGGCCTGCCGCTGAAGACGGTGCTGGAGCAGCTGGACCTGCTCGGCGAGATCGTGCCGACGCTGCGCCGCGAGTTCGCGGTCGGCCGCCCGGCCGACGTGCCGGACGCGCCCACCCACGCGTCGATGCTGAGGGCGGGTGTGCGATGACGGCGCTGGCGGTGGTGCAGGCCGGGCTCGGGTCGCCGTCGTCCACGCAGCTGCTGGCCACCCGGCTGGCCGAGGCGGTCGAGCGGCGGGTCCCCGACCTGGAGGTGCGCCCGGTGCACCTGCGGGACGTGGCCCGCGACGTCGCCGACAACCTGGTCACCGGGTTCCCCGGCGCGCGGCTGCGCGAGGTGGTGGAGTCGGTGGCCGGCGCGGACGCGGTGATCGCCGTGACGCCGACGTTCAACGCGTCCTACAGCGGCCTGTTCAAGTCGTTCGTGGACGTGCTGGAGCCGGGGTCGCTGGCGGGCAAGCCGGTGCTGATCGGCGCGACCGGCGGCACCGAGCGCCACTCGCTGGTCCTCGACCACGCGCTGCGGCCGCTGTTCGCCTACCTGCGCGCGATCGTCGTGCCGACCGGCGTGTACGCCGCGTCGTCCGACTGGGGCGCGGAAGGGCTGCCCGGCCGCATCGACCGGGCGGCGGGCGAGCTGGCCGACCTGCTCGTCGGCCGCGCGCCCGCGAAGCCCGCGCCGGTGGACTTCGTGCCGTTCGACCAGCTGCTCGCCGGCCGCTGACGTCCGGGCTGGCCGGTGGTCGGGAAACGTGCCTGACCACCGACCGGCCCGCCGCATAGGGTTCGGCGCATGTCTGCCCCGTTGCACCTGGCCGTGCGCAACGCCGCCGTCCTCACCACCGCGCTGGCCCACGCCCGCGGGCACGACCTGATCACCCGCGCCGGGTTCCTCGCGATCAGCGGACCGACCCTGCTGCGGGTGCTCGCGGTGCGCCCCGACCTCGACCCGGACGACTTCGCCGAGCTGCAACTGCTGGTCAAGCGGGCCGAGGCGCGGGTGGTCGTGGAGGACTCGTTCGCCGCGGTCGACGGCGACGCGCTCGGCCTCACCGCACGGCGCCTGCCGGTGATGGTCCGGCCGCACGAGCCGGCGCCGCCGCCCGCCCTGGAGGTCCGGGAGGTGCGCACGGCCGACGAGTGGGCCGTCGCCGAGCGGGTCGTGGTCGACGGCTTCCCGATGCCCGGCTTCCCGACCGGCAACGCCCTGCCGCTCGCGCTGGCCGACCACGAGGGCTTCCGGCTGCACACGGCGTGGCTCGACGGCGCGGTGGCCGGCGCGGGCCTGACCGTCGAGTCCGACGGCGCGGCCGGCGCGTACTGGGTGACGACCCTGCCCGAGCACCGCTCGCGCGGCGTCGGCCGGGCGCTGATGAACGCCGTGGTAAACCGGTCCCCGTCGCCGATGACCCTCACCGCGGCCGAACCGGGCCGGCCGCTGTACGAGTCGATGGGGTTCTCGGTGGTCGCCCTCGCCACGTGGTGGTCGAACGCGGACTGAGCGGCGTGAACACCCCCACTTCTCCGGGTCGCGAGCCGTTACCTTGGGAGGATGACCGCAGAGGTGGGGCAGCGGTCCCGGCTGGCCGCGGTGGACAACCTGAAGGTCCTGCTCGTCGCCTGGGTGATCGGCGGGCACGCGCTCCTCGGGTACTCGGCGGTGGGCGGGTGGCCGTACGACGAGGTCAACGAGGTCACGTTCACGCCGCACGCGGAGGCCGTGCTCGCCGCGGTCCTCGGCCCGTCCGGCCTCTTCCTGATGGGAACCTTCTACCTGCTGTCCGGCCTCTTCACGCCGGACTCGCTGGCGCGCAAGGGCGCCCGGCGGTTCGCCGCGGACCGGCTGCTGCGGCTGGGCGTCCCGTTCGCGCTGTCCGCCCTGCTGGTCTGGCCGCTGGTGCTGTGGGTGGCCTACCGGGCCGCCGGGCACGACGTCACGCCGTGGTGGGTGTTCACCCACCGCGACCCGCTGCTGGACTCCGGCTCGCTCTGGTTCGTCGAGATCCTGCTGCTGCTCTCGCTCGGCTACGCCCTGTTCGGCAGGCCGGGGACGACGCCGCTCACGTTGACCGGCGGCCACCTGGTGGCGGTGACCGGCGGCGTCGCGGTGACCACGTTCGTGGTGCGGCTGTGGTTCCCGGCGCGCAGCGGCCAGGTCGGCGACCTGCACGTCTGGTGGTGGCCGCAGCTGATCGCCCTGTTCGGGCTCGGCATCGCGGGCGCGCGCTCCGACCTCGCCCGCCGGGTGCCGGACCGGATCTGGCGCGGCAGCCGGGTCGTGGCGGTGTCGGCCCTGCTGTCGGTGCCGGTGGTCGCGATCGCCCTGGGCGTGTCGGACCTGTCCGGCCAGGCCGGTCCGTTCCTCGGCGGTTGGCGGTGGCAGGCGCTGCTGTTCGCGGCGGTGGAGGCGGTGCTCGTGGTCGGCGGGTCGGTGTGGCTGCTCGGCCTGGCGCAACGGCGGCTGACCCGGGACGGCCCGCTGGCCACCGCGCTGGCGCGCGGCGCGTTCGCCGCCTTCGTCGTCCAGGGACCCGTGCTGGTGCTGCTCGCCGTCGCGGCCCGACCGCTGCCGCTCCCGGCCGAGGCGAAGGCGTTCCCGGTCGCGGCGACGGCGATCGCGGTGTCGTTCGCGGTGGGCTGGGCGTTGACCACGAGAACGCGCGCGGGTCGATTCCTCTGACGTTTACCCCGCTATTCCGGCAACGCCGCGTTAATCGGCTCGACGTGAGTCGGAAAGGTGATGTCCCGTCCAGTCCGCTCACCAGGTGGGAAGCCCGAACGGGTGACTCGGGTCCGCCGCCGCGCGGTTTCCACACCGTGGGACACCAGGGCATACCCAGGACGGGGACGGGTCGGCCCGTGTGGGAGACTGCCCGCCATGGCTCCTCTTCGCTTCGCCCTGCCCAACAAGGGCTCGTTGAGTGCTCCCGCGGCGCAAATGCTGTCCGAAGCGGGTTACCGGGTGAACAGGTCCGGCCGTGAGCTGATCGTGGCGGACCCGGCAAATGATGTGCAGTTCTTTTTCCTGCGGCCCCGCGACATCGCGGTGTACGTGGGCGAGGGGTCGTTGGACGTCGGCATCACCGGTCGTGATCTGCTGCTCGATTCCACCGTCTCGGCGAAGGAAATCCTGTCGCTCGGCTTCGGCCGGGCGTCGTTCTACTTCGCGTCCAAGCCCGGCGGCATCCACGACGCCGCGGGCCTGGAGGGCAAGCGGATCGCGACCAGCTACCCGAACCTGGTCGGGCACCACCTGGCCGACCTCGGAGTCAAGGCGCACCTCGTGCGGCTCGACGGCGCGGTGGAGACCGCCGTCGAACTGGGCGTGGCCGACGCCATCGCCGACGTGGTCGAGACCGGCATCACGCTGAAGACCTCCGGGCTGGAGACGTTCGGCACGCCGATCCTCAAGTCCGAGGCCGTGCTGATCCAGGGCGACACCGTCGCCGACGCCCCGGACGCGGTCCGCGCGGTCGAGATCCTGCACCGCAGGCTCCAGGGCGTGCTGATCGCCCGCCGCTACGTCATCCTCGACTTCGACTGCCCGGCCGAGGCGCAGGACGAGGCGTTCAAGCTGGTGCCCGGCATCGAGTCGCCCACCGTGTCGCCCCTGGCCCGCGAGGGCTGGGTGGCCGTGCGCTCCCTCGTGCCGCGCGACGACGCGCCGTTCATCATGGACGAGCTGTGGCGCGTGGGCGCCCGCGCGATCCTGGTCAGCTCCCTGGACACCTGCCGCATCTAGCCGGCCCCCGACGGACCCCGCGCCCGGCACGTGCCAGGGCGCGGGGTCCGTCGCCATTCGCGCTCGCCTCGCGCTTGCCTCGTGCTCGCTTCGTGCTCGCCGGCCCGCGGCGGATTGCCAGATCCGGTCTAGCGGGCCGTCTCGCGCCTCCTGGTCGAGAGGAGGTGGGGACATGCGGCCACTGCACATCGCGGTGATCATCGGCAGCACCCGCGAGGGACGCGTCGGGGACGGCATCGGGCGCTGGGCGGCCGGGGTCGTGGCCGAGCGCGCCGACGTCGAGCCGGTCGTGCTCGACCTGGCCGACTTCGACTTCCCGCCGTGCTACCCGGGGCAGCCGACGCCGGAGGTCCGGCGGTTCACCGACCAGGTGGCCGCCGCGGACGGCTTCGTCGTGGTCACCCCCGAGTACAACCGCAGCTTCCCGGCCTCCCTCAAGCAGGCCATCGACTACGCCTACGACGAGTGGCACGCCAAGCCCGCGGGGTTCGTCTCCTACGGCTACCGCTCCGAGGGCCTGCACGCGGTGGAGCAGCTGCGATCAGTTTTCACCGAGTTGCACGTCATGACGATGCGCACGACCGTCGGCGTGAACCTGCTCGCCGACGAACCGCTCGACGTCGAGCACCGCCGCCGCGCCGCGGACGCGATGCTCGACCAGCTCACCTGGTGGGCGTCGGCCCTCAAGGATGCCCGCACCCGACGCCCCTACGCCTCCTGAGGAAGGGAACCCATGAACGCCATCGAAACGTCGGGCCTGGTCAAGGTCTTCGGCGACACCCGCGCGGTGGACGGCGTCGACCTCACCGTGCCCGCCGGGACGGTGTACGGCCTGCTCGGCCCGAACGGCGCGGGCAAGACCACGACCGTCCGCATGCTCGCCACCCTGCTGCGACCCGACGACGGGGAGGCGCGGGTGTTCGGCCACGACGTGCGCGCCGACCCGAACTCGGTGCGGCAGCTGGTCAGCCTCACCGGGCAGTACGCCTCGGTGGACGAGGACCTGACCGGCACCGAGAACCTGGTCCTGCTGGGCAGGCTCCTCGGCCACTCCCGCGCGCACTCCCGGAGCCGGGCCGCGCAGCTGCTGGAGGCGTTCGGGCTCACCGAGGCGGCGGCCAAGCAGGTCAAGCACTACTCGGGCGGCATGCGCCGCAGGCTCGACATCGCGGCCAGCATCCTCAACACGCCGAAGCTGCTGTTCCTGGACGAGCCGACCACCGGCCTGGACCCGCGCAGCCGCAACCAGGTGTGGGACATCGTCCGCGCGGTCGTCGCGCACGGCACCACCGTGCTGCTGACCACGCAGTACCTGGACGAGGCCGACCAGCTCGCGTCCCGGATCGCGGTGATCGACCACGGCAAGGTCATCGCCGAGGGCACGAAGGGCGAGCTGAAGGCGTCGGTCGGGGTCGGCGCGGTGCACCTGCGGCTGCGTGACGCCGAGCAGCGCCCGCAGGCGCAGCAGGTGCTGGCCCGCGCGCTGGAGGCCGACGTGCAGCTCGACCACGACCCGGTCGCGCTGACCGCGCGGCTGACCGGCCGGGCCACCGAGCAGGCCGCCGAGGCGCTGGCCCAGCTCGCCCGCGAGGGCATCACCGTCGACACATTCTCCCTCGGCCAGCCCAGCCTGGACGAGGTCTTCCTGGCCCTGACCGACAAGAAGGAGGCGGCGGCGTGACCGTCACCAAGGAGCCCGAGATCCTGCCCGCGCCCAAGGCGGAGGACTTGGCGGCGGTGCTGTTGGAGACCGAGCAGCCCAACCGCCCCAGCGCGCTGTCGGCGTCGCTCACGTTCGGCTGGCGGGCCGTGCTGAAGATCAAGCACGTGCCGGAGCAGCTGTTCGACGTCACCGCGTTCCCGATCATGATGATCCTGATGTTCACCTACCTGTTCGGCGGCGCGCTGGCCGGTTCGCCGGGGGAGTACATCCAGTACCTGCTGCCCGGCATCACGGTGACCAGCGTCGTGATGATCACCATGTACACCGGCGTGGCGGTGAACACCGACATCGAGAAGGGCGTGTTCGACCGGTTCCGCACGCTGCCGATCTGGCGGCCCGCGCCGATGGTCGGCTACATCCTCGGCGACCTGCTGCGCTACGTGCTGGCGTCCACCGTGATCATGGTGGTCGGGCTGGTCCTGGGCTTCCGGCCCGGCGGCGGTGTCGTCGGCGTGCTGCTCGGCGTGGCGGTGCTGGTGGTGTTCTCGTTCGCGTTCTCCTGGGTCTGGACGATGTTCGGCCTGCTGATGCGCAGCGAGAAGTCCGTGATGGGCGTGAGCATGCTGGTGCTGTTCCCGCTGACGTTCCTGTCCAACGTCTACGTCAGCCCGGAGACGATGCCGGGCTGGCTCCAGGCGTTCGTCAACGTCAACCCGATCAGCAAGCTGGTCGCGGCGGTGCGGGCGCTGATGGCGGGCGGGTTCGACGGCGACGCGATGCTGTGGACGCTCGGCTACGTCGTCGTGTTCACCGCGGTGTTCGGCGCCTGGACCATGCGCCTGTACAACCGCAAGTAGGTCAGAGCCGGAACCGCTCGTGACCCGAGTAGGTGCACGTCGCCCCGGTCGACACGGTCTCCCTCAGGTGGGCCGCGAGACCGGGGTGGCGGTCGGCCAGCTTCCGGAGGGTGTCGCGGATCCGGGCGGTGACCGCCTTGCGGGCGCGTTCGGCCTCGTCGCCGAGCCTCCGGGTGCGACCGGCCAGGCCGGCGGCGGCGCGCAGCTCCTCCAGCAGCGCTTCGCGCTCGCGGTCGAGGGCGGCGGCGCGGTCGTCGTCGGGGGCGTGGTCGATCTCGTCGTCCAGCTGCGCCAACCGCCGCCGGTAGCGGGCCTTGGCCTCGTCGTCCAGCACCGGGTCACCGCCCAGTCGCGCCGAGGCCACCGCCTCCGGCGCGAGCAGCGACACCGCGGCCACCGGCTCGCCCGGGTTGCCCAGCAGCACGTGCAGGTCGCGCAGCCCCTTCGAGTCCGGCACCCGGACCGTGACACCGCCGTAGGACAGCGCCCACACCTCGCCGTCACGGCGGAACTCGGCGGTGGGCCGGTCGTCGGGCGTCGCGCCGCCGAGCTGCGCGGACACCGCCTCCGCCGGGACGCCCTGCGCGCGCAACGCCTCCGCCAGGTGCCCGCTCACCCGTGACAGCCACGGCGGGGTCCGCATCCGCTCGGCCGACCACCGCGCGGCGGTCAGCTCCTCGACCGCCTCGTCGCACCGGCCGAGCACCAGGTCCACCAGGCCCAGCCACAGGTCCACCGGGCCGCCGACGTCGCACCCGTACATCGACACCAGCCACCTGCCCCGGTGCGGCGCCAGCTCCTCGCGCACCCGCGCCGCCAGGTCCCGGTCACCGGTCGCGTGGGCGAGCTGCGCCTGGAACCGCAGCCACAGCGGCTCGAACGCGTGCTGGAAGCGGTCGTCGGGGACCGGCGGGTCGGCGTGGAGCCGCGCGGTCGCCACGTCGCCGCGTTCGAGCGCGGTCAGACCGGCCAGCAGGCGCGGGTAGGGGTAGGTGCTCGCGGCGATCTCCGGCGCCAGCTCGTCCAGCTCGGCGAACCGGCCCTGCGGCAGCAGCAGCGCCCACCTCAGGTGCAGGTACATCATCCGGAACCCGACGTGGTTGTCCGCGCCCAGCTCGGTCGCCCTGGCCAGCAGCGCCTCGGCCTCGGCGAACCGGCCCTGCGCGGTGGCGATGATGGACTGGTCGATGGCCGCCGAGAAGTTGAACCGGCTCACGCCGAGCCGTTCCGACAGCGCCACGAACGCGTGCAGCTGGTCGAGGTAGCGCGGGTCGCCCAGCTCCAGCAGCGCCACCCACCGGAACGAGGCGGCGAAGTGCTCGGTGGTGTGGTCGCCGTTGCGCCGCGACACGGTGATCAGCTCGTCGGTCAGCGCCAGCCGCTGCTCGGCGCCCGCGATGCCGACGGTCGTGTCGTGCGTGGCCCACAGGCCCGAGGTCAACGCGTCGTCGTCGCCACCGCCCCGCGCCGCCTCGGTGGCCCGCAGGCTCATCTCCCGCGCCAACACCTCGGTCGGCAGGTCCGGCGGCGGCCCGATCAGCCGGGCGTACGCCTCCCGCACCACCGCGGCGGCCGAACCCTCGTCCTCGGCGAACCGGTAGACCGCCAGAGCCACCCTGGCGAACGGCTCCGGGTCGGCCAGCCCGCGCGCCTGCGCCGCCGCCTCCGCGAAGATCCGCTGCGCCTCGGCGGGTTCGGCGCAGTGGTACAGCTCGTTGCCCAGCTCCAGCTCGATCGCGATCCGCCGCTTGGTCCCCTCGGCGCGCTCCAGCGCCCGCCGGTAGTGCCCGGCGGCCTCCTCGACCGCCATCCGCCGGCTCGCGTCGCGGGCCGCGGCCACGATCAGGTCCACCGCCCGGTCGGCGGGCAGCTCGTCACCGGCCAGGTGCGCGTGCCGGGCCAGGTCCACCGGCAGCAGCAGGTCGCCGTCCACCGCGCGCACCACCGCCGCGTGCCGGGCGTCCACATCGGACAGCGACGCGTACAGGGTCTCGCGCACCAGGTCGTGGGTGAAGGCGAACCGGCCGCCGCCCAGCCCCAGCACCAGCCGCGCCTGCGCGGCCTGGTCGAGCAACCGGTCCACCGCGGGCACCGGCAACGACGTCGTCGCGGCCAGCACCCGGCGGTGGAACTCGTGCCCGAGCACGGCCGCCGCCGTCAGCAGCTCGCCGACCTGGGCGGGCAGCAGCGACAACCGCCGCCGCAACGCGTCGCGCACACCGGGCGCGATCGCGGTGACCGGCCCGCCGCCGTGCCACAGCCGGGCGGTCTGCTCCACGAAGAACGGGTTGCCGCCGGTGCGCAGGTGCACCTCGGCGACCAGGTCGGCGTCCGGCTCGCGACCCGCCGTGCGGGCCATCAGCTCGCCCACCTCGACGGGACCCAGCCCGGTCAGCGCGACCGTGGCGGCCCGGCCCAGCAACGGCGTCATCAACGGCCGCAGCGGGTGGTCCTCGGCGTCGACCTCGGTGTCGCGGTAGGTGCCCACCAGCAGCACCCGCTCGAACCAGGTGTGCTGCGCGGCGAACTCCAGCAGCTTCACCGACGCCGGGTCGGCCCAGTGCAGGTCCTCCAGCACGACCACCACCGGCCGGTGGTGCGACACGGCCACCAGCGCCGTCGTCACCGCGTCGTACAGCGGGAAGCTCTCCGGCGGGTGCTGCGACGGCGCCTCGCCCAGCAGCACCGCCAGCGGCCCCTGGTCGAGGGCGGCCCACTCGCGCTCGCTGACGGCCCGGCGCAACGCCCGCAGCACCTGGACCCACGGCCAGTAGCCGGGCGCGCTGTCGGAGTCCCAGCACGAGCCGCCGAGCACCAGCGCGCCCTGCCGCCGCGCCTGCTCGGCCGCCCCGGTCACCAGGGTGGTCTTGCCGATCCCGGCCTCGCCCGCGACCAGGACCAGCCCGCCGTGGCTGCCCGTGGCGCGGTCGATCTCCGCGCGCAGCACGCCGACCGGGTGATCACGTCCGATGAGTCGCATGACGGGGAAAACCTAACGCACCGGTCCGACAGAATCGTGGCGTTCAGGCGATCCGGGGCGTGCCGAGTTCGCTCAGGTGTGCGAAGGCGGCGTCCACCGCGCCGGGCAGCGCCGCCGGATCGCCGCCCGCCAACCCGCTGCCCGCGGCGTAGCAGGCCAGCGCGACCTGCGGCGCGAGCGCGGCCACCTCGGCGGGCGTGCCGCGGTCGAGCAGGTTGTCGCGGATCGACCCGGTCAGCCTGGCGAACTTCCGCGCGGCCCGGTCGCGCAGCTCGGGGTTGTCGCGCAGCAGCCGTTCGTGCGCCCGGTAGTGCTCGCCGTCAGCGGTCAGCTCGTGGCACAGGTCGACCACGACCGCCCGCAACTGCGCCACCGCCCCGGCCAGGTCGTGCACCGGCGGCAGCGCGCGGTGCCGCGCGGTCAGGCCCTCGACCAGCGCCTGCTCGTCGGAGAAGGCGACCTCCTGCTTGTCGCCGAAGTAGCGGAAGAACGTGGTGCGCCCGACCTCGGCCCGCTCGGCGATGTCGGTCACCGTCACGTCGGCGAACCCGCGTTCGGCGAACAGCGAGAACGCCGCCCGCACGATCTGCTCCCGAGCGCGCTGTTGCTTGCGCTCGCGCAGCGGCATCCGTTCCGGCATGCGGTCCAGCATAGCGGCCCGGTACGAAGTTCTGTACGGTACTGAGTACCACTTTGAACCAAGTACCAGGAGCGACCATGGGCACGACGTTGATGACGGGCGCGAGTCGGGGTCTGGGCCGCCAGGCCGCCGAGCACCTGCTGCGCCACCACCCGGACCGCCACCTGCTGGTGTTCAACCGCAGGCCCGGCCTGGCCGCCGAGCTGACCCGCGCCACCGGCAACGGCAACGTCTCCGAGGTGGTGTGCGACCTGGCGTCGTTCGCCGACGTCCGCCGCGCCGCAGTCGAGGCGGAGGGGGCCGAGGTGGAGGGGCCGCTCGACGGGTTCCTGGGCAACGCGGGCCTGCAGATGGCGTCGACCCGCAAGGTGACCGCCGACGGCTTCGAGATGACCTTCGGCGTGAACGTGCTGGCCTACCACCTGCTGCTGAACCTGCTCCGGCCGCGGTTCGCCGACCCGGCGCGGATCGTCGTGGTCGCCAGCGACGTGCACGACAGCGCGCACAACAGCATGGGCCTGGTCCCGCCGCCCCGCTGGACCGACCCGCGCGACCTGGCCAGGCCGGGGGAGGAGGGCACCGGCGTCGCGGGCCGGCGCGCGTACGCGACCAGCAAGCTCGGCGTGATCTACCTCGTGCACGCCCTCCGGCGCCGGCTGCCCGAGGGCGTGGACGTCTACTCCTACAACCCCGGCCTGGTGCCCGGCACGGGGCTGGCGCGCGACGCGGGCCGGGTCGGCCAGGCCGTGTTCGGCGTCGTCGGCGCCGCGCTGCGCGTCCTGCCGACCGTCACCGGCAAGGCCAAGGCCGGTCGGCTGCTGGCCGAGGCGGTGGTGGGACCGCGCCCCGGCGACAGCGGGTCGTACATCAGCCGCGGCGAGGTGGTCCCGTCGTCGCCCGAGTCCTACGACGAGCGGCGCGAAGAGGAGTTGTGGGCCGTGGCCGACGAGCTGTGCGGCCTGACCGCGGAGCGGCGCCGCTGACCTGTCGCCACCGCCGTCGGTTCGGGGATCCGGTGGATTTGCCGACCAACAACTCCTTTGTCGTGGGAGCCGCGCCCCTTATGCTCCTGGGAGCGCTCCCAGAAAACGAGGGGGCGCGCGCTCCCCGTGCCAACGGCGGTGAAGGGACATGACGACGTGAGGTTGCTGCTGCTCGTCTCGCTGATAGCGCTGGGGCTCGCCCCGACGGCGGTCGCCGCGCCGGGCGAGTGGATCGAGGCCGAGGACGGCGTGCTGTCCGGCGTCGTGGTGGAGACCGCCGTCGAGGGCTTCTCCGGCTCCGGCTACGTCGGCGGCTTCGACGAGGCGACCGACCACGTCACCGTCACGATCCCGGACAGCCCGGGCGGCCTGCACGACCTCACCGTCCGCTATGCCGCCCCCAACGGCCCCAAGCACACCGCCGTGTCCCTCAACGGCACGTCCGTGGGCGAGGTGGCGCTGGCCGAGAGCGCCGGGTTCACCGAGGCCACCGGCGCGAAGCTGGTGCTGGCCGAGGGCGACAACACGGTCACCTTCACCACCGGCTGGGGCTGGTACCTGATCGACGCGATCAAGGTCGCGCCCAGCGCGCCGTCCGCGCCGGGCGTGCACGAGGCCGAGGACGGTCAGCTCGACGGCGTCGTGGTCGAGTCGAGCGTGGCCGGCTTCTCCGGCCGGGGTTACGTCGCGGGCTTCGACACCGGCACGGACCACGTCACCATCACCATCCCGGACAGCCCCGGCGGCCTGCACGACCTGACGATCCTCTACGCCACCCCGTACGGCCCGAAGACGGCGTCGCTGTCGCTCAACGGCGCGGGCCTCGGCGACGTCTCCTTCCCCGAGCACCCGACGTTCACCTCCATCCCGGCGGGCAAGGTGCTGCTGCGCGAGGGCGACAACACGGTCACCATCACCAACAACTGGGGCTGGTACCTGATCGACGCGATCAAGGTGACGCCCAGCGCGCCGCGCGGCCCGCACCAGGTCACCGGCGCGCTCACCGACCCGGCCGCCACCACCGAGGCCAAGGGCCTGATGCGCTACCTCGCCAGGAACCACGGCAGGACCACGCTGTCCGGCCAGCAGGACCAGACGAGCATCGACTGGGTCGAGCAGAACACCGGCAAGGCGCCCGCCGTCGGCGGCTACGACCTCATGGACTACTCGCCGAGCCGGGTCGAGCGCGGCACCGTCGGCCAGGACGTCGACCACGCCATCGCCTACGACCGGCGCGGCGGGGTGGTCACGATGGCCTGGCACTGGAACGCGCCGAGCGGCCTGATCGACCAGCCGGGCAAGGAGTGGTGGCGCGGCTTCTACACCGACGCGACCACGTTCGACCTGGCCGCCGCGCTGGCCGACCCCGCTTCGACCGACTACCGGCTGCTGATCCGGGACATGGACGCCATCGCGGTGCAGCTCAAGCGCCTGGCCGACGCGAAGGTGCCGGTGCTGTGGCGACCGCTGCACGAGGCCGAGGGCGGCTGGTTCTGGTGGGGCGCCAAGGGGCCCGGCCCGGCCAAGGAGCTGTACCGGCTGCTGCACCAGCGGCTGGTCGGCCACCACGGCCTGCACAACCTCATCTGGGTGTGGAACTCGATCTCGCCCGACTGGTACCCCGGTGACGACGTGGTCGACGTCGTCAGCATGGACTCCTACCCGCCGCAGGGCGACCACGGCCCGGTCATCGGACCGTACGAGCGGCTGGTCGAGCTGGGCGGCGACCGCAAGCTGGTGGCGCTGGGCGAGGTCGGCTCCATCCCGGACCCGGACCTGGTGCGCGCCTACGAGGCCCGCTGGAGCTGGTTCGTCACCTGGTCCGGCTCGTTCATCCAGGACGGCGTGACCAACCCGCGCGACTTCGTGCAACGCGTGTACGACCACGCCGACGTGATCACGCTGGACGAGCTGCCCGCGTTCAAGACGACCAAGGGCGACTGCACGGCGACGATGCGCGTGGTCGCGCAGTGGGGCACCGGGCACCACGTCGAGATCACCGTGCGGCACCAGGAGAACTCGCCGTCCGCCGGCTGGCAGGTGAGCTGGCCGCTCGCCGCCGGCCAGGGCGTCCGGCACGCCTGGGGCGCGACCATCACCGCCGACGGCACGACCGCGACGGCGACGAACGCGCCCTGGAACGCGGCGGTGAAGCCGGGGGAGAGCACCACCTTCGGCTACCTGTCGCACGGCTCCCCGACAGCGCCTGCGCTGACTTGCGCTATCGGGTGATCACAACGGACGGTTCCCCGGCGGCGCCCGCACGCGCCGTCGGGGAACCGCCCGAAAGCTCCCCGGCAGCGCGTGCGTCGGCTCGCGCTACCGGGTGATCACGTCCGGTGGACCGGCGGGGGCGAACAGGGGACCGGACGCGGTGTCCGCACCCACCTCCCGCCACCACCGGGCTTCCTCGGTGGTCGCGACCCCGGCGACGGTCAGCCCGATGCCGGCGTCGCGCACCACCGCCAGCACGGCGGCCAGCGCTCCCGCCACCGCGGAGCCGGGCCTGGCGGCGGGGGACTGCGCCACCCGCACCGCCCGCACCGGCACGCCGTCCAGCAACCGCACCAGGTCGTGCGGCGCGGCGGTGAAGTCGTCCAGCTCGACGCCGACCCCGTCCTCCGCCAGGTACCGCAGGTTGTCGGTCGCCTCGCCGCGGTCGCCGAACAGCACCTGACCGGGCACGCCGAGCCGCAGCGACGCGGGCGGCAGCCCGGTGCCGGACAGCACGTCCCGCACCACGCCGTGCAGGTCCGGGTCCGCCGCCTGGCTCGGCGTCAACGCCCACCGCACCGGCACGTCCCGGCGCAGCTCGCGCCGCCACGCCCGAGCCTGCTCGCACGCGACGCGCAGCGCCCACGTGCCCAGCGGCACGATCAGCCCGGTGTCCTCGGCCAGCGCCAGGCACTGCTCGTGCGGCAGCGAGCCGAGCACCGGGTGGTCCCACCGCAGCACCGCCTCGGCCGACTCGACCCACTCGTCGGCCAGCCGCACCACCGGCCGGTACCGCACCCGCACCTCGCCGCTCTCCCACGCGCCCGCCATGGTCGCGGCCAGGCTGAACGCGCGCCGGTCGCGACCGTCCTGCGCCCGGTCGGCCAGCTCCCACTGCCTGCGCCCGTTGCCCCGGGCGCGGCGCAGCGTCAGGTCGGCCGAGTCGAGCAGGGTGGCCGGCGCGGCGTCCCGCGAGGGCCGGTGCACCACGCCGATCGTCGCCGACACCGCCACCCGCTCGCCGCCGGAGCGGAACGGCGCGGACAGCAGGTCGTTGATCCGCCGGATCATCGTCACCACGTCCGGCGTGGTCGGCCCGTTCTCCACCAGGATCGCGAACTCGTCGTGGCCGAACCGGGCCACCATCGCCCTCTCGCCGGCGACCACCGCCTCCAGCCGCCCGGCGACGACCTTCAGCACGTGGTCGCCGACCTCGCGGCCGAGCCCGCCGGTGATCCGCGAGAAGCCGTCGAGGTCGAGGTGGAACACGCTGACGCCGGTGCCGGGGTCGGCCGTGCGCAGCGCCTGCTCCAGCCTGCTGGTGAAGTACTGCCGGTTCGGCAGCCTGGTCAGCACGTCGTGCAGCGCCTGGTGGTTGAGCTGGCCCTGCAGCAGGTTGACGTCCGTGGCGTCCTCGGCGAGCACGATCACCTGGCCCGGGCCCTCCAGCCGGCGCAGCGGCGCCAGCGTGAGCACCACCCAGGCCGGTTCGCCGTCGGCGCGCAGCAACTGGCGCGGCTGGGTGGTCGACGTGGTGCCGCCCGCCTCGGCGAGCCGGGTGAAGTCGGCCCGCAGCGCGACCCGCTCGTCCGGGTGCGCCAGCTCGAACAGCGACAGCCCGGCCAGCTCGGCGGCGGGCCGGTCCACGATCCGGGCCAGCGCGCCGTTCGACCGCACCAGCGCGCCGTCCGGGTCGACGGTCGCGATGCCCGCCGACAGGTGGTGCTCCAGCAGCTCGAACCTGGCCTCGCTGTGCTGCAGCTCGATCTGCGCCTCGCGCATCGCCTTGTACAGCGAGCGGCCCAGCTGCTCCTGCTGGTCCAGGGTGGACGCCCGGATCCGGTCGGCGAACCCGGCCGCGAGCGCGGCGATCACGTCGACCACGCGCTCCCGCAGCCGGTCCGCCGGCGCGAGCGAACCCATGCCGAGCAGGCCCTTGCCCACCACCTCCACCGACGTCTGCAACGCCTCGGACGTGGTGCAGTTCAGGGCGACCAGCGCGTCGCCGACCTCCCGACCGGCGCGCTGCGCCAGCGACTCGGTCAGCACGCCGGCGCAGAGCCGTTCCACCAGCCCGAGCAGCCGCCGCTCCAGCTCGGCGGTCGGCATCGGGACGAACGCCCGCGAGCTGAGCAGGTAGGCCCACTTCTTCGCGAGCTTGGTGCGGGCGCGCAACCCGTCCGCGTCCCGGGGCAGCGCGGCGGTCATCACCGGCCCCCGGTCACCGACGCCGGTCCCGGCTTGCGCCCCACACCCGCCCACACCTGTGTGTTGTCCTCGGCCTGGTCCGCGATGTCGCCCGCGCCGCCCGGCCGCCACAGCGCGTGCCCGACCACGCCCGGCTCGACCAGCTCGTAACCGTCGAACAGCTCCGTCACCTCGGCGTGCGTGCGGTACACCAGGTTGTCCTTCGACCTGCTCTCCCGCACGGTGTCCGCGGCGCGGCGCATGGTCTCGGCGCGGTCGTCCGCGGTGGCGTGCGAGATCACCATGAAGCTGCCCGGCGCGAGCCGGTCCCGGTAGCGGGCGAGCAGCCGGCCCGGCTCCTCCTCGGGCCGGACGAAGTGCACCACCAGCAGCAGCAGCAGGGCGATCGGCTGGTCGAAGTCCAGCAGGTCGGTGACCTCGGGCCGGCTCAGCACGTCCTCCGGGTCGCGCAGGTCCGCCTGCACGGCGGAGGTGTCGGGGTCGTCGGCGAGCAGGAGGGTGCTGTGCGCGATCGCCACCGGGTCCTTGTCGACGTAGACCACCCGGCAGCCCGGCGCGGCGACCCGGGCGATCTCGTGCACGTTGCCGACGGTGGGTATGCCCGAGCCGATGTCGAGGAACTGCCGGACACCGCGCTCGGCGAGGTGGGTGACCGCCCGGCGCAGGAAGGCCCGGTTCAGCCGGACCAGTGCGCGCGCCCCGGGCAGCACCGACATCATCTGGTCGCCCATCGCGCGGTCGACGGCGAGGTTGTGCGCGCCGCCGAGCAGGTAGTCGTATGTCCTGGCCACGCTCGGCACGGTGACGTCGATGCCTGCGGGTACCCAGTCCAGGTCGCTCATGGCGCACTCCGGGAATTCGGGATTTCGGCGGGGGTCGAGGAGAACTATGACATCCAACCCCTTGGCCACCGCGCGCACCAGCACTTCCGACAACTTAACCCCAATGCGCGATCCCGCCGGGTCCGGGCTGCGCATAGAGTGCACGCCGTCAATCACCTGCTGGAACTGGAGCGGACACCCATGACCGCCAGTCCGGGAACCGGCGCCGACGGCGAATCCGCGGCGCCCGCGGTTCCGGGTCGATTACCCCTGCTCGGGCACACCGTCGCACTGTTGCGAGAACGTCTCGCGTTTACCGCGAACCTGCGGTCCGGCGGCCCGGTCGTGCGGCTCTACCTGGGCAGACTGCCGCTGTACTTCGTGACCACCGCCGAACTGGCGCACCAGGTCCTCACCGACGAGACGGACAAGTTCGACAAGGGCGTCTTCGTCGACAAACTGCGCCGCGCCTTCGGGAACGGGCTGGTCAGCACCAATGGTGACTTTTATCGCAGACAACGCCGGATGATCCAGCCCGCGTTCCACCGGGGCCCGCTGACCCGCTATTCGGAGACGATGACCGAACTGGCCGCCGACCTGGCGAATTCCTGGCGGGATGGACAAATCCTGTCACTGGACGGGGTGATGCAGGACCTGGCGATCTCGGTGGTCGGCCGCACGATGTTCTCCGCCGACTTCGGCCCGGCGGTGAGCGCCGGCATCCGCGAGCACACGCCGACGCTGATCAGGCTCGGCGTGGTCCGCGCGCTGTCGCCCGCCGGGCTGGAGAAGCTGCCGATCCCGGCGAACCGCCGCTTCGACCGGGCCGTCGCGCACGTGCACCGGGTGGTGGACGACGTGGTCGACGGCGCCCGCGGCGACCGGGACGACCTGCTGTCGGTGCTGCTGAACGCGCGCGACGAGACCGGCGCGGCGATGGACCGGCGGCAGCTCCGCGACGAGGTGGTCACCCTGCTCACCGCGGGCACCGAGACCACCGGCATCGCGCTGGCCTGGTTGTTCCACGAGCTGGCCGCCAACCCGGCGGTCGAGCGGCGGGTGCACGCCGAGGTGGACGAGGTGCTGGGCGGTCGGGCCGCGACGATCGGCGACGTCCGCCGGCTGCCGTACCTGCAACGCGTGATCACCGAGGTGCTGCGCCGGTACCCGCTGTGGATCACGTTGCGGCGCGCCAACACCGAGGTGTCGCTGGGCGGCGTGCGGGTGCCCGCGGGCGCCGAGGTCGGCTTCAGCCCGCACGCGCTGCACCACGACCCGCGCTACTACGACGACCCGGACCGCTTCGACCCCGACCGGTGGCTGCCCGAACGCGCCGCCGCCCTGCCCAAGGGCGCCTACGTGCCGTTCGCCGGCGGCCTGCACCACTGCCCGGGACACGCGTTCGCGCACGTCGAGATCGCGATCGTCGCCGCCACCGTCGCCGCCCGCGCGCGGCTCGTGCCGGTGCCCGGGAAACCGGTGCGGCCCAAGGTGAACGGCCTGCTCTACCCGAACCGGATGCCGGTGGTGGTCCGCTCGCGCTGACCGCGCCCCGCGGCTCCGCCCGGCACACGAGATCAACACACGATGGAGGTCGTCCTTCTTGCGGTACTCACTCGCCGCCGGCCTGGTGGCGCTCGTGGTGGCGGCATCGCTCACGTCCGCGTCCGCCTCGGCCGACGCCACGTGTCGCGACGTCGACGCGCCGGTGACCGTCCTCGGTCACCGCGAGGTCGTGCACGGAACCCTGTGCACGCCCGCGTCCGGCGCCGCCACCGTCCAGGTGCTCATCCCGGGCGCCACCTACAACAGCTCCTACTGGGACTTCCCGGACGGCAGGCACTCCTTCCGCGCCGCGCAGAACGCGGCCGGGTTCGCGACCCTCGCCGTCGACCGGCTCGGCACCGGTCGCAGCTCGCGGCCGTTGGCGGTCGCGCTGACCGCGTTCGTCCAGGCCGACGCCATGCACCAGGTGGTGCGCGGCCTGCGGTCCGGCGAGTACGGGCCGAGGTTCAGCCGGGTCGTCATCGGCGGCCACTCGCTCGGCGCGGCGATCGGCGTCGTGGAGGCGGGCACCTACCAGGACGTGGACGGCGTGCTGCTGACCGGCATGACGCACCGGGTCAACCCGGTCGGCGTGGCGGCGGCGTTCGCGAACTTCCGCCCCGCCAACCTCGACCCGAAGTTCGGCCTGCTGCACCCGCTGGGCTACCTGACCACCGCGCCGGGCACCCGGTACGCGAGCTTCCACGCGCCCGGCCGGCTCCTGCCGGACGTCATGGCGATCGAGGAGTCCACCAAGGACGTGTTCTCGCCGACCGAGGCCGCCGACGGGCTCGGCGTCGCCGTGCTGCTGCCGTACAGCCTGCTGCTCAACGTGCCGGTGATGACGGTCGTGGGCGAGCGGGACGCGGCGGTCTGCGGCCTGCTCGCCACGGACTGCTCGACCTCCGAGACCCTGCACGCGGCCGAGGCCCCGTACTTCCGCGCGCCACTGCGGGCCTACGTGCTGCCCGAGTACGGCCACTCGATCAACCTCGCCCCGAACGCGCGGGACTACTACTCGGCGGTCGCCTCCTGGGTTTCCGAGGAGGTCGGGCGCTGACCGGCGGTGCGGGGCCCGCACGCGCCGCGGGCCCCGCACCACCCTCGCCCCGAGGTTGCCGTCAGTCCACCGGCACCTCGGCCCACACCGCCTTGCGGTCTTCCTTCCGGTCGAACCCCCAGTGCACGGACAACCGGTTGACCAGCAGCAACCCGCCGCCCGACGGGTCGTCGGCCCGGCCCAGCACGGGCAGCAGGCTCGGACTGCGGTCCTCCACCTCGACCCGCACGACACCGCGGTCGTCCACGCGGTACAGCCGCATCCGCCAAGGACCCGCGGCGTGCGCCCGTGCGTTGGCGACCAGTTCGGCGACGATCAGCACGAGGTCGTCGACGCGTCGACCGTCCACCCCGTGCGCCACCTGCCGCACCCAGCCGTCGACACCGTCCGGCGAGGAGACGCCGCCCAACTCCAGGTCGAGCCCGTCGTCAGGCAGGTCCACCATGTTCATGACACGCTCCTCCGACACCCTGTTTTCTCAAGGCGCACGCACGAGGTAACCACTCATCGGGCTCCTCAAACCACGATTTGACCACCGTGTCGCCGCTGTTAGCCTGCGGTGGTGCTGGAGATCGACATCGAGTTGGACGACGGCCGGGCGCTGCACGCCTACGACTCCGGCGCCGGCGCCCTCGCCGTGCTCTGGCACCACGGCACGCCCAACACCGGCGCGCCGCCCCGGCCGCTGTTCCCCGCCGCCGAACGGCTCGGCATCCGCTGGGTGTCCTACGACCGCCCCGGTTACGGCGGGTCCACCCCGGAACCGGGCCGGGACGTCGCCTCCGCCGCCCGCTGCGCCGCCGCCGTCGCCGACGCGCTGGGCATCGAGCGGTTCGCCGTGTTCGGCCACTCCGGCGGCGGGCCGCACGCCCTCGCGTGCGGCGCGCTGCTGCCGGAACGGGTGCTCGGCGTGGTGAGCGGCGCCGGGCTCGCGCCGTTCGACGCCGACGGGCTCGACTGGTTCGCGGGCATGGCGGCGTCCGGGGTGGCGTCGCTGCGCGCGGCGGCGGCCGGGCGGGCGGTGAAGGAGCGGTTCGAGGCGTCCGACGAGGTCTACGACCCGGAGTTCACCCCGGCGGACCTCGACGCGCTGGCCGGCGACTGGGCGTGGTTCGACGAGGTGGTGGGACCGGCCGTCGCCGCCGGACCGGCCGCGCTGGTCGACGACGACCTGGCGTACGTCACCCCCTGGGGCTTCGACCCGGCCGACGTGACCGCGCCCGTGCTGCTGCTGCACGGCGGCCGTGACCGGGTGGTGCCGAGTTCGCACGGGGAGTGGTTGGCGCGCCGGTGCCCGCGGTCCGAACTGCGACTGTCCTCAGAGGACGGGCACATCTCGGTGCTGACCGCGGGCGGGTCCGCGTTGGAGTGGTTGCGGGAGAGGGCCTAGCGCCCGCTCGCGCTCAGCGGCGGCTTCCCCGTGCCCGCAGGTGCGCCCGTTCGCCCTGCGGTCCGAACAGGACGAGCAGTTCGACGGGGCCGCCGTCGGCGCTGCCGAGCCAGTGCGGCAGCCCGGTGTCGAACTCGGCCTCCTCGCCGGGCGGCAGCACCACGTCGTGGTCGCCGAGCACCAGCCGCAGGCGTCCGTCGAGGACGTGGAGCCATTCGAAGCCCTCGTGCGACTGCGGGGTGACGTGCCCGGTGTCGCCGGGGATGAGCACCTTGTAGGCGTGCACGCCGCCCGCGCGCCGGGACAGCGGCAGGAACGTCATGCCGAACCGGTGGACCGGGGCGGGGTGGATCCGCGGGTCGCCGGTGCGCGGCGCGCCGACCAGGTCGTCCAGCGGGACGTCGTGGGCGCGGGCCAGCGGCAGCAGCAGTTCGAGGGTGGCCTTCCGCTGCCCGCTCTCCAACCGGGACAGCGTGCTCTCCGACACCCCCGTCCGCGCGGCGAGGTCGGCCAGCGTCAGGCCGCGGCCGCGACGCAGGGCGCGCAGCCGGGGGCCGACCGCGCGCAGCACGTCCTCGAAGTCCTCGCTCACCCCGTCATCTTGCCGAAACCGCAAGAAAGCGTGCCAGTGCGCGCGGTCGGGGCGACGCTGGCCCCCACACCGCCGCACAGGAGGAGCCGCCGTGCCAATGCCCGCCACCGACCACCCCGACGAGCCCGCCCGGTTCTGGGAGGACCACTACGCCCGCACCGCCCCGCCCGCCGAACCGCGGGTGAACGCCCGGCTCGCGGAGGTCGCCACGTTCCTGCCGCCGGGGCGGGCGCTCGACCTCGGCTGCGGCCCCGGCGGCGACGCCCGGTGGCTCGCCGGTCGTGGTTGGCGGGTGACGGCGGTCGACATCTCCGGCACCGCGGTCGCCCGGCTGGACGACCACGCGCGTTCGGCGGGCCTCCCGATCACCGCCGAGCGGCACGACCTGGCGGTGAGCTTCCCCGACGGCCGGTTCGACCTGGTGTCGGCGCAGTACCTGCACACGCCGTTCGACCTGCCCCGCGCGCGCGTCCTGCGGACCGCCGCGCAGGCCCTGACCGCCGGCGGGCGGCTGCTGGTCGTGGATCACGGCTCCACCGCGCCCTGGTCGTGGGACCAGGACCCCGACGCCCGCTTCCCGGCACCGGCGGAGGTCGCGGGGGAGTTGGACCTCGATCCCGCGCGGTGGACCGTCGAACGCGCGGACGCGCCCCGCCGGACGGCCGTCGGGCCCGGCGGGCGGACCGCCGAGGTGGTCGACCACGTCCTGCTGATCCGTCGGACCGGCTGACCCCTGCGTAAGCACGTCCCGGCTCAGGTGATCACGCCCGGTGAGCGGGCTCCCGCGCGAGTTCCTGGGCCAGTTCCACCGCGGCCCGCGCCGGGTCGTGGTCGAACCGGCTGGGGAACGCGTCGTGCATCCGCCACCCCGCACCGCGCAGCGCGCGCCACCGGTCCAGGTGCGCCGCCGGGCCGTCCGGGTGCGGCCGGGTGTCCAGGGCGACGGCCGCTTGGCGCTCGCCCACCACCAGGTCCACCCGCCACCGACCCACCGGGTAACCGGTCCGCACGGTCAGGCCCAGCGCCACCAGTTCCGCCGCCAGCACCCTGGTCCACTCGTCCGGCGGCGTGGCGCCCGCGGTCCCGGTCGGCGGTGTCCCGGCGTGCCGCAGGTACTCGCCGATCAGGCCGACGGGCTCGGTCGCCGACGTGACCACGTGCACCAGCCGGCGCGCCCGGGTGGTCAGCACGGCCAGCAGGTTCCGGTCGTTGGCGAACCGCCAGGCGGCCGGCCGGTCCTCGTCGGTCAGCGCCAGGCTGATCACCACCTCGTCGAACTCCGAGCCCTGCACCCCGTGCACGGTCCCGACGCGCACCCCGCCCGTGGTGATCTCGTCCAGGCTCAACCGGTCGAGCAGCGCCCGCTCCAGCGCGTCCGCCTGCGCCCGGAACGGCGTCACGACGCCGGTCGAGCGGACCCCGGCGGCGATCCGGCGGCGCAGGTGCGCGAGCACCGCCTCCACCTCGACCTCGTTGACGCCCTTGTCGTCACGCACGCCCGCGACCCGTTCGACGTCGATGCAGTCCACGTCGGCGACGGACGGGTGCGTGGTGAGCAGCGCGATCCGGCCCTCGTAGAACCGGGTCGCGGCGAAGCCGATCAGGTGCGGCGCGCAGCGGTGGTGCTCGGTCAGCCAGTGCACCCCGGCCACCGCCGCGCCCGCGTCGAACAGGCTGACCTTCGGCACGTCCAGCCGGTCCGCCAGCGAACCGGCGCCTTCCGCCGCCACCGCCTCGCGCACCGCCCGCTCGCCGACGAACGACACGTGCCGCAGCTGACGCGGGTCGCCGCCGATCACCGCCCGCCTGCCGCGCAGCAGCGCGGGCGCGGCCAGCGGCTGGTCGACGTGGCTCGCCTCGTCGATCACCACCAGGTCGAACGCGCCCGGCACGGCGGGCAGGATGTCCTCGACGTCGGCCAGCGTCCCCACCCACAGCGGCAGCGCCGCGACCAGGTGCTCGGTGGACACCCCGGCCAGGGCCCGCCGCCGGGCCGCCCGACCCGACCGCAGCGCGGTGGCCAGCGCCGCCACCGCCCGCCGGGGCCCAGCGCCGCGCCCGCTCACCGCCAGGGCGGCGACCCACCCGGCGATCGCGGCGTGGGCGCGCGCGTCCCCCTCGGCCAGCAGCCCGCGCAACGAGGTGAGCGACGTGCCGCCGTCCGTGGCGACCCGGACCTGCGCGGCCGACTGCTCGGCGGCCAGCACCGCCGCCTCCAGGTCGACCACGCCGACGTCGGCCGCCGCGCCGACCAGCCTGCGCGCCGACCGGACCGCCCACCGCGTCCGCCACCCGCCGAACAGCCCCGTCCTGGGGCGCAGCAGCCCGTGCAGCCGCTCGAAGTCCGCACCGTCCGCGAACGCGCGCGGCGCGACCGAGCGGTGCGCGGGCATCAGCGCCTGGAACCGCACCGCCGCCCCGACCAGCTCCTCGTCCCGCAACGCCGCGCCGACCGCCCGCTCGACCCGGGTCACCGCCGCGGTGGCGGCCCGCCGGTCCCGGTCGAGCCGGTCCAGCTCGCCCTTCGCGGTGGTGGCTGCCAGCCCGGCGCTCAGCTCCCGCGCCACCTCCTGCCGCAGCTCGGAGTCGCCGAACAGGACCGGCGCCGGTCCGCCCGCCCGGCGCAGCGCCTCGCCGAGCACGTCGGCGGCGTTGCGGGTCCGACTGGCCAGCAGCACCGAGCGGCCGGAGGCGACGGCGTCCAGCGCGATCGCGGCCAGCGTGTGCGTCTTGCCGCTGCCCGGCGGCCCGCCGACCACCGTCACCGGCGCGGTCCGGGCCGCCAGCACGGCCGCCCGCTGGCTCGGGCTCAACGGCAGCGCACCGGCCAAGTCGCCCACCGGTTCCACCGGGTCCGCCGCGGTCGAGTAGAGGCCCGCCAACGCGGTCGCCTCCACGCCCGGCGTGCGCGCCCACGCGTACAGCGCCGAACCGCGCTCGGTGCTGACCACCGGCTCACCGGCGTGCAGCCCGGCGCCCGCGACCACGACCAGCTCGTCGCCGCCGACCAGCCCGCGCGGGTCGTGCTCCGGCCCGAGCACCGGCACGCCGGTGAACCCGCTCGCCGCCAGCGTCGCCCCGATCCACTCCGGGCCCCTGGCCAGCCGCGTCTCCAACTCGGCCGCCCGGGACCAGTCGGCCAGCAGGGGGAAGACCCCCACGTCACCGGCGACCTGGAAGGCGTAGCCCCGCCTGCCCGCCGGGTGCAGCCGGACCGGCCGCGACACCAGGGGCAGGCACATCCGCCTGCGCCGGCCGTCCACCGTCGCCGGTCCGCACAGGAACGCCCAGCCCAGCCGCAGCAGCCGGTCCTCCCGGTGCAGCGCGTCGAACGAGGCCAGCCGGTCGACGGGCGCCTGCTGGTCGGGCCGCGCGGTCCACGGCGTCGGCGTCCGCTGCGGCAGCTCTTGGTCCTGATCCCCGCCGAGGGTCCGCCACGCGGTCTCGTCGTCGCCGAGCCACACCAGCCCGGCCGTCCTGGTCAGGTCGAGCTGCACCCGTTGCGGCTGCTCGGACGCGCTGAGCCGGGCCAGCGTGCGCAGCACTGCGGGTACGGTCACGCGCGAATCCTGCCACCCGGGTACGACATCCGGACCCGGACCGGGCGCGAAGACCGGGCCCGGGTTTCAGGCCGAGCCGCTGAACACGGCGAAGCTCGGGCTGCGCCGCAGCGGACCCCGGAACTCCTCGCCCCGCCCGTCGTCGGGCACGACGGTGGCGTGCCGGGTCACGTCGCGCAGCCCGGCGCGGTCCAGCGCTGCCTCGACCACGCCGCCCGGCCAGCAGAACGAGTCGAAGTCGAACGGCGGGCCGCCGTGCACCCGCACCACCACCGGCTGCCGCGCACCGGGCGGACCGGTGCTTACCGCCTCGCGTAGTCGGCCGGCACGTCCCAGTCGGCGCAGGGGTTGGGCGCCAGCACGACCAGCCTGCCGCCGGGCGCGAGGTTGGCCCGCGGGTTGCTGGGCATCCGGTCCAGCGCGGCCAGCAGCGTGGCGCGTTCGTACAGCTCGCCGAGCGCGTCGTGCTGACCGTCCGACCCCGCCACACCCCGAGCCTAGGGGCGACCGTAGAGGCCGCCATGACCCGAACCGGCGAAGTACTCGGTGAACGGGTGGACCGCGGCGGCCAGTCGGATCAGCGCGCCGTCGCCCTCCAGCGCGTTCTGGATCACCGACCGGTGGCCGGGGTGCGCGCCGAGCGCCACGATCACCTCGGAGACCTGCTCGGCCTTCACCGCGTCGCCGATCGGCGCGAGGCACTCCCGCACGGCCACCGCGTCGGCGCGGGCGATCCGGTGACCGAGAACGGCCCGCCGGCCGGGATCGGCGGCGAGCGCGACGCGGAACCCCGGCGCCGCGACCTCGTCCCGCGCCAGGTCGCCGAACTCCGCGAGCAGCGCCAACGACAACATCTCGTAAGCGGCCCGGATGCGCTCGGCCCGGAGCGACTGCGGTTCGACGCGGAACACCCGCACCAGCCGGTCGGCCGCCGCCACCACGTCCCGCCGGCGGACCACGCCATCGGCGTTGGAATCGAACAAGCGCAACCTGCGCGAGAATCTTTCGACCAGGTCACCGTCTTCCACGACGGACCTCGATGCGATTCATAGCGCCCCCTGATCCGATGTTATCGGCAGTGGACTTCCATTATCACCACTCGGAAGTGTGATCACGCCGCGATCCGGCGGGCTGCCGCCGACAACGCGGGAACGGCGGCAGGACGACGTCGGAACCGGCGCCGGGTAGGATTCCACCCGGTGGTGAGGCTCGGCCCACCCCGCGGCCGGCGCCGACGACGTCCCGGCGCCACACCCTCCCCGGAGACAGGAGTCGACGCGTGCGCACCCCGCCTCGTGCCCTGTCCTGCCCGCCGTAGCGGGACCTCCGCCCCCTCCAAATCCCCGACACCGCCGCGGCCCCGCCCGGCGGGACCGCGTTCGCGCGCCCGGTGGCGCGCCCCGAGCTCGACAGGTGGCTGTGAACCCCTCCGCACCGAAGACGGCGTCCCGCCGCCCGGTCCTGGCCGCGCTGCGCGACCCGAAGGTCCTGCGCACCGAAGTGCTCGCCGGGCTGGTGGTGGCCCTGGCCCTGATCCCCGAGGCGATCTCCTTCTCGATCATCGCCGGCGTCTCGCCCAGCGTCGGCCTGTTCGCCTCGTTCACCATGGCCGTGGTGATCTCGGTCGTCGGCGGGCGTCCCGCGATGATCTCCGCCGCCACCGGCGCGGTCGCCCTGGTCGTCGCGCCGCTCGTGCACGACCACGGCCTCGGGCACCTGCTGGCCGCGGTGATCCTGGGCGGCCTGGTCCAGGTCGCGCTCGGCGCGATCGGCGTGGCCGGGCTGATGCGGTTCGTGCCGCGCTCGGTGATGGTCGGGTTCGTCAACTCGCTGGCCATCCTGATCTTCCTGGCCCAGGTGCCGGAGCTGGTCGACGTGCCGTGGGTGGTGTACCCGCTGGTGGTCGGCGCGCTGGTGCTGATGGTGCTGTTCCCGCGGCTGACCAAGGTCGTGCCCGCGCCGCTGGTGTCGATCGTGGCCCTGACCGCGTTGACGGTGGGCGCGGGCATCGCCGTGCCGACGGTCGGCGACCGGGGCGAGCTGCCCTCGTCCCTGCCCGTGCCGGGCATCCCCGACGTGCCGCTCACGCTGGAGACGTTGCGGATCATCGCTCCGTACGCGCTGGCGCTGGCGCTGGTCGGGCTGATGGAGTCGTTGATGACGGCGAAGCTCGTCGACGACCTGACCGACACCCGGTCGAACAAGACCCGGGAGTCGATCGGGCAGGGCGTCGCCAACGTGGTGACCGGGTTCTTCGGCGGCATGGGCGGCTGCGCGATGATCGGCCAGACGATGATCAACGTGAAGAGCGGCGCGCGGACCAGGCTGTCGACGTTCCTGGCGGGCTCGTTCCTGATGGTGCTGTGCGTGGTGTTCGGGCCGGTGGTGTCGCAGATCCCGATGGCGGCGCTGGTCGCGGTGATGGTGCTGGTGTCGTTCGCGACCTTCGACTGGCACTCGGTCGCGCCGGCCACGCTGCGCCGGATGCCGGTCGGCGAGATCGGCGTGATGGTGATCACCGTGGCCGTGGTGGTGGCCACGCACAACCTGGCGATCGGCGTGGTGGTCGGCTCGATCGCCGCGATGGCGGTGTTCGCCCGCCGGGTCGCCCGGGTGGCCGCCGTCGAGGCGAGGCAGGACGGCGACCGGGTGGTGTACACGGTGACCGGTGAGCTGTTCTTCGCGTCGAGCAACGACCTGGCGCACCGGTTCGACTACGCGGGCGACCCGGACCGGGTGGTGATCGACCTGTCGGCCGCGCACATCTGGGACGCCTCGTCGGTGGCGGTGCTGGACGCCGTCACCGCGAAGTACGAGCAGCGGGGGAAGACGGTCGAGATCACCGGCCTGAACCGGCACAGCGCCGAGATCCACGGCGCCCTGACGGGCGAACTGCGCAGCCACTGAGGTCGGCTGGGGTGGTCGGTCAGGCGATAGCCGGTCGGTTGGTAGTCCTGCGGTGGCCGGTCGGTGGCCGGTCGGTGGTCGTCGTGCGGCGGTCGGGCGGTGGCCGGTCGGTCAGGTGGGCGGCGGTCAAGCGGTGGCCGGCGGTGGCGAGTCCCCGCCCCGCCGGTCCAGCTCGGCCAGCGCCTCGCGGTGGGCGCGGTCGAGGGCGTCGGTGGCCGGGACCTCGATGTCCGGCGTCACGCCGACCAGCTCCCAGTTCGTGCCGGACACCGGGTTGACCGCCCGCGCGACCGGGACGGTCGCCTCCAGGTGCGGGTGCACGGTGAAGCCGCGCCGCGGGTGCGCGCCGCCGCCGGTGCGCTCGCCGACCACCACGGCCCGGTCGAGCTGCTGCAGGTCGTAAGCCAGTTCCTCGGCGCCGGAGAACGTCTTACCGCTGGTCAGCACGTACACCGGCTTCGTGCCGCCGAACCGCGCGCCCGGCACGTGCGACTGGCTCCAGAACTGCCGGGCCGCCGCACCGGACCGGTCGTGCATGGTGTTCAGGTGGGTCGCCTCGTCCAGCAGGTAGCTGCACGCGAACGCGACCGTCTGCGGGTCGCCGCCGGTGTTGTCGCGCAGGTCGAGCAGCAACGCCTCGGCGTGCGACGCCAGCGTGAACGCGGCGGTGATGCCCTCGGCGGCCCACGCCAGCGGGAACAGGGACGGCGCCAGTTCCAGGTGGACCACGCCGCCCGCCAGCAGGCGCAGCTGCGGCACGCCGCCGAGGGACCGCTCGAACTCGCGGGCGACCTGCCGCATGACCGCCTCGTCGTCGCCCTCGGGCACCTCGTCCCGGTGGAACTTCAGCCGCAGGTGCCGGTCGCCGTTCACCGACTGGAGGTCGGCGGTGACGACGGCGGCCAGCTCCTCGGGGGTCGCCGCCGAGTACGCCGCCGTCCGGGCGGCGAGCAGGGCGTCCAACTCCGCCGCCACGTCCTGGAAGACGTAGTGCTCGACCAGCAGGCCGCGAGTCCGGTCGATGATCGCTGGGATGTCCACGCCGCGAAGTAGACCAGCGGTGTTGCGAAAGCGTCAAGAGAGTTAGACACTTCGTGGGTGGACGAGGTGCTGGAGGTCGGCTCGCCCGGGCAGTACAAGGCGTTGGCGCACCCGCTGCGCCAACGCCTGCTGTTCGCGCTCGGCCGCGCGCCCGCGACGACCAGCCAGCTGGCGGTCTCGCTCGGCGCGCAGAAGGGCAACGTCGCCCACCACCTGAAGGTGCTGCGGGAGGCCGGCCTGATCCGCGTCGCCGAGACCCGCCGGGTGCGCGGCGGCACCGAGCGGTACTACCAGCGCACGGCGAAGCGCCTGTCCGTGCCGGGTCCGGCGGCCGGGCACACCGAGGCGCTGCTCGGCGCGGTCGCCGAGGAGCTGCGGCAGGCGCCCGGGCAGCCGGTGCTGGCGCTGCGCCACCTCCGGCTCACCGAGGAGGGCGCGCGGGAGCTGGGCGAGGTGCTGCGGCGGGTGGTGGACCAGGCCGAGGACGTCGGAGGTGACGAAGCCGTGCACGGCGTCCTGGTGGCCCTGTACCGGCAGTCCTGATCCCGGCACACTGGAACCGGCGGCGCTTCCCCCGTTGCCCGACACCAGGGGGGACCGAGCATGTCCAAGTACCGGGCGGCACTGGCCGCCGTCGAACGGGGTTGGCCCGTGGTCCCGCTGCGCCCGCACGGCAAGGCGCCCGCGGTGCCCGGCTGGGACGCCGAGGCCACCCTGGACCGCGACCGGATCAGGAGCTGGTGGTCGCGCCGGGCCTACAACGTCGGCATCGCGTGCGGCCCGGCCGGGTTGCTGGTGGTCGACCTCGACGTGCCGCACGGCCGCGAGGCGTTCGCCCGCCGGGCCTGGCAGCACGGCGCGGAGGACCCCCGCGACACCTACACGGTGGCGACGCCCAGCGGGGGAGAGCACCGTTACTTCCGGGCTCCCGACGCGCCGCTGGGCAACAGCGTCGCCAAGCTCGCGCCGCACGTGGACACGCGTGGCGCGGGCGGGTACGTGGTGGCGGCGGGCTCGCAGCTCGGCGACGGCCGGTACCGGGTGCTTCGGGACGCGCCGGTGGCGCCCGCCCCGGGGTGGCTGGTCGCCGTGCTGACCCCGGAGCCGCCCGAAGACCTGCCGATCCCGGCGCAACGCCCCGCGCCGCGCCGGGTGGACGCCTACCGCGCCGCCGTCGTGGAGGGCGAGGTGGAACGCGTCCGCGAGGCCAGGCCGGGCGTCCGCGCGCACATCGTGTTCACGGCCGCCTGCCGGCTCGGCGAACTGGTCGGCGCCGGCTGGCTGGACGAGGCGAGCGCCGTGGCGGCGCTGCTGACCGCGGCCTCGGCGCACAACGGCGTCGAGGGGTGGACCGAGCGGGAGGCGCTGCACCACGTCGAGAACGGCATCGCGCTCGGCCGCCGCCGACCTCGCGTGCTGCGCTGAGCCCCCGGGTCACCCCTCGGGCAGCTCGGCGCCGTCCCGGTCGGCCCACTCCAGCAGCGGTTCCAGCGAGAACGGCGCGTCGTCGATCCCGGCGTGCAGGTCGCCCAGCTCGGCGAACCGCGCGGGCACCGTGGCGATGGTGAAGTCGCGCGGGTCCAGCGAGTCGACCTCGTCCCACCGCACGGGTGTCGACACGGTCGCCTCCGGCACGCCCCGCACCGAGTACGCGCTCGCGATCGTGTGGTCGCGAGCATTTTGGTTGTAGTCCACGAAGACGCTGCCCGGGTCCCGATCCCGCCGCCACCACGCGGTGGTCACGTCGTCCGGCGCACGCCGCTCCACCTCGCGCGCGAACGCCAGCGCCGCCCGCCGCACGTCGGTGAAACCCCACTCCGGCCTGATCCGCACGTAGACGTGCAGCCCCGCCCCGCCCGACGTCTTCGGCCAGCCCACCGCGCCCAGCTCGGCCAGCACCTCCCGCACGACCCGCGCGACCCGCCGCACCCGGGAGAACGGGCAGTCCGGCATCGGGTCCAGGTCGATGCGCCACTCGTCCGGCTTCTCGGTGTCGGCGGCGCGCGAGTTCCACGGGTGGAACTCCACGGTCGACATCTGCACCGCCCACAGCACGTCCGCCAGGTCGCCGACGCACAACTCGTCGGCGTGCCGGTCGTAGCGGGGGAAGTGCACCCGCACGGTCCGCACCCACGGCGGCGCGCCCCGCGGCAGCCGCTTCTGGTGCACCTTCTCGCCGGTCACCCCGGACGGGAAGCGGTGCATCATGCACGGGCGGTCGCGCAGGGCGCGGACGACGCCGTCGCCGACCGCGAGGTAGTACCGGGCGAGGTCCAGCTTGGTCTCCCCGCGCGCGGGGAAGTAGACGCGATCCGGGTTGGAGATCCGCACGGCGCGGTCCCCGACCTCCAGCTCCACCGAAGGCACCTGTCCGGCCATGCGGGCAAACCTAACCCGGATCGCGCCGATCAGCTCGCCACCAACCTCCTCCCCCTGGTCGTCGCGGCGATCGCGGTGGCGGCGACGGCGACGGCGGCGCCCACGAGGGGGACAGCCGGGGCGTCGATCGCGCCGCCGAGCACACCGGCGCAGGCGATGCCCGTGTAGATCGCGGACGCGTTCAGGGCGAGCAGGAGGTTCGCCCGGTCCGGGTCCACTGCCACCAGGGCCGCGAACAGCGGTGGGTTGAACGCCCAGAACAACCCGCCCCACGCGGCCATCACGACGAACGCCGTCGGCCCGACCGGCGCGGTGGCCAGCACCGCGAGCACCGCGGCGCACCCGCCCAGCGCCACCAGCAGCGGTGTGCGCGGCCCGTGCCGGTCCGCGGCCAGGCCGCCGATCGCGTTGCCGAGCACGCCGCCGACGCCGTAGGCGAGCAGGTGGCCGCCGTCCGGTGGCCGGCCGGTGATCGCGCCGAGGTAGCCGTACACCGCGAACGTCGCCAGGCACGCCAGCAGCGACACGGCCAGCAGCCGCCGCACCGGCGGGTCGGCCAGCGGCGCGAGCCGCTGCCGGAACCCGACCACCGGACCGGGCGGCACCCGCGGCACGGCGGCCCGCACCACCAGGGCCGCGACCACGCACAGCACCGCGACCAGCACGAACGCCGCCCGGTAGCCGTGCTGGTCGGCCACCAGCCGCCCGGCGGGCACGCCGAGCAGGGTCGCCGCGGTCAGACCCGCGGTGACCACCGCCATCGCCCTGGCCTTGTGGTCGGGGTCGAGCTGGGCGGCGACCGCGGTGGCCGCCGGGGTGGCCAGCGCCGCGCCGCACGCGGTGAGCACCCTGGCGACCAGCAGCAGGTCCAGCGTCGGCGCGACCGCCGAGCCGATGTTGCCCAGCGCGGTGACCAGCAGCGCGACCACCAGCAGGGTGCGCCGCTCGACCCGCGCCGTCAGCATCGCCAGCAGGGGCGAGCCGACCGCGTAGGCCAGGGCGAACGCCGTCAGCGTGTGCCCGGCCGCGGCGGTGGTGACGCCGTGGTCGGCGGCGACCTCGGTGAGCACCGCCGCGACCACGTACCCGCTGGACCCCGCGGCCACGGTCGTCGCCGCGAGCGCGGAGGTCCGGGCGCGCATCAGGACACCAGGCGGGGTGGCGCCGGGGTCAGGTACGCGGTGAGGTCGGGTGGTCGGCGGCCGGTGAACGCGACCCGGTAGACGGTCTCGCGGACCAGCGCCACGGGTCTGCCCGCGCTGAGCAGGGTCGCCTGGCACCACAGGGCGGGCACGTCGTCGGGGTCGTCGGGCAGCGGGTCGGCGAAGTCGGGGTCGTCGGGCGCCCGGCTGGTGGTGGCGTAGTGGGTGGCCCGGCGCGCCCCGGTGACCAGCATGCCGAGCGGGGTGTAGCCGCGGGCCAGCTCGTCGCGCCCGGGTTCGTCCAGTTCGAGGCCGCGCTGGTGCACCAGCGCGGTGATGGCGGCGAGGCGGGGGCCGTTGTCGCCGAGGTGGGGCACCAGGTAGCCCTCGCGGCGGGTCACGGCGGTGTTCGGGGGGAGGCCGAGCAGGTGGGCCTGGCGCGGGGTGAGGTGGTGCCGGGTGTCGGGTTGCCGGGGGTCGCGGCGCAGGCGGTAGCCCACCCACAGGGACAGCACGCGGGTGAAGGGGACGGGTACGTCGCGCAGGAACCTGGCCATGGTCTCGGCGCGGGCTCCTGCCTCGTCCGCGTGCGCGGCGGGGACTGAAGGGATCATCGGGGTGCACCTTTCGGTCAGGCCGCACAGGTCGTCGTGCGGACATCGGTGCGATGCACCCACGATGAGGCCGCATCAATGCGGAAACATCGGTCGGGTGACGTAGAAGATCGCGCATTTATTCCACTGTGGACAAAGTGAGCACCGCTCGGTTCACGCCTGTGATCGGCTATTGACTTCCGCGACGCCGCGCCGGGCCTACCTGGCCCGGGCCGGAGGCCATCGCGTGGCTGGAGACCTGCCGGCTCACCGAGGACCAGATCGGCGACAACCCGCTGCCGGCCGGCCGGACGCACCCCACGTTCGTCGAACTGGGCGCCACCGCGCCCAGTTCGTCCACTTCTCCCCGCGAACCCTCGCCCTACGACCCCCGAACCCCACCGGCGGAACCGCCGTACACCCCGACCGACCGCCCGCAGGTCATCAGCACCGCCGCCCACGTCGCCAACACGGCCGAGCCGACCTCCTGGCCGGCCCGCTGATCACCGGCCCACTCGCCGCCGATCACCCCACCGGCGCATCAGGTCCAGCACCCGCAACCCCACCGCGGGCGCCACCGCGCCGACCCGCGCCATCCCCGCCCGGTGGCCCGGCACCGCGCGGACCAACCGGCGGCCGTCCAGCATCGCCACCGCCCGATCGGCCACCTCCGCCGCCGACAGCAGCCGACCGCCGGAGAACAGGATCGCCGACGCCGGGTCGTCGCGGACCGAGCGCACCAGCCCGGTGTCCGCCGCGTCCGGGCAGCAGGTGAGCACCCGCACCGGCACACCGGCCCGCCGCAGGTCGCCCTCCAGGCTCAGCCCGAAGTTCACCACCCCCGCCTTGGTCGCCGCGTACACCGCGAGCCCCGGCACCGGGCCGAACGCCGACATCGACGCGATGTTCAGGATGCGCCCGCCTCCCACCCGCATCGCCTCGACCGCCACCCGGCAGCCGAACACCACCCCCAGCAGGTTCACCTCGACCGTCCGCCGCACCACGTCGTCACCGTGCTCCCACGGCTGACCGGTGAGCACCACCCCGGCGTTGTTGACCCACACCGACAGCCGCCCGAGCGCCGCCGCCCGCTCCGCCACCGCCCGGTGCGCCGCCGGGTCGCGCACGTCGGCCACCACCCCGTGCCCGCCGACCAGCCGGGCGGCCTCCGCCACCCCGGCGTCGACATCGGTCAGCACCACCTCGTACCCGCGCCCGCGCAGCCGGCGGGCGATCTCCAGCCCGAACCCGCGCGCCGCGCCGGTCACCACCGCGACGTCCACCATCAGCTCTCCACCGGTCGGGACGCGAGCCACATCCGGTGCTCGCGGCTGATCGACTCCTCGGCCTCCGCCACCGCGTCGGCCCACTCCACCTCGTCCGCGTCCACCAGTCCTACCCGCACCAGCACCAACTCGCGCGCCGCCAGCGAGTAACCGGTGGCCAGCGCGGAGTGCCGCCGCGTGCCGAGCCACGCCGCGCCGCTCGCCACGACCGCCGCGAGCACGCCCGACAGGTCCGCGTCCCACCCGCCGAACGCCCGCACCCCGGCCAGCCCGATCGCCAGCACCTCGCCGACGATCAACGCGCTGCGCCACCGCAGCGCCCACACCCGGCTGCGCCTGGCCCGGTCCGCGTACCAGTCCTGCTGCCGCCGGAGCCGGTCCTCCAGGTACCCGGCCTTCCGCCGCTCGAACGACGCCGCCCGCAACGCCGTCATCGCGGGCGTGGCGGACGGGTCGCCCTCCAGCGGCAGCCGCTGCTCACCCTGCGCCAGGACCTCGGCCACCCGCTGCCGGAACGACGCCTCCGCCCGCGCCACGTCGGCCGGGAACGGCGCGCCGGCCACCGCGTACCGCCAGGACAGCGACTTGACCGACTCGGCGACCGCGCGCCCGGCGTACCAGTCGCGCTCCGGCTGCTGCGTCCACAGCAGCACCTCCACCACCAGCGCCACCGAGAAGCCCACCATCGCCAGCGCGCCACCCACGGCGGCGTCACCGGCGACCTTCCACGTCACGGCGCCGCCGATGGCCGCCACCACGGCGCTGATCAACCGGATCCGGCTCCACGCCAGCGTCAACCGCTGACCGCGCGCCGACGCGTCCTCGGCGTCGTGGAAGGCGCCGGGCAGGTCGGCGTCGGTCATGCCCCGCCACCCGCGGCGGTCGCCGGGACCTCCGCCCGCGCCAGGGAACCGGCCGCGCCGTCGGCGACGGCGACCACCGCGCCGGACGGGTCCAGCACCGCCGACCGGCCCGCCGTCGACTCGTACCCCTCGCCCGTCCGCCCGGCGAAGCTCGCCAGCGCCACCCAGACGCCGTGGTCGACCGCGATCCGCCGGACGAGCTCGTGCTGGTGGTCCGCCTCCCACACGTGCTTCACGGTCCCGGCCACGTAGACGTCGACGCCCGCCGCCACCGCGTCCGCCGCGTGCCGCGGCACGGCGATGTCCCGGCACACGGCCAACCCCAGCCGCACCCCGTCCACCTCGACCACGGCGGGCCCCGGACCGGGCCGGAAGCGCACCGCCTCGGCGTCGCCCAGCCACACCTTCCGGTACGCCACCCGCACACCCGCGCCGGACACCTCCAGCACGCCGATGTGCCGGCCCTCGACCGGCGCGCCCGCGAACGCCACGGTCCCGGTCTCGCCGCACGCCGCCACCAGCGGTTCCAGCAGGTCCCGCGGCGGCGTCGGCGCGTCCAGGTGGTACCCGGTCAACGACAGCTCGGGGAACGCCACCACCCGCGCGCCCGCCGCGCGCACCGCCGCCGCGTGCGCCGCCGCGTTGGCGGCCACGTCGTAGGAGGTGCAGCGCGGCTGGGCCACAGCGATCGTGATCACCCGCGAACCCTAACGCGGCACCTCCGCCCAATCGACGTCCGAAGCGAGGTGGAAGCCGGTGTAGGCGGGCTGGTTGTAGGTCGTCTGCTGCCGCGCCACGTCCACCCGGTACTGCGGGTCGTGCATCAGCGTGTAGAGCTTGTGCCCGGTGACCTCGGTGCTCAGGTGCACGCGCAACGCCGAGCTGTCCGCCGTGCGCACCACCAGCTCCTCGCGCCAGTCGCCCAGCACGTCGGCCACCAGCGAAGGGTTGCCCTTCGTGCCGTTGTTGGTCCGGGTTCCCCCCGCGGTGAGCAGCGTCCCGCGCCGCCAGTCCTTGATCGTCGGTGTCACGTCCTGCGCGCCGTCCACGATCTGCGTGGTCAGGTCCGCCGCCCACCGGATGCTCGCGTTGGTGCCCGGGATCGACGCGGACAGCGGGCGCCCGTCGGCCGACCACAGGCCGACCGCGCCCGAACCGCCCGGCACCGACGCCCACGTCTCCAGGCCCGGCTCGTCCGGCAGCACGTCGCCGACCATCCCGCGCCCGGTGTCCACGCCGGTGTACGCGCCGTAGACGACCTCGCCCGTGGCGGCGTCGCGCAACGTGTAGCCGTAGGGCGCGGACCGCCCGCCCTCGTGCACCATGTGGATCTCCAGCCCCGGCCGGGCCGGGTCGATGTCGGTGACGTGCAGCGCGTCGCCGTGCCCGAGCCGTTCCACCGCGCCCGGGTTCGCGCTGCCCTCCGGCATGACGCCCTTCGAGCTGTACAGCAGGGAACCGTCGTGGTCGATGGTCGAGGCCCCGTACACGACCTCCTGCTTGCCGTCGCCGTCCACGTCCGCCGCGCTCAGCGAGTGCGCGCCCTGCGTGGCCAGCGAGCCCCACTCCGGCGACGTGCCGTCCTTGCCGTGCACGGGGAAGTTGAACGGGTTGGTCATCGGCACCCAGCCGCTGTCCACGAACCAGTCCTTGACCAGCTCGCGCCCGTTCCACCGGTACGCCGCCAGGGTGGCGCGCGTGTAGTAGCCGCGGGCGAACACCGCCGACGGCCGCTTCCCGTCCAGGTACGCGACCCCGGCCAGGAACCGGTCAACCCGGTTGCCCGGCTCGATGCGGCCCAGCGCGTAGTCGCCCCACATGAGCCCGTCGTCGTGCCTGCCCGGCTCGTACCGCACGGTCTCCAGCTCGCGGCCGGACCTGCCGTCGAACACGGTCAGGTACTCCGGGCCGTCGAGCACGAACCCGGCGAACGCCCGGAGGTTGTTGCGGGAGCTGCGGCTCGGCGCGTACACGTCGACGAAGTGGTCGGCCAGCGCGCGGGCGTCGGCGTCGGACAACGGGTAGGTGTGGCGCGGCTCGATGCCGAACGCCTGCTCCAGCGTCGCGGGCCAGCGCCCGGCGACCACCTCGGGGTGCGCGTGCCAGCCGCGGAACACCGCCACCAGGCGCTCGTAGTAGCCCGCGGCGCTGAGCCGGTAGTCGTCGCGGTTCGAGTAACCCGCCCGCACGTCCTCGCGCGGCATCGTGATGTACCGCTCCGACACGGCCTGCCCGCGCCGGTCGTAGGACGTCACCTTGGTGCCGGGCGCGGTCTTCAGCATCATCTCCGACCGGCCGTCGCCGTCGAAGTCGTAGACCAGGAACTGCGTGTAGTGCGCGCCGGAGCGGATGTTCACGCCCAGGTCCACGCGGTGCAGCAGGGTGCCGTCGAACCGGTAGGTGTCGATGTAGGTCGGCCCGGTGTAGCCGACCTGCGAGACGTCCTTGCTGTTGGACGGGTCCCACTTGACCACGTACTCGTAGCCGCCGTCGCCGTCCACGTCGCCGACGCTGACGTCGTTGGCCGAGTACGTGTACGCCTCGCCGGCCGGGGTCACGCCGTCCGCGGGCTTGCGCAGCGGCAGGTCGTAGGACCCTCCCGACCACGGCGACACGGGGTCGCTCAACGCGCCCTGCCTGCCGCGGACGACCGGCGCCACCCGGTATTGCGAGCCGCCCTGCGGGTCGAGGTAGTTGGTGCTGTCGGTGACCGTGGCGATCCGGCGGCCGTCGCGGTAGACCGCGAACGCCGGACCGGCCAGGCCGGTGGCGGTGTGCCCGGTGACCTCGTGGCGCAGCAGCCGCCAGCTCAGGAACACCCCGCCGTCGGTGCGCGCCGCGGCCAGGCCGCGGTCGAGGCGCTCCAGGCGCGGGCCGGCGGGCGAGGCGCCGCCGGCCGGTGATGTGGACAGGGCGAGCGCTAGTGCCGCCAGGACGGCGAACAGGGGCCGGACGCGGGTCATCGACTGCCTCCAAGGGGCGCGACGGTGCGCGAGGTGCGTGACGGTGCCACACGATGAACCGTTTCAAACCGATCCGCAAGGGTTGACTTCGCCGTGGTCGTGGTGGGCGGACACGAGCCTTGACGCCGTGCCGGGGCTCACCTAGGTTGATTGAACCGATTCAACTCGGCGCCGAGGGGATGAGATGCGGCAAGGGATGAGCGCTGGGACGCGCCCGTTGGCGCCCGGCCCGCCGGTGGGGCGCCGGTGACGCCCCGGGTGGTGCTGGCCGGCGCGTCCGGGTACGGGCGCCTGTACCTGCGGGAGATCGCCGCCCTGGAGGCTGCCGGCCGGGCGCGGCTCACCGGCGTCTGCGAGGTCGCCCCGCTCGACGCCGAGGCGCGGCGGCTCATCGGTGACCGGCCCGTGTCCGCCGACCTGCCGTCGCTGGTGCGGGACGCGGACATCGGCATCGTCTCCACGCCGATGCACACCCACGTGCCGTTGGCGCACCAGGTCCTGGACGCGGGCGCGCACCTGCTGCTGGAGAAACCGCCGACGCCGACGCTGGCCGACTGGCGGGACCTGGTCGACCGGGCCGGTCGTCCCGGGGGAGGGGTGGTCCAGGTCGGCTTCCAGGGCCTGGGCTCGCACGCGGTGCACCGGCTGGCCGCTCTGGTGCGGTCGGGCGCGCTGGGCGAGGTCCGGGGCATCGGCGTGCGCGGCACGTGGTCGCGCGACGACAGCTACTACTCCCGCGCGCCCTGGGCGGGCCGCCGCACGCTCGACGGCGTGCCGGTGGTCGACGGCGCGCTGACCAACCCGTTCGCGCACGGCCTCGCGATCGCGCTGGCGCTGGACGGCAGCACCGGCGTGGACGACGTCGACGACATCGAGCTGGAGCTGCTGCGCTCCCGCGACATCGAGGCCGACGACACGTCCTGCCTGCGGTTGCGCACCCGCAACGGCACGGTCGTCGTGGTCGCGGTGACGCTGTGCGCCGAGGTCGCCCGGGAGCCGGTGCTGGTCGTGCACGGCAGCCGCGGCCGCGCCGAGCTGCACTACACCGAGCACCGGCTGGTCATCGACGGCATCGAGGAGCGCTACCGGCACGACTCGCCGCTGCGCAACCTGCTGGACCACCTCGCCGACCCCTCCGTGCCGCTGAACTCGCCGCTCGACCGGGCCGGGGCGTTCACCAGGGTGCTGGAGGAGGTGCGCAACGCGCCCGACCCGACCCCGATCGACCCGGCGTGGCTGCGCCGCAACGGCAAGCGGGTCGACGTCGACGGCGTGGACCACGTGGTGGCCAGGGCCGCCGAGCAGCTGCGCACGTTCGCCGAGCTGGAGGTGCCGTGGTCGCCGCTGGCGGCGGTGGCCAGGCACGGCTGGGACGACGTGCGGCTGCCGCTGGTCGTGCCGCGACCGGCGCTGCACCCGGTGCGCACGCTCGGTGGGGTCGTGGTCACCGGCGAGCACCCGGACGACCACCCCTGGCACCGGGGCATCGGCCTGGCCCTGCCGGACGTCAACGGGGTCAACCTCTGGGGCGGGCGCAACTACGAGCCCGGCCGGGGCTACGTCCCGGGGGAACTGGGCCGGGTCGAGGAGACCGGTCCCGGCGAGCTGGCCTGGTGCGACTCGGCGGGCGGCGTGCTGCTGCGCGAGCGGCGGCACGTCCGGCGCCGGGCGCTGGCCGACGGCTGGGAGCTGACCTGGACCAGCGTGCTGACCGCCGAGGACGAGGTGGTGCTGCACAGCCCCGGCAGCAAGGGCCGGGCGGGCGCGGGCTACGGCGGCTGGTTCTGGCGGCTGCCCGACCTCGACCCGCTGCACGTGCGGGTGCACAGCCCGGACGGCGTCGGCGAGGAGGAGGTCAACGGGCGGGCGGCGCCGTGGCTGGCGGTGGTGGTCGGCGACCCGGTCCGGCCGTGGACGGCGGTGCTGTCCGGGCCGACCGACCCGTGGTTCGTGCGGGTCGGCCAGTACCAGGGCATCGGCTCCGCCCTCGCCTGGGACGAGCCCGTCGTGCTCAAGCCGGGGCAGGAGCGGGAGGTCACCGTGCGGGTGGCGTTCTACGACGGCGTGCGCGCGTCGGTGGTCCCGCAGTGGGAGGACAAGTAGTCCGGACCATTGACAGCCGTTGCGGCGCAACAATAGCGTCGCTGTGAAACGTTTCATTCCGGAGGTTGGCGTGCGACGTGTCTGCTTCCTGCTCCGGGTGCGCCCGGAGCGGCTGGAGGAGTACCGGGAGCGGCACCGCGAGGTGTGGCCGGAGATGCGGGAGGGGCTGCGGGAGACCGGTTGGGGCAACTACAGCCTCTTCCTGGCCGACGACGGGCTGCTCGTCGGCTACCTGGAGACCCCGGACTGGGACGCCGCCCAGCGGGGCATGCGCGACCGCGAGGTGAACGACCGGTGGCAGGCCGAGATGGCCGAGTTCTTCACCGCGCTGGACGGCAGGCAGCCCGACGAGGCCATGAGGCCGCTGACCGAGGTCTTCCACCTCGACTGAGCAGTGAGGAGTCCGAAGTGGACGCCAACGCAGGATCACCCGGCACGGTCGCCGTGCGGGACGCCCTGGCCGGGCAGCGGATCGAGCTGCCGTCCTGGGCGTTCGGCAACTCCGGCACCCGGTTCAAGGTCTTCGCGCAGCGCGGGGTGCCCCGCACGCCCCACGAGAAGGTCTCGGACGCCGCGACCGTGCACCGGTTCACCGGCGTCGCGCCCTCCGTCGCGCTGCACATCCCGTGGGACGCGGTGCCCGACTACGCCGAGCTGGCCAAGTTCGCCGCCGACCAGGGCGTGTCGATCGGCACCATCAACGCCAACGTCTTCCAGGACGACGCCTACGTCCTCGGCAGCGTGTGCTCGCCCGACCCGGCGGTGCGCCGCAAGGCGCTGGACCACCTGCTGCAGTGCGTCGACGTCATGGACGCCACCGGGTCGCGCGACCTGAAGCTGTGGTTCGCCGACGGCACCAACTACCCCGGCCAGGACGACATCCGGACCCGCCAGGACCGGCTCGCCGAGGCGCTGCGCGAGACCTACCACCGGCTCGGGCCCCACCAGCGGATCCTGCTGGAGTACAAGCTGTTCGAGCCCGCGTTCTACACCACCGACGTGCCGGACTGGGGCACCGCGTACGCGCACTGCCTGGAGCTGGGCGAGCGGGCGCGGGTCGTGGTCGACACCGGCCACCACGCGCCGGGCACCAACATCGAGTTCATCGTCGCGGTGCTGCTGCGCGCGGGCAAGCTCGGCGGGTTCGACTTCAACTCGCGCTTCTACGCCGACGACGACCTGATGGTCGGCGCGGCGGACCCGTTCCAGCTGTTCCGGATCATGGTCGAGGTGGTGCGGGGCGGTGCGCTGGCGGCCGGGTCCGGGGTGGCGTTCATGCTCGACCAGTGCCACAACATCGAGCCGAAGATCCCCGGCCAGATCAGGTCGGTGATGAACGTGCAGGAGGCCACCGCCAAGGCGCTGCTGGTCGACCGGGACGCGTTGACCGCCGCGCAGCTGGCCGGTGACGTGCTCGGCGCGAACGCCGTGCTGATGGACGCCTACAACACCGACGTCCGGCCGCTGGTGGCGTCGGTGCGCGAGGGGGTGGGGCTGGACCCGGACCCGATGGCGGCCTACGCCCGGTCGGGTCACGGCGAGCGGATCGCGGCCGAGCGGGTCGGCGGCGAGCAGGCCGGGTGGGGCGCGTGAACGAGCAGGTGCGGGCACTGCTGGCGCGCTCCCACGAGCTGGGCGCGGACCCGGCGACCACGAACTACGCGGGCGGCAACACCTCGGCCAAGGGCGTGGAGACCGACCCGGTCACCGGCGCGCCCGTCGAGCTGCTGTGGGTGAAGGGCTCGGGCGGCGACCTGGGCGCGCTGACCGAGCGCGGCCTGGCCGTGCTGCGGCTGGACCGGCTGCGCGCGCTGGCCGACGTCTACCCCGGCGTGGACCGCGAGGACGAGATGGTGGCCGCGTTCGACTACTGCCTGCACGGCAGGGGCGGTGCGGCGCCGTCGATCGACACCGCCATGCACGCGCTGGTCGAGGCCGCGCACGTCGACCACCTGCACCCGGACGCGGGCATCGCGCTGGCCGCGTCGGCCGACGGCGAGGCGTTGACCGAAGAGGTCTTCGGCGACCGGGTGCTGTGGGTGCCGTGGCGGCGCCCCGGCTTCCAGCTCGGCCTCGACATCGCCGCCATCGCCCGCGCGCACCCGCGGGCGATCGGCGTCGTCCTCGGCGGCCACGGCATCACGGCGTGGGGCGCGACCTCCGCGCAGTGCCAGGAGCGCTCGCAGGAGATCATCCGGCGGGCTGCCGAATTCCTGGCCGCGCGCGGCAGGCCCGACCCGTTCGGCGCGAAGCTGCACGACCCGCTGCCCGCCGCCGAACGCCGGGCGCGCGCCGCCGCGCTGGCGCCGCTGCTGCGCGGCCTCGCCTCGACCGACCGGCCGCAGGTCGGCCACTTCACCGACGCCGACGTGGTCCTGGACTTCCTGGCGCACGCGGAGCACCCGAGGCTGGCCGCGCTGGGCACCTCCTGCCCGGACCACTTCCTGCGCACCAAGGTGCGGCCGATGGTGCTCGACCTGCCGCCGACCGCGCCGCCGGCCGAGGTGGCGGCCCGGTTGCGCGAGCTGCACGAGGCGTACCGGGAGGACTACCGCCGCTACTACGAGCGGCACGCCGCACCGGACTCGCCGCCGATGCGCGGCGCGGACCCGGCGATCGTGCTGGTGCCCGGCGTCGGCATGTTCTCCTACGGCAAGGACAAGCAGACCGCGCGGGTGGCGGGCGAGTTCTACGTCAACGCGATCAACGTGATGCGCGGCGCGGAGTCGGTGTCGAGGTACGCGCCGATAGACGAGGCGGAGAAGTTCCGCATCGAGTACTGGGCGCTGGAGGAGGCCAAGCTCCAGCGGATGCCGGCGCCCAAGCCGCTGGCCACGCGGGTCGCGCTGGTGACGGGCGCGGGTTCGGGCATCGGCCGGGCCGTCGCGCTGCGGCTGGCCGCCGAGGGCGCGTGCGTGGTGGTGGCCGACGTCAACGCCGACGCGGCGCGGGCCGTGGCGGACGAGCTGGGGCCGGACGCCGCGGTGGCCGTGGTCGCGGACGTGACCGACGAGGACGCGGTGGCGGCGGCGGTCGACGAGGCGTGCCTGGCCTTCGGCGGGGTGGACCTGGTGGTCAACAACGCCGGCCTGTCGATCTCCAAGCCGCTGCTGGAGACCACCGCCCGGGACTGGGACCTCCAGCACGGCGTGATGGCGCGCGGGTCGTTCCTGGTCGCGAAGGCGGCGGCGCGGGCGATGGTCGAGCAGGGGATGGGCGGCGACATCGTCTACATCGCCTCGAAGAACGCCGTCTTCGCCGGGCCGAACAACGTCGCCTACGGCGCGGCCAAGGCCGACCAGGCGCACCAGGTCCGGCTGCTGGCCGCCGAGCTGGGCGAGCACGGCATCAGGGTCAACGGCGTCAACCCGGACGGCGTGGTGCGCGGGTCGGGCATCTTCGCCGGCGGCTGGGGCGCGCAGCGGGCCGCCGTGTACGGGGTGCCGGAGGAGGAGCTGGGCGCGTTCTACGCGCAGCGGACGCTGCTCAAGCGGGAGGTGCTGCCCGAGCACGTGGCCAACGCGGTGTTCGCCCTGACGGCGGGCGAGCTGTCGCACACGACCGGCGCGCACGTCCCGGTGGACGCCGGCGTGGCCGCCGCGTTCCTGCGCTGACCGGCGGGGGCGGGGTCGCCCGCCCAGGCGACCCCGCCACGCCTCACCACTGGTGGGCGACGTCCACGACGATGTGGTTCGGCAGGGTGAAGACCCGGAACGGCAACCGCGCGCGGACACCCAGCCCGAGGTCCGTGGTGCCCTCCCAGGACCCGGCCCAGGCGACCTGCCGGAACGTCCGGTACCCGGTCACGTCCACGACCTCGGTCAGGTCCGCCGGCAGGTAGGTCGGGTCGAAGTTCTCGTCGTAGGACGGCACGTAGGCCATCACGAACAACTTCGCCCCGCCGCGCAGCGGGACCGGCTCGCCGGAGCCGACGTACGTCACCTCGTCGGTGTAGCGCACGTAGTAACCGCTCTCGGGCAGGTTGGTGTCGATCACCAACCGGTCGAAGCACTCGTGCTGCCCGGAGCGGATGTCGCCCACCGCGCCCCCGGAGCCGTCGTACGCGGTCTTCAGCTGCGACCCCCAGTCCACCGGAGCGCAGGAATCGGCCGCGGCGCCCACCGGGACCGCCGACATCGCCACCAGCGCGGCGGCGACCACCAACGCGGTTCTCCTCATGATCTCCCCCTTCTCCAACGGGCATCCCCACCCGTTGAAGACAGGACGCGCGAACGGTCGCCGGGTTGCCCAGCGCTCGTCCGACCACCTCCGCCACTATTCCTCGCGAGCCGAAATCGACTCCCGGGAAATTCCCGGTGGACGTCCCGGCCGACCGGTGCGCACGTCAATCGGGAAATCGTTGATCTCCGGTGGCCGGACCCCGCTCGCCTCACTGCTCGTTGATGTGCCAGCGCTGGTCGCTCCGGCTGAAGTCGCACTCCTCCAGGCGCGGGCTGAGTTCGTGCCCGTCGTAGGTGACGCAGGTGCCGAACTCGTCGTTCACGATCACCCGTGAGCTCCCGCTGCCCTCGCGCCACCACAACTGCCCCGGGTCGTCGGGATCGCACTCGCGCCCCTTCAGCAGGCCGCCGATGGCAGCGGCGCACAGGCCGGTCCCGACGTTCACGATCAGGTTGTCACCGGCGCCGAGCTCCCACAACTGCCGGTTGCCGCCGGTGTAGTCGGCGGCGATGACCGGCTTGGTGTCCCAGAGGGTCTGGAGCCACACGTCCTCCGAGCCGTTCGCGCTCTCGATCACCGCCGTGGTCGCCCGGGCCCCGGCCGGCGGCGCCCACGCCACCGCCGAACACGCGACCACCAGGGCGACCAGAACCTCGCGCACTGCCATGGACTCCACCTCTCGCACGCGTCCGGTGGAATTCCACCGGCCCGGACGTCGAATTTCCGGTACGCCCAGTAGAACCCGAGCGCCCCTCGCGGCCAATGGTCGTGACACGTGCGCGCAACGGGAAAATCCCCTTGCACTAGCCGAACTCGCGGAAACACACACGGCGTCCACCACCTGCGGCCGAACAAGTGGTTTTCACGTCACCCCATCGTGTGGCCGTGGTGTCACCGACCCGATCAAGCCGGAACTGCCTCCAGGTGTGGTCGCGGCTCTTTCCATGATCATGGAAGTCACGCTCGGCAAGCGAAATTCCCTCTGTTGCCCGCTGTCGACCACCCCGCCAAGTCCGGTTGTCTGCAGGGGGCTTGCCGGTTCAGCGGGAGGAGAGCACGTGTCGGGACGTTGGAGGAGGATGTGGGCGGTGGCGGCCGCATCCGTCGTCGCGCTGGGTTCGGCCGCCGCGACCGCGCCACCGGCCGGAGCCGCGGTCGTGGACCTGACCTGCAACGTCAACGTGCAGCTCAGCTTCAGCCCGGCGCTGACCGCCGTGCGGACCAGCGCGGCGGTGGTGGGCGTGGCCAACCTGGCGAACTGCCTGTCGCCCAGTGGCGCGCACCCGGAGCCGGCGGGCGGCGCCGTCACCGACGCCACCGGCACCGCGACCAGCCTCGGCGGCGTCCCGTGCAACCTGCTGCTCACCATCACCGGGTCGGCGACCATCGAGTGGTCGCCGGGCGACGAGCGGACGACGTTCGACTTCACCGTCCGCACCAACGTGCTCGACGGCGCCGTGCAGCTCACCACCCGGCAGACCAGCGGCCCGCTGACCGGGACCACCTCCCAGACGGTCGGCGCGGCCAACCCCAACCTCGACTGCCTCCTCAACGGCCTGTCCGGCCTGGCCGTGCCGTTGGGGCAGACGACCTTCCTCTGACGGGACGGGCCGGTGGTGATCGGTTGCCCGTGGTGGGGGGCGGGGGTGAAACGATTTAACGCAGGCCTCGGCGGACTAGGATGAGCAGCGGGTCGTGCCGGTCCGGGAGCGGTACCGGCGACTAGGCTCGTCTTCTTGACACCTCGAGTCCGCCGAGGAGGCGCGGTGGGGACACCGGTGAGCATCCGCGACGTGGCGACGCGCGCGAAGGTGTCGGTCGGCACGGTCTCGAACGTGCTCAACCGCCCCGAGGTCGTCGCGCCGGCGACCCGGGACCGCGTGCTGGGCGCGATCGTGGAGCTGGGGTTCGTCCGCAACGACGCCGCCCGCCAGTTGCGCTCGGGCACGCCCCGCGCCATCGGGCTGGTCGTGCTGGACGTGGGCAACCCGTTCTTCACCGACGTCGCCCGCGGCGTCGAGGACACCGCGAGCGAGGCCGGGCACGCGGTGATCCTGTGCAACAGCGACGGCTCGCCGCAGCGCGAGAGCAGGCACGTGGAGCTGCTGGCCGAGCAGCGGGTGCACGGCGTGCTGATCACACCCGTGGACGCCGACCTGGCCGCGGTGCGCCGGCTGCGCGACCGGGGCATGTCCGTGGTGCTGCTCGACCACCCCACCACCGACCCCGGGCTGTGCGCGGTGGCCGTGGACGACCGGGCGGGCGGCGAGCTGGCGGTCACCCACCTGCTCGCCGAGGGCTACGAGCGGATCGTCATGGTCAACGGGCCCTCGCGCGTGCACCAGGCGCGCCAGCGGCACGAGGGCGCGGTGGACGCGGTGCGCAAGGCGGGCCGGGACGCGGGCGTGCTGGAGGAGTTGAAGGTCCCCACCATGAACGTGGTGTCGGGGCAGCGGGCCGCCGAGCAGCTGCTGGCCCGCTCCGCCCGGCCGGACGCGGTGTTCTGCGCCAACGACCTGCTGGCGCTGGGCGCGCTCCAGGTGCTGGTGCGAGCGGGGGTGCGGGTGCCGGAGGAGATCGCCATCGTCGGCTACGACGACATCGACTTCGCCGCCGCCGCGGCCGTGCCGCTCACCTCGGTGCGGCAGCCGCGCCAGCTGATCGGCCGCACGGCCGCCGAGCTGGTGATCGCGGAGACGATGACGCCCGCCGAGCACGAGCACAAGCACGTGCTGTTCGCGCCGGAGCTGGTCGTGCGGGAGTCGAGCCGGCGGGTGCAGCGGGCGCGCCGCCGCGCCAGGTGACCGCCGTTCTTTGAACCTTTTCAGCGTCGTTCTGACGATTTCCGCCCAGGTGGTCGGCCTGTGAGCACTAAAGGGTCCTGCTAGGAGTGAATCGTTTCATCCTTGACAGGCGCTGGGTTGCGGTGCTGTCATGTGCCGGGCGAGGGCGTTACCCGGATCACATCTGGGAGCGCTCCCAGAATCTGCGACGAAGGAGCAACGGTGCTCACCAACTCGTTCAGAGTGCGCGCGATGGCCGCCGGCGCGGCGATCAGCGCACTGACCGGGGGCCTGCTGGTCGCCGGCGTGGCGTCCGCGGCCCCGGGCTGCGGCGTCGACTACGCGGTGCAGAACAAGTGGCAGGGCGGGTTCTCCGCCAACGTGACGATCAGGAACCTGGGCGACCCGGTCGACGGGTGGACGCTGGCGTGGTCGTTCCCCGGCTCGGAACGCCTCGGGCAGGGGTGGAACGCCGAGTTCGGCGGCTCGGGCGCGAACGTGACGGCGTCCAACGTGGACTGGAACCGGTCGATCCCGACCGGCGGCACGGCGTCGTTCGGCTTCAACGGCACCATGTCCGGCGACTCGGTCGGAGTGCCGACGTCGTTCACGCTCAACGGCACCACGTGCACGGGCGGCGTCGACCCCACGACGACCACCACCACGTCGACCACCACCACCACCACGACTACGACCACGACGACCACCGACTCGAACCCGGGTGGGCCGGGCGACCCGACCGGCCGCAAGCAGGTCGAGCGGCTGGACCGCGGTGTGGTGAGCGTGCGGTCGGGCAGCGGCAACCTGGTCAGCTGGCGGTTGCTGGGCGGTGACCCGCAGAACGTGGCGTTCAACGTCTACCGGGGCGGCACGAAGCTCAACGGCAGCCCGATCACCTCCTCGACCAACTACCTGGACAACGGCGCGGCGGCGGACGCCTCCTACACCGTCCGCGCCGTGGTCGACGGGACCGAGCAGGCGGCGTCGCCCGCGTCACTGGCGTTCGGCTCGGGCTACCGGGACGTGCCGATCCAGTCGCCGGGCAGCGGTTACGTGGCCAACGACGCCAGCGCGGGCGACCTGGACGGCGACGGCGACTACGAGTTCGTGCTCAAGTGGGACCCGGACAACGCCAAGGACAACTCCCAGTCCGGTGTGACCGGCAACGTGTTCATCGACGCCTACCGCCTGGACGGCACCCGGTTGTGGCGCATCGACCTGGGCCGCAACATCCGCGCCGGCGCGCACTACACCCAGTTCCAGGTCTACGACTACGACGGTGACGGCAAGGCCGAGGTCGCGATGAAGACCGCGGACGGCACCAGGGACGGCCGCGGCACGGTGATCGGCAACGCGAGCGCCGACCACCGCAACTCCGGCGGCTACATCCTCACGGGTCCGGAGTTCCTGACCATGTTCAACGGTCAGACCGGCGCGGCGATGTCGACGGTGAACTACGACCCGCCGCGCGGCACGGTGTCGTCGTGGGGCGACAACTACGGCAACCGGGTGGACCGGTTCCTGGCCGGCACCGCCTACCTCGACGGCGCCCGCCCCAGCCTGATCATGGCGCGGGGCTACTACACCCGCGCCGTCATCGCCGCCTGGGACTTCCGCAACGGCGCGCTGACCAAGCGCTGGACCTTCGACTCCAACAGCAACTCCGGCTACGCCGGGCAGGGCAACCACTCGCTGACCGTCGGCGACGTCGACCAGGACGGCCGGGACGAGATCGTCTACGGCGCGGCCGTGATCGACGACAACGGCCGCGGCCTGTGGACCACCGGCCTCGGGCACGGCGACGCCGCCCACCTGGGCGACCTGGACCCCTCCCGCCCGGGCCTGGAGTACTTCAAGGTCTCCGAGGACTCCTCCAAGCCGGGCTCTTGGTTCGCCGACGCCCGCACCGGCTCCCGGCGCTGGACCACCGCGTCGGGCACCGACAACGGCCGAGGCGTCTCCGGCGACATCCACGCCGGCAGCCCCGGCGCGGAGTCCTGGTCCAGCGCGGACGGCAGCCTGCGCAGCCCCAGCGGCGCCAACGTGGGCCGCAAGCCGTCCTCGGCGAACTTCCTGCTCTGGTGGGACGGCGACACCTCCCGCGAACTGCTGGACCAGACCCGCGTCGACAAGTACGGCACGAGCGGCGACACCCGCCTGCTGACCGGTTCCGGGGTGGCGTCGAACAACGGCACCAAGGCCACCCCGGCGTTGAGCGCCGACCTGTTCGGCGACTGGCGCGAGGAGGTCGTCTGGCGCACCACCGACAACCGCGCCCTGCGCATCTACTCCACCCCGCACCAGACCGACCGGCGGATCCCCACGCTGATGCACGACACCATGTACCGGGTCGCCATCGCCTGGCAGAACACCGCCTACAACCAGCCGCCGCACCCGAGCTTCCACATCGGCAACGGCATGGTCACCCCGCCCTGGCCGGACGTCCACTACGCCAACTGATCACTCTCCGCAGCTGTGGCCTACCCCACTCGGGGTAGGCCACCGGCTTTTCGGGGGTGTGAAGTCGGCAAACGGTGGGTACCTGTCCGTGGATCGAGGGAGGTCACACCATGGGCAAGCACAGACTCGGCCAGTCCGAAGGCCGTCAGTGGGGCGGTCCGGACCTGGTCAACGGCGTGGAGGAGGCGCCGGGCCGGTCCGACGGCGAGCAGGCCGAGTCCGCGGCCGAGCGCGCGGAGGACGACTAGCCACCCTCGACACCCGGCTGCGCCGCACCCGGAACACGGCTAGGGCCGAAGCTCCACGTCCGGGTCCTCGGTCACCGACCGCAGCGGGGTGACGGTCGGCGTGCCCGCGGCCAGCAGTGCCGCGTCGGTGCCCGGCTCCAGCTCTTCGTCGACCTGGACGGCCGCGAGGCTGATCGTGCCGTCGTCGGCGTCCTTGATCCTGGTCCGCACGGCGCCGAACTCGGCGAGCGCGGCCCGTTCCGGGTCGCCCACCCGGGCCAGGTTGGGCACGTTGAGGTTCAGCACCGCCCCGGCGGGCAGGGCGGCCACCCGGTCGAACAGCGTCGAGGCCACCCCGACGGCGGTGTCCCAGTGGTGCTCGACGTCGACCTCCAACCCCACGTCCAGCGACACGGCCATGGCGCGCGCGCCGTTGACAGCGGCGGTCAGCGCCGCGCCGACGGTGCCGGAGTGCAGGACCGCGCGCCCGACGTTGGCGCCCCGGTTGACGCCGGACAGCACGATGTCCGGGGGATCGCCGAACGCGCCCTGGGACGCGACCAGGGCGATGAAGGCGGGGTGGGCGGAGACGGCGTAGCCGGGCACGTCCGGCAGACCGGGCAGGTCACGCCGCTCCACCTGCACGCGGCGGTCGTCCTTGGCGGCGGTCAGGCCCGCGCTGGTGCCGCTGGACTCGCGGGCGGGCGCGGCGACCACGGTCGTCCACCCGTGCGCCACCGCGCCGCGCGCCAGCGCGACGAGCCCCGGCGAGTCGATCCCGTCGTCGTTGGTGATGAGCACCCTCATGCGTCGTCCTCCCACGGGCGCAGCCGCACCCGGTCGACCAGTTCGCGCACCACGTCGCCGCTGCCGGTGCCCAGCCCGTGCCGGGTGACGTTGACCGTGCCCGCAGCCGCGCCCAGCTTGAGCGAGTCCTCCAGCGAGTGGCCCAGGGCGAGGCCGGCGGCCAGGCCCGCGGTCATCGAGTCGCCGCCGCCGCGGGTGTCGACCGGCGCCAGCTCGGGTGTCTCCACCAGGTACAGCTTGCCCTCGATCCAGGCCAGTGTCTCCTCGGCGGCCCGGGACACCACCACCGCCCGCGCCCCGGACTCGGCCACCTTCCGGCAGCCCGCGGCCAGGTCCGGCAGCGAGTCGGAGTCGGCGAGCCCGTCGGACACCAGCTCCTCGTGGCTGACCTTCACCACTTCGGGCCCGCCCGCGAGGGCCGCGGCGAGCCGGTCGCCGGAGAGGTCCACGACCGCGCGGCAGCCGTTGGCGCCGAGGTCCTTGGCCAGGCGCTCGTAGACGGAGTCGGGCACCGGCGTGTCCTGGGCGGCCGGTCCGCTGAGCACCGCGACACCCGCGCCCAGCGCCTCCACCAGGGTCATCTCGTAGAGGTCGTCCAGCTCGTGGCGGGACAGCGCGTCGGCGGGCATCCGCACCACCTGGTCGCGCCCGCCGTCGCGCCGGTCGTGCACGTACCCGCCGTTGCGGGCGGCGACCTCCCGCGCCTTCAGCTCGACCCCGATCAGGTGTCGCAGCACCTGGCCGGTCTCACCCCCCAGCGCGGAGCACAGCACCACCTCCGCGCCCAGGGACTCGATCATGCGCGACACCCACACCCCCTGCCCTCCGGCGTGGATGTGGATGTCGGGCGAGCCGTCCAGTTCTTCTACCGTCACGGTCAACTCGGGGGAAGGGGCGAATACCGCTACACGACCGGTCATAAACGGGCATTTACCCCATTCCCTCCGAGTTGAAGCGTGGTCAGGACTCCCGGTGCAGCTCCTCCAGCACGGCCCCGGACGCGTCCCGGACGATCACCCGCACCTGGCCGGGCCCCTCGGCGGGCAGTTCGTGGCCGGGCAGGACCACTGAGCCCATCACGGGTTCGACGGTGACGTCCGGCCTGCCGGGGCCGGCCAGCGTCACGCTCGCGACGCGCTCGTCGGTGATCTCGGCGACCAGGGCCTGCTCGTTCGAGCTGAAGTGCGCCTCGCCGCCCTCGGTGGTCGGGGTGAGGTCGTAGAACACCCACGCGCCGCGCAGGGTCGCGCCGCGCGTCAGGGCGCCCGGCGCGGAGAGCACCCCGGCTCCCCGCAGGTCGTGCACCTCGACCGACCGGTCCTGCCGGCACACCAGCAGCAGGTCGCGGTAGTGGCCCAGTTGCAGGGACTCGGTGGCGGTCAGGGCGACCGCCTGCCCGGTGCGCCAGGCGTCGGGGTCCGCGATCGGCCTCGGCTGGTCGGCGAGGCAGGCGGCCAACCTGCGCCCCTCCGGGCTGGTGCGGTCCTCGGGCGCGGCCGGCCGGTCGACCACCGCGCGGGAGGGCGGCGGTGCGGTCAGCTCGAACCGCTGCACGAGCTCGTCCGAGGAGGCGACCTCCGGCTGGGCGATGACCCGGTCGGCGACGAAGCCGTTGGGCAGCAGGAACAGCCGACCCGACCGCGCCACCACGTCGCGCTCGCCCTCCTCGTCACGGGCGGCGAGGGTGTAGGAGCGGGGGTCGGGGCCGTTGAAGCCCGCCATCGAGCCGTTGGCCGTCGTGAACGACACGGCGAGCGCGCCGGGGTCCGCCTGCGGCGACGACACGGTGACCGAGCCGGGTGTCGTCTCGCAGAACACGATGCCCGCGGGGGTCCCGAACGCCGTCAGGTCCACGCGCGACCAGGTCGCCGTGACGATCGCGGTCCACTGCTGGACCGGGGGCAGGCCGGTGGTCCGGGCGTGGCAGCGCTCCGCCGCGCCGTCCGGGGCCGAGCCCGTGCGCAGGTCGTAGTGGGCGGCGGCGTCGTAGTGACCCAGCTCGGGGATGGGGCTCGGGCTCGACGAGGTCGCGGCGGTCGGCTCGCCCGGGTCCGCGAACCGCACCGCCAGGGTCGCCGAAGCGGCCACGACGACCGCGACGGCGGCGACCTTCAGCGGGAGGCGGCGCGGGGGTGGCGCGTCCAGGCCCGCCCGCAGGCGGGTGAGCGCGGCGTCGCGCACACCGTCGGGCAGGGGGCTGCTCGGCGGCAGGTCCAGGTCAGTCATCGGAGTCCTCCTCGATCAGCACGCGGAGCCGGGCACGGGCGCGGGACAGGCGGGCGCGGACGCTGGCCTCGACGATGCCGAGCAGCCGGGCCGCGTCGGCGGTGGGCACCTCGCCCAGCAGGCACAACCGGACGACCTCGCGCTCGGCGCGGGGCAGCCGGTCGACGGCCGCGACCACCCGGCGCAGCCGGCGCTCGGCGAAGTCGCCCTCCACCACGGCGTCGGCGTGGTCGCGCTCGGCGGTCGTGCGGGACAGCCGCTGGAGCAACGCGGTCAGCCGGGCGCCGGCCCGCCGCTCGTCCCGGGCCAGGCGCGCGGTGACGGTGAACAGCCACGGCCGGGCGGAGTCCCTGGTCAGCACCGCCCGGCCACGGGTGCGCCAGGCGGTGAGGAACGCCGTCGACAGCAGGTCGTCGGCCTGCGCCCACGACGCGGTCAGCCGGTGGGCGTAGTTCCACACCGCCTCGGCGTGCCGCTGGAACAGCTCGGTGAAGGCGGCGTGCGCCGCCGGCCCGTCGCCCGCGATGGTCCGCCACAGCTCGGCGTCCGACTCGGGAGGCGGACCGACACCGAGCGCGCCCGGCGCCCCGGTCACGTCCGTCGAAGCTTTCGTCATGCCCTGTATGAGGCCGCGGCCCCCGGAGTGCTGCGTGCCGCGGGTCACATCGCCGGCAGCCGCGGCTCGGCGAGCCAGGCGCGGAAGTACGCGGTCAGCGGCTCGGGGGAGCGGCGCTGGGCCAGCGCCGCCAAGTCACCCGTGGTCGCGACGCCGTGCCGGTGGAGGTCGGTCCACTCGCGCAGGAGGCCGAAGAACGCCTCGTCGCCCAGGCGGGTGCGCAGGCCGTGCACGGTCAGCGCACCCCTCTGGTAGACCCGGTCGTCGAACAGGTCCGCCACGCCGGGGTCGCCGATCCGCAGGTCCTGCGGTAAGCGCGCCAGCCGGACGTGCGCCCGCCCGGCGAGCACGGCCGCGGTCGGCCCGCCCGAGCGCTCCGACCACAGCCACTCGGCGTAGCAGGCGAAGCCCTCGTTCAGCCAGATGTCGCGCCAGTCGGCCAGGCCGACGCTGTTGCCGAACCACTGGTGCGCCAACTCGTGCGCGACCAGCCGCTCGTGCCCGCGGCGCCCATCCACGTGGTTCGCGCCGAACACCGACATGCCCTGCGCCTCGACCGGCACCTCCAGCTCGTCATCGGTCACCACGACCTGGTAGTTCCGGAACGGGTAGGGCCCGAACAGCTCTTCGAACAGGCTCATCATCCGCGGCTGGCGGCCGAAGTCTTGCCGGGCGGCCCGCAGCAGCCGGGCGGGCGCGGCCACGTCCTGCCCGGCGGCGAGCGCCAGCCGCTCGTAGTGGCCGATCTGCACCGACGCCAGGTAGGCCGCCATGGGCTCGGCCTGCTCGTAGACCCACGTCGTGCTGCTGCCACCGGTCCGCCTCGCGATCGGCAGCCCGTTCGCCAGCACCGCGTACGGCGACGGCGCGGTGACCGAGATCCGGTAGGTCGCCTTGTCCCGGACCAGGTCGTTGCACGGGAACCACGACGGCGCGCCGATCGGCTGGCTCGCCACCAGGGCGCCGTCGGTGAGCTGGTCCCAGCCCAGCTCGCCCCAGTGCCGGGAGCGGACCGGGCGGGCGATGCCCGAGTAGCGGACCTCGACGGTGAACGGCCCGGCCACCGGGCGGGCCGGGCGGATCCGCAGCTTGCCGCCGCCGTGCACGTGCCGGGCGGGCGCGCCGTCCACCAGCACCCGGTTCACCGTCAGCGTGCCGAAGTCCAGCACCACCCGGCTGGTCGGGCCGGCCGCGACGGCGGACAGCACCGCCCGCCCGGCCAGCCGCCCGGTGTGCGGCTTGTAGTCCAGCTCCAGGTCGTAGTGCGCGACCCGGTAGCCGTCGTCACCGTGGTCGGGCAGGTAGGGGCCGGTCATCGCCAGGCGGAGATCGGGTTGCCCAGCCAGCGGGTGCCCTCCGGCACGTGCTCGCCGCGCATCACCAGCGACGCCGGGCCCACCGTCGCGTGCGGGCCGACCGTCGCGCCCGGCAGCACGATCCCGTGCGGACCGAGCGTGGCGCCCTCGGCCAGCGCCACCCGGTCCATCCGCAGGATGCGGTCGTGGAACAGGTGGGTCTGCACCACGCACCCCCGGTTGACCGTCGCGCCGTCACCCAGCCGGACCAGGTCGGACTCCGGGAACCAGTACGACTCGACCCACGTGCCGCGGCCGATCCGCGCGCCGAGCGCCCGCAGCCAGACCGCCATCACCGGCGACCCGCCCGCCGAGCCGACCAGCCACGGCACCGCCAGCACCTCGACGAACGTGTCCGCCAGCTCGTTGCGCCACACGAACCCGCTCCACAGCGGGTGCTCGCGCGCCCGGAACCGGCCCACCAGCAGCCACTTCGCCGCCACCGACACCGCGCACGCCAGCACGCCCGCCGCCAGCAGCACCGGCCCGGCCCACAGCGGGCCGGCCGCGCGCAGCGCGAACAGCACGCCGACGACCAGCGCCACGTGGCACATCACCGGCACGACCCGGCACAGCTCGACCAGCGCCCGCGCCACCACCAGCCGGCGCGGCGGGTCGAACGTGCGGCTCTGGTCGCCCTGCTCGGCCGCCCGCGGCAGCTTCATCGGCGGCATGCCCAGGTACGAGCTGCCCGCCTTGGCGCGCTTCGGCGTCGCGGACAGCACGCCGACCAGACCCCGGTTCGGCACCGAGCGGCCCGGCGCGGTCATGCCCGAGTTGCCCAGGAACGCGCGCTTGCCGACCCGCGCGGCGGCGATCCGCAACCAGCCGCCGCCCAGCTCGTAGGAGGCGACCATGGTGTCGTCGGCGAGGAACGCGCCGTCGCCGATCGTGGTCATCTTCGGCAGCGCGAGCACGGTCGACGCCTCCACCCGGCGGCCGACCCGCATCCCGAGCGCCCGCAGCCACACCGGCGTGAACAGGCTCGCGTACAGCGGGAACAACGCCACCCGGGCGGTGTTCATCAACCGCTCCGTGGTCCACGCCTGCCAGGCGACCCGGCTGTGCACCGGGTACGTGCCCGCCCGCAGCCCCATGCCGAGCAGCCGCACGGACACCAGGACCAGCAGCGCGTACGCGCCCAGCCACACCACCGTCGCCAACGGCACCGCGAGCAGCGCCGACCCGAGCGTCAGCGGCTCGCGGACGACCAGCAGCACCGCGGGCGCGGCCGCCGCCACCGGCAGCAGGCCGAGCGCCGACGTCGTCACCGCGTAGACCGACTTCCACCACAGCGACCGCGGCGGGCGCGGACCCGGCCGGGCCGCCTTGCCGTGCCGCTGCGCGGGCACACCGGCCCAGCGCTGCCCGGTCGGCACCGAGCCGACCACCCCCGAACCGGGCGCGACCTCCGCCCGCTTGCCGACCCGCGCGCCGGGGAACAGGGTGCTGCGCGCGCCGACCACCGCGCCCGCGCCGACCCGGACCCGGCCGACGTGCAGCCGGTCGCCGTCCACCCAGTGTCCCGACAGGTCCACCTCGGGCTCGACCGCGCAGCCGCGGCCGAGCTTGAGCAGGCCGGTCACGGGCGGCGCCGAGTGCAGGTCGACGTCCGGGCCGACCTTCGCGCCGAGCGCGCGGGCGTAGTGGGTGAGCCAGGAACCGGCCAGGTTCGTCGCGCCGCTGAACTCGGCCAGCCGCTCGGCGGTCCACAGCCGCAGGTGCACGCCGCCGCCGCGCGGGTACGTGCCGGGGCGCAGCCCGCGCAGCAGCAGCCGCGCGCCGCCCGCCGCGATGAGCACCTTGCCGGGCGGGCTGACGAGCGCCAGCCACCCGGCGGCGACCCACCACCAGGACACCGGTGTGGTGAAGCCCAGGACGTTGCCGACCGCGGCCAGCGCGACCGACCAGCGCAGGCCGACCAGGCTCGTCAGCGGGATCAGCAGCAGCGCCTGGACCAGGCCGGTCCGCCGCGGCGTCGGCGCGACGCCGCGGGTCTCGCCGTGGTGGCCGCCCAGCTCGTCCAGCCGCGCGGCCAGCGCCCCCAGCGTCGGGTGCTGGTAGACGTCGTTGACCGAACCGCTGGGGTAGCGGGTCCGGATCGAGGAGACCAGCTGGGCGGCGGCGAGGCTGCCGCCGCCGTGCGCGAAGAAGTCGGCGTCCGGGCTGCCGACCCGGGTTCCCAGCAGCTCCGACCACTGCCCGGCCAGCCACGCCTCGGTGTCGGTGAGCCGCCCGGTCGGCAGGTCGTCGTCCAGCGACGGCAGCGGCCACGGCAGCGCGGCCCGGTCCACCTTGCCGGAGGTCCGGGTGGGCAGCGTGTCGACCACGGCCAGCAGCGGCACGAGGGCGGCGGGCAGCGCGGTCCGCAGCCGGGCCGACGCCTCGGCCCGGTCGAAGTCCTCGCCCGCCACCACGTAGCCGACCAGCACCTGGTTGCCGCCCTTGGTGGCGCGCACCGCGGCGGCCGCGCCCGCGACCGTCGGCAACGCCTGCAGCGCCGCGTCCACCTCGCCCAGCTCGATCCGGCGCCCGCCCAGCTTGACCTGCTCGTCCGCCCGGCCGAGGAACAGCAGGCCCTCGGGCTCGGCGCGGACCAGGTCACCGCTGCGGTAGGCGCGGTCCCAGCCCAGGGCGGGCAGCGGCGCGAACTTCTCGGCGTCCTTGGCCGGGTCCAGGTAGCGGGCCAGGCCGACACCGCCGATCACCAGCTCGCCCGAGCCGCCCATCGGCACCGGCGCGCCGCCGGCGTCGACCACGGCCAGCTCCCAGCCGTCCAGCGGCAGGCCGATCCGCACCGGGCCCTCGCCGGTCAGCCGCGCGGCGCACGCCACGACGGTGGCCTCGGTCGGCCCGTAGGTGTTCCACACCTCGCGGCCGTCGACGGCGAGCCGCTCGGCCAGCTCCGGCGGGCACGCCTCGCCGCCGAAGATCAGCAGCCGGACGTCGTCCAGCGCGTCGACCGGCCACAGCGCGGCCAGCGTCGGGACCGTGGACACCACCGTGACCTCGCGCTCGACCAGCCACGGGCCGAGGTCGAAGCCCGTGCGGACCAGCGCGCGCGGCGCGGGCACCAGGCACGCGCCGTGGCGCCAGGCGAGCCACATCTCCTCGCAGGAGGCGTCGAAGGCGACCGACAGGCCGGCCAGCACGCGGTCGTCCGGGCCGATCGGGTCCTCGGGCAGGAACAGCCCGGCCTCGGCGTCCACGAACGCGGCGGCGGACCGGTGCGAGACCGCGACGCCCTTGGGCTTGCCGGTCGAGCCGGACGTGAAGATGATCCAGGCGTCGTCGTCCGGGCCGGGCGAGCCGACCAGCCCCATCGGCGTGCCGCGCACCTCCAGCCGGTCGGTGACGACCGCGCACACCCCGGCTTCGCCGAACACCAGTTCCGCGCGCTCGTCCGGGTCGTCGGCGTCGACGGGCACGTACGCCGCGCCGACGGTGAGGACCGCCAGCACCGCCACGTACAGCTCGACCGTGCCGGAGGGGACCCGGATGCCGACCCGGTCGCCGACGCCGACGCCGGCCGCCGCGAGCTCCCGGCTCCGCTCGGCGACCAGCTCCAGCAGTTCCCGGTAGGTCAGCGAGGTCGTGCCGTCGTCCAGCGCGGGGGAGTGGGGGTGCCGGCGCGCGGTGTCGGCCAGCACGTCGACCAGGGTGCGCTCGGGCGCGGCCGCGCCGGCGCGGAACAGCGCGGGAGCCTCGACCAGGGTGGGGAAGCCGTGGGGTGCCAGGGTCACCGGCGGGCACCGGTGCAGTGAAGACGCACTGTGAAGTCCTCCAAGAAAGCCGCCGACGTGCGACTTTACCGGGGATTCACGCGTCCGTCCCGTCGGCGTGACCACGAGTGGGTGGTGTCACAAGCGGTAACGCCGCTGGTCCCGGCGTCGCGACGGGGTTCGCGCGCCCGCGTGATCCACAGTGGACGGCGCCGGGCGCCGATCGGCGGCGTGGCGGGGAACCGGTGGCCCGCCGGGCGTCAGCCGGCCGCGAGCGGCGTGCCGAGTTCCTTGTGCACCAGCGGCATCACCTCGGCGCCGAGCAGTTCGATCGCCTCCATCACCAGCCGGTGCGGCACGCCGGACCAGTCCATCTGCAGGGCGTACCGGTCGGCGTTCACCAGCCGGCCCACCGAGATGAGCCGTTCGGCGACCTCGGCCGGGCTGCCCGCGAAGATCGACCGCGCGCCGCGGGCCCACTCGTCGTACTCCGCGCGGGACGGCACGGGCCAGCCGCGCGCCCGTGCGCCGTACTTCATCGTCTCCAGCCAGTACGGGTGGAACGCGTCCTTGGCGTCCTGCGACCGGCGGGCGATCAGCCCGATCGCGCTCATCGTCACGTTGAGCCGACCCGGGTCCTGCTCGCCCGCCTCGCCCGCCCGCCGGTACAGGTCGACCAGCGGCGCGAAGCGCTCCGGCTCGCCGCCGATGACCGCGTACACCACCGGCAGGCCGAGCAGCCCGGCGCGGATCGAGGACTCCGGGTTGCCGCCCGTGCCGACCGAGATCCGCAGCCGCTCGCCGTAGGGGCGCGGGTACACGTGCGCGTCCTCCAGCGGCGCGCGGAACCGGCCGGACCACGTGATCGGGTCCTCCCGGTCCAGCCGCAGCAGCAGCGCCAGCTTCTCCTCGAACAGCTCGTCGTAGTCCTCCAGGTCGGACCCGAACAGCGGGAACGACTCGGTGAACGAGCCGCGCCCGGCCAGCAGCTCGGCCCGACCGCGGCTGAGCTGGTCCAACGTGGTGAACTGCTGGTAGACGCGGACCGGGTCCTCGGTGCTGAGCACGGTGACCGCGCTGCTGAGCGTGATGCGCGAGGTGACGCTCGCGGCGGCGGCCAGGACCGTGCCGGGGTTGGAGATCGAGTAGTCGGGCAGGTGGTGCTCGCCCAGGCCGTAGAACCCCAGCCCCAGCTCGTCGGCCAGCTTGATCCGCTCCAGCGTCTGCGCGAGCTTGTCGGCGACGGAGACCTGCTCGCCCGTCAGCGGGTCGCGGTGGCGGTCGCCGAAGCTGTAGACGCCCAGCTGCATTCCGTTCGAGGACACGTCAACAACCTAGCGCGATGATTGATGACGCGTCAACATCTTGCTAGCTTGACCCCATGGGCGAACCCCGGTGGCTGGACGAGCGGGAGGCGCGGGTGTGGCAGGCGTACCTCGCCGTCGACCGCGAGCTGCACAGCGCGTTGGAGCGGCAGCTGGTGCGCGACTCGGGGCTGTCCAACGCCGACTACGCGCTGCTGGCGCCGCTGTCGGAGGCGGAGGGCGGGGTGGTGCGGTCGCGCGAGCTGGGCGCGCTGGTCGGCTGGGAGCGCAGCAGGCTGTCGCACCAGGTCGGGCGGATGGAGAAGCGCGGGCTGGTCGCGCGCGAGGAGTGCCCGGAGGACGCGCGCGGCTCGATGGTGCGGCTGACGCCCGCCGGCCGGGCCGCGATCGAGGCCGCCGCGCCCGCGCACGTGGCGACCGTGCGGCGGTACGTGTTCGACGACCTGTCGCCCGAGGAAGCCGCCGTGCTGGACCGCGTGTTCCACCGCGTGCTGGACCGCATCGCCGCCGACGGCTGAACCGACCGCTGCCCGGGACCGTCGCGCCCAGGGCCGCCGCGCGTGCCCACCGCCGCCTTGGTCGTGCCACCGGCTGTTGCGTGGAAGGGGCCGCTCGTGTGGGGGTGCGGCCCCTCCCCGCTCCCCCCGGATGCCGGGCGGCGGCCAACCCGCCTGACCCGCCCGGCGGGTGTTCGGCTGTCGGGGTGCCGAACACCGTCCAGGGTCGCGCACCCGCGCGGAACCCCGCATCAGCAAACCTCCGTATGCGCCTCCGTATGTGGTTCCCGCCCTCATGTCCACCGATCTCCGTACGCTTTCACCCGGAATACGGACGCCGGTGGATGCGCAGCGTGCCGCGTTCCCACGAAAGTGAACGCCGCAACCCGATTGATTCACTGAGGAGACGACGTGCAGCTGACCGCGGGATTCGCCCCGGACCGCCAGGCCCTCGTCGGCGGTCCGCTGCGCGGCTGGCAGCACCACGCCCACGAGGACGCGCTGGCCCGCCTCGGCCCCGTGCACCCCGCCGAGCTGCCCAACGGCCTGGAGGTGCTGGTCACCACCATGGGCCTGGAGGCGACCCGCAACCTGCTCAGCGACACCCGGCTGTCCAAGGACGCCGCCGGGCTGCGCGGCGCGATGCAGGACCAGCTGGCGGCCAAGGGCAGGCCCACCGACCTGTCCGGGATCATCGGCCCGTCGATGCTCAACACCGACCCGCCGCACCACCGCAAGCTGCGCGCGCTGGTGTCGCAGGCGTTCACCCCGCGCCGCATCAACGCCCTGCGCCCCGCGGTCGAGAAGACCGCCCACGAGCTGGTCGCGGCCCTGCCCGACGACGCCGACCTGATCGCCGGCCTGGCGTTCCCGCTGCCGCTGGCGGTGATCTGCGACCTGCTCGGCGTGCCCGTCGAGGACCGCGAGCAGCTGCACCACTGGACCGCGGCGATGATGACCGAGCGGCCCGAGCTGGTCGGCCCCGCCTCCGGCGCCATGGTCGAGTACGTGGTCGGGCTGATCGAGCGCAAGCGGGAGCGGCCGGACGACGCGCTGCTCAGCGGCCTGGTGCAGGCGCAGGTCGACGGCGAGCGGCTGACGCCCGAGGAGCTGGTGACGACGGCGATCCTGCTCGTCGTCGCCGGGCACGAGACGACCACCGGCCTGATCGGCAACGCCGCCGCCGCCCTGCTCTCCACGCCCGGCGCGTGGGAGCCGCTGAACCCCGACACGGTGTCCGCCGCCGTCGAGGAGGTGGCCCGCTGGGACCCGCCGGTGCGCGTCACCCCGCACTACCGCGCCGTCGAGGAGGTCGAGCTGCCCGGCGGCGTCATCCCGGCGGGCGCGCTGGTGATGATCGGCCTCGGCACGGCGGGCCGCGACCCGCTGGTGCACGGCCCGACGGCGGACCGGTTCGACCCGGCCCGCGTGTCGTCGGTCGGCAACGCGGCGCTGGGGCACGCGACGTTCGGGCACGGCGTGCACTACTGCCTCGGCCACCACCTGGCGCGGATCGAGGCGCGGGCCGCGCTGACCGCCCTGCGCGACCGCGCGCCGCACGCCCGGCTGGCGGTGGACGCCGAGGAGCTGGAGCGCGGCGACAAGGTCGTGCCCAACACGTTCGCCGCCGTGCACGCGGTGCTGACGCCGTGACCGCGTGCCGGTCGGGTTCCCGCGAGGGGACCCGACCGGCACGCGTTGCGGCTCAGTCGGTCATGCTCGCCAGCAGCATGATCAGCTGGTGGCGGTTGGCGATGTCGAGCTTGCGGTAGATCCGGGTCAGGTGGGTGTGCACGGTCGCGGGCGAGATCACCAGCCTGGTGGCGACCTCCGGGTTGGACAGGCCGTCGCCGACGAGCTTGGCCACGTTCCACTCCGCCGGGGTCAGGCCGCCCGGTCGGCGGTCGGCCTCCGGCGCGGGCACCTCGTCCAGCACCACGGCCAGCGCCTGCTCCACCGACTCCGCCGGGCTCGCGTAGGCCCGCGCGTACTCGTCGTCGCCGAGCACCGCCTTGGCCCGCGCCACGGCCTGCGCGGTGACCCACGCGAACGGCACCAGGCCGTCCACCCGCACACCGGTCACCCGGTGCAGCCCGTGCGCCAGCCCCAGCATCCGGGCGGCGGCCGAGCCGTCGCCGGCGCGCGAGTGCGCCCACCCCAGGGCCTCGATCGACCACAGTGGTCCCCACTTGTCGCGGATCTCCCGCTGCACCCGCAGGCCCTCGATCAGCTCGCCCAGCGCGCGTTCCGGGTCGCCCCACCGGGTCTGCACGACGCCGCGGCACCAGTGCGCCCAGCTGATGCCCCACTGCGCGCCGAGCTGCTCGCACGTCGCGAAGAACTCGTCCGCCGCCGGTTCGGCCTGCTCGCGCGAGCCGAGCAGGACCAGCGACACGGTGAGCATGATGTGCGCGAGGTGGTGGTCCACCGCGAACGCGGGGCCCAGCGCGCCGAACTCCTCGTGCGCCTGCCGCAGCAGCTCCACGCCGTCGACCGCGCCCAGCGCCAGCACGGCGTACGCGCCGCGCACGAACGTCACCGCGGGCACCGGCCCGCCGACCTCGCGGGCCATGGCGTCGGCCTCGTCCACCCGCCGCGCGACCAGTTCCCGCTCCACGCCCAGGCACAGCGCGATCCACGCGTCGAGGGCGATGGCGCTGGCGCGCAGCGGGTCGATCGCCTCCGGCGTGGCGGTCAGCGCGCGACCCAGCCACAGCCGTTCCTCGGGTAATCGACCGGCGTAGGTGTACCAGCGGGTGCGGGCCAGGTCGACGCTCATCAGCAGCCCGGCGTGCGCGGTGCCCGGGTCGCGGATCAGGTCGGCCAGCACCACCCGGTGGTTGGCCATGTCCGCGTCGACGGCGGCCAGCAGCGCGGCCTCGTTGTTCCCGGCGAACGCCGCGGCCAGCCGCGCCGCCTCGCGCCGGAAGTAGTCCTGGTGCCGCAGCCGCACGGCCTCCAGCTCGCCGCCGGCCCGCAGCCGGGCCGCGCCGTGCTGCCGCAGCGGCTCCAGCAGGTGGTAGCGGCTGCGGTCGGCGGACGGCAGCGCGATCGACTTGTCCAGCAGCCCGGCCAACGCGTCCGCGACCTGGTCGGGGCCGAGTTCGCCGCCCGCGCACACGGCTTCGGCGGCGGGCAGGCTGAACCCGCCCTCGAACACCGACAACCGCGCCCACAGCAGGCGTTCGGCGGGCGTGCAGTGGGCGTGGCTCCAGTCGATGAGCGCGGCCATGGTCTGGTGGTGCTCGACCGCGGTGGTGTCGTTGGCGGTGAGCACGCGCATCACGTCGTCGAGCCGGTCGGCCAGCAGCGACACCGGCATGGACCGCATCCGCACCACGGCCTGCTCGATGGCCAGCGGGATGCCCGAGACGCGGCGCAGCACCCGCACCACGTCCGGCCAGTTCTCCGGCGTCACCCGCCAGCCCGGCACGCTCGCCTCGGCCCGGTCCACCAGCAGCGCGACCGACTCGTGCTCCAGGCTCATCGGCGCGTCCTCGGCGGGCACGTCCAGCGGCGGCACCATCACCAGCACCTCGCCGGGGACCCGCAGCCGGGCCCGGCTGGTGGCCAGCACCCGGACGCCGGGCGCCGCGCCGAGCACCGCGCGCACGAGTTGCGCGACCGGCTCGACCAGGTGCTCGCAGTTGTCCAGGACCAGCAGCACCTGCCGCGGCCTGAGGTAGTCGACCAGGGTGTCCAACGGCGTCGTGGTCGCCTGGTCGGGCACGCCGACCGCGCTCAGCACCACCTGCGCCAACAACTCCGGGTCGCCGCCGCGCGCGGACGCCAGCTCGACCACCCGCACGCCGTCGTCGTAGGCGCGGCGCACCTGCGACGCCAGTTCCAGCGCCAGCCGGGTCTTGCCGCCGCCGCCCACGCCGGTCAGCGTGATCAGCGGCGCGACCCCGATCCGCCGGCGCAGCTCGGCCAGCAGATCCTTGCGGCCGACGAACGAACTCAGCGCCCGCGGCACCACACCGCCTCCCGCTGCCCGCTCGGTCATCCGGACACCGTACGACATCGGTCCACCCGCCTGCGGTGAGATCCACAAAGCCGCACCCGGTCGAACCAGTCTGCAAAAACTTGCAACGCGAAGCCCCGATCAGTGCTCGTCACGCGTTTACAGCCGCGCGGAGCCGGGTCTAGCCTGCAAACAATTGCACCACTTTGCGCAATGGAGCGTGACGGGAGCAGTGATGCGAGCGAGATCGCGACGACTGACCGCCCTGGTCGCGGCCCTCGGCCTGGCCGGGGCGACCTGGGCCGCGCCGACCGGCGCCGCGGACGACCGGACGACGACACCGGGGCCGACGGCCTCGGCCGCCGAGGCGAACACCACCACGGTCTTCTACCGGCTGCCCGCGGGCTGGTCGGCGGCCAACGTGCACTACCAACCGCGCAACGGTCCGTGGACCGCCGTGCCCGGCGAGCGGATGGAACCGGCGGCGTGCGCGGGCTGGGCCCGCAGGACCGTGGCGCTGGGCGGGGCCACCGGCCTGGTCGCGGTGTTCAACAACGGCTCGGGCACGTGGGACAACAACACCGGGCGCAACTACAGCCTGGGCACCGGGAACGTCACCGTCGCCGCCGGAGTGACCGGCGTCGGCGACCCGTGCGGCGCTCCCGGGCCGGACCCGGACCCCGACCCGACGAACCACGCCGAGGTCTACTACTCGACCAAGGCGCGGAACTGGACCGGCGCCCGCATCCACTACCAGCCGGCCGGCGGCACGTGGACCGCCGTGCCGGGCGTGGTGATGGAGCAGGTCTGCCCCGACTGGGCCCGCGCCTCGATCGACCTCGGCGCCGCCACCGGGCTCAAGGCCGCGTTCAACAACGGCTCCGGCCAGTGGGACAACAACAACGGCGCCGACTACGCCCTGGGCGTCGGGCGCAGCACCGTCAAGGACGGTGTGGTCACGCCGAACGCGGCCGACCCCTGCGGACCCCCTGCCCCGCAGGACACGACCGCGCCGAGCGTGCCGACGGCGGTGCGGGCGCAGGCGTCCGAGCTGACCGTCTCGCTGAGCTGGCAGGCGTCCACCGACGACGTCGCGGTCGCCGGCTACGAGATCACCCGCACCGGAGGCGCGCTGGGCACGGTCGTGCGCAACACCGGGTCGGCGGGCTTCGCCGACGGGCCGCTGACCGCGAACACCACCTACACCTACGCGCTCAAGGCGTACGACGCGGCGGGCAACAAGTCCGCCTCCTCCGCGCCGGTCGCGGTCACCACGGGCGACGCCCCGCCCGCGCCGCCCGGCGGCACACCGCTGGGCGGCGACCCGCGCGAGGACTCGATCTACTTCGTGATGACCGCCCGCTTCAACGACGGCGTCCCGGCCAACAACCGGGGCGGCAGCCAGCACGTCCGCTCCGGCAACGCGGCCAACAACGACCCGATGTTCCGCGGCGACTTCCAGGGCCTGGTCGACAAGCTCGACTACATCAAGGGCCTCGGCTTCTCCGCGGTCTGGATCACCCCGGTCGTGCTCAACCGCTCGGACTACGACTTCCACGGCTACCACGGCTGGGACTTCCACCGGGTCGACCCGCGACTGGAGACGCCCGGCGCGACCTACCAGGACCTGATCAACAAGGCGCACGCCAAGGGCCTGAAGATCTACCAGGACGTGGTCTACAACCACAGCTCGCGCTGGGGCGCCAAGGGCCTGTTCCAGGCGAAGGTGTTCGGCGTCCGGGACAACCAGTGGAGCTGGTACTACGACCAGCCGGTGCAGGGCTTCGAGTACGACGGCCTGACCATCGACCCCGGCACCGGCAAGTCGTACTACAACGGCGACCTGTGGTCGACCACCGAGCCCGCCGGCAACACCTGCGTCGACTGGGGCAAGCCGACCCGGCACAGCAGCCCCGAGGGCTACCGGATCTACAGCTGCCAGTGGCCGAGCCCCACCTCCGGCATGTTCCCGGCGCAGCTCTACCACCGCTGCTGGATCGGCAACTGGGAGGGCGAGGACTCCCGGTCGTGCTGGTTGCACGAGGACCTGGCCGACTTCGACACCGAGAACCCGGTCGTGCAGAAGTACCTGATCGACGCCTACAACCGGTTCATCGACATGGGCGTGGACGGGTTCCGCGTGGACACCGCCGTGCACATCCCCAGGGTGACCTGGAACCGCCGGTTCCTGCCCGCCATCCAGCAGCACGCCACCGCGAAGTTCGGCGAGAAGGGCCGCGACTTCTACGTCTTCGGCGAAGTGGCCGCGTTCGTCAACGACAAGTGGAACCGCGGCTCGGTGAACCACTCGGCGCAGTTCTTCACCTGGGAGGAGCGGCGCGAGTACAGCGCCGACGACGCCACCGCCGCGCTGGAGCAGTACGACCACGAGCAGGGGATGGGCACCGCCGGGCAGCCGACGAGCCGCAACGCGTTCCTCGACGGCAACGCCTACCACGCGCCGGACCACTCGAAGGCGTCCGGCATGAACATCATCGACATGCGCATGCACATGAACTACAACCGGTCAGGCGGCTACCAGCTGTGATAGCGGTTGGTAGCCGCCTAGCTGCGGAAACATGCGTGACACCCGTGACTCGCACAACCCGTATTGATAGCTCTGCCGTACTGGATCTGTACTGGTCTGATCCACATTGGACCAGTAGAGCGGCTGGCACACTGACACGCGGAGGCCCGCACCCCCTAGGACTGGGTGCGGGCCTCCTGCTGGATCGCGCGAGCATCAGCTCGCCCTGGCCGCCGCCACGAACCGACGCAGCGCGTCCCCCTCGAACCGCAGCGCTGGACCGCCACGATCCTTAGAGTCGCGGATTGCGGCCAGGTCGGCACGCACCTCGACGCAGTTCGTCTCCGTGCCGCTGTAGCTCGCCTTCCTCCAATGTGGTGCGTTCACTAGCATTCCTTCACTCGATGTGCCGGAGCGCATCGGTGATGAGAGCGGAGGTCTGGTCCGCACTCGCCGACACTTCCGTCACCTTTTCCACGGCCGAGGTGAACGCCTCGACCTGCTCCGGCTGTTCAACAAACAGGCCGGATGCCTGAAATTCCAGGTGAATAACGGATTTCGAGTTGGTCAGTTGAAGGACTGTGAAGGCACCGGCATGGCCCGCGTGCCAATGCTGATCGAGATCGAAGAAGCGGAGATCGACGTTCGGCAATGCGGCCATCTTGAGTAGATGTTCCAGCTGCTCGCGCATCACGTCGGGTCCGCCGAACTGCTGTCGCAACACCTGGTCGCCGACGAATGCCGTGAATCGCACCGGGTTCGCGCGGGTGAGAACGTCGCGTCTGCCCATCCTGATGGCCACGCGAGTCTCGATGCTGGACTCCGGCACGCCGCCCGACCGCATGATGCTGCGGGTGTAGGAGCCCACCTGCAGCAGGCCGGGTACGACCAGCGGGCTCACCTCGGTGATCTGGATCGACTGCTGTTCGATCTGCAGCAGCGCGTCGAGCTGATCGCGCTGGGCCGGGATGCCCACGGCAAGCCAGGCCGAGCCGCCACCGTCGGCGCCGGGGTCGTCTTGCGCGAGAGCCAGCGCCCGGTCCCGGTCCGGGCCGGTCACGCCGAGCGCGGTCAGGATGGTGTCGGTCAGCTCGGGGTCCGGTGGGCGTTCGCCGCTCTCGATCCGCGACACCTGACCGACGCCGAGGCCAAGCCTCTTCTCCAGGGCGCGCTGGCTCAGTCGCGGCGACACGCGCTCGCGTGCCGCCTTGATCATGGCACCGAGTGCCATCGCTTTCGGGGTGCTGCGGACCATGCAGCACAGCATAGGGCGGGTTCCGAGCCTGCTAGGAACGCCCGATTGGGCTATCGACAAGAGGTGCTGCGCAGCACCACTCTAGTGCTGCGCAGCACTTTGCAGCACAGGTCACCGTAGCTCATGGAGGTCCCCATGCCGGAGCCGTTCAGCCTCTCCGTCCCATGCCGCAGCTCTCTGGGCAAGCCCGGGGGCACCGTCGTGAGCCTGGACCAGACCGGCCGTCGTGTCGTCGTCATGCCGCCCGCGCCCGCGGGCTCGTACGACTGGGCCGAGCTGGACGCGTTGATCGCCGCGCTCCGCGACGTCCGCCAGCTGCTGCCCGGCACGAGCCGATGACGGACATGGTGTTCGGGGTTCTCGTCGGCCTCGCCATCGCGCTCCTGGCGGTCCTCGCCGCTCGGCCATGGCGCGGGCGGGCGTTCGCCGAACCCCGCGGCTACCTGCACCCCGAGCCACCGGCCACCCCTGGACCGGGTGGCCGGACATGCGCGGCGGGCGGTGGAGCAGCCGAGGTCTGGTCGGCGCCCGCTCCCGTCGCGTCCCCGACCACCACCACCGCACTTCGCCGTGGTGGTGGTCGGGGCCTGACCGCCGCGCCCGTCTGCAGTCCCCCGGCCGGGCGGGCGCGGCACGCGGTGGGCACGTCCGGCGCTCCCCTGGCGGACGTGCCCACCGCACCCAGGAGCACGTCGTGATGACCCGCGACGACGTGGTGGCTGCCGCGCTCGCGGCCTACCCTCAGCTGGCCCTGCTGCTGCGGCTGGACGCGGTCGGGTGGCAGTGGATGCGCCCGCCCGTGGACGAGCAGGGCCACCCGGTCGAGGTGCACGGCGTGCGGGCGTGGCCGGGGGAGGCGCAGGTCGACGCGCTGAGGATCCGCGCGGCGACGGACGCACGAGCGGTGCGCGTCGACCCCTACGGCGCGCTGCTGTGGGAGGCGGAGGGCGGCCTGGCCGACGTGGTCGAGCAGCTGCTGCACCTGCCGCCGCCCGGGTCGCCGTACGCGCCGCGCCTGGTGATCGGCGCCGCACCGGACGAGCTGTGGCGGCCATGAGCGTCGGCGAGGTCCGGGTGGCCGTCGACGCCGCGGTGCTGATGGCCAACGACCAGCTCAACCTGATCACGTCCGCGCTCGACGTCGTCTCGCCCCTGTCCGCCCAGGTCGCCGCAGCGCTGCGGGGCACCAGCCACCCGGAGGCCGACGTGCTGGTCGCCCGGCTGGACGAGATGACGCAGGGCCTCCAGGCGGCGCTCGGCGCGGGATCCTCCGCGGTCGCTGTCGGCGCGCTGCTGCTCACCGAACTATGACCACCTCAGGGGGAAACATGATCACCGCAGCGAGTTTTCCGACACCGCACCTCGCGCTCCGCGATCCCGACCAGGAGCAGCGGGTGCGGGAGTTCGCCGAGCGCCAGGCGGCCATGGCCGACCTCACCCGCCTCCGGCTGGCCGACGGCTGGTACCGGCTCAACCGGGCGCAGCGGGTCGATCTGCTGCACCGCACCTACGACAGCCTCATCGACGAGTGGCGGTACGGCCTGGCCGCGCAGGCTCCGGGCCGGCTCGGTGCCGGGATCCCGCTGGACGCCGAGCGGTTCCGGACGCGGATCGCGCCGGACCAGCCGCGGATCGACCGGGTCGGCTACGTCGGCCGGCTGCGCTTGGGCGCGCGCTGGGACGAGAGCAGCCGCACCTACATCCGCGGCACGTCCACGCTCGCGCACGAGATCATGCTGCGCTACGGCCACTCGGCGCAGGCCCGGATGTACGCCGAGGGCGTCGGCGACGTGCTGGTCGACCGCGTGGTCCTGCCCGACGGCCGCGAGGTCTTCGGCACCCGGCTCGTGCGCGGCGAGGAGGCGCAGCGGATCGCCGCGTCGCTGGTGGCCCGCGTCGCGGCCCGTGGCGGCGACACCAGCGAGATGGAGACCGGCGGGGACCCGGTCTACGTCGTCACCGCCGACGAGATCGCCAGGACCAGCATGCTGGTCGCCGCCCTGCACGAGCTGGCGGACGACGACGCGCTGGACCCCGACGTGGCGCTCCGGGCCGTCCGGAGCGCCCGCTACCTGCTGGTGCACAGCCCTCGCACCTACAAGGGCAGCGACGCCTGCATCCGGGTGCTGCTGGTCGCGGTCGGCTCGATGCTGCTGCGCCGCCAGCTGGTGCTTGACCACGACATGGACCTGCGCTGCCTCGTGCTGGGCCAGCAGGCCGCTACCGCGCTGCCCGCCGACACGATCGTCACCTGACCCCGGCTCCCAGGTCGACCGGCGGCCTGGGTGGCGCACACCGACTGGGCGTCGTGTGCGTCGGCCGTGCCCGCCCCCGCGTCGGGGGCGGGCACGGCTCCAGAGCCGCGTGACCGGCGTCAAAGTCACCGCGCAGCCAGGGCAAGCGGCTGCCGTGGAGCCAAGGTGTGGTCCTCCTCCGAGGCCCCGCCTGCGTCGCGTCGCGCAGATCAGGGAGCCGCTGGCCCGTGCTGGGCAGCTGGGGCCGGCGGCTCCCGCCTCACCAACGAAGGGACACCTGTGAACGCCTCCGTGTGGACCACCGTCGTCGCGGTCCTCGGCGCCCTCGGCGGCGCCCTGCTCACCACGGTGCTGAAGAACCGCAGCGACCGGCAGCAGCGCCGCGACGAACGGCGGTGGGCCAACCAGGACACCGCGGTCAGCGCTCTCGGTGACGTGCTGGAGGCCCTGTCCAACCACTACGCCGCGATGTGGGGCCTGGAGGCCGCGCGGCTGCGCGGCGACCGGGACGAGATTGCGACCACCCTGGCCGCCTCGCTCGTCACCCGGGCGGCCATGACCAGACCCCACCTGCTCGCCAAGCTTCGCGTCCCCTCGCTGGCCGACGCGATCGACCTGGCGGTGCGGGCCATCTACGAGATGGACAGCGCGACCGACGACACCCGCACCGAGCACATGCTGACCGAGCGCCGGCGGCGGGCGAAGTTGGCCATGGACGCGCTGACCGCGGACGCCACGAAGACCCTCCAGCAGGCCGGGGTGGGCATCCCCACCCCGGCCTGACCACCTCCACCAGGAGGACCGGCCCGTGCGCCGACCCGAGACCGGCGACGGCGACATCCGGGTGGACCCGGACGTCGACCGGCCGCCCGCACCACCCCAGCCCAATCGGGCGGACAACACCACAGAGGAGTCACCATGCCCGACTCGCGAATGAGCGAGGCGATCGCCTCGGCCCGCGCGATCGCGCCGAGCTCGGCACCGGTCAACTACGACACGGACCCGGCCGCCAGCGCCGCGAAGAGGCAGGCCGCCGTGGAGGCCGAAGTCGAGGAGAGCAAGGCCAGGGGCACCGGCAACCCCACCACCTGACCGGCACCACCGAACACCAACCGAGAGGAAGCACCATGCCCAAGCGCAACGTCATCATGTCCGGCCGTGACGGCATCGAGGACCAGCCGTACGACGACCGCCACGGCGACGGCGGCGGCCAGTCCAGCGGCGGCAACACCGGCCAGGACTCGTCCGACGACCGCGCCTGACCAACACCACCGCCGCGCCCGCCCTGCTTTCTCAGGGCGGGCGCGGTGTTCTACGTCGCAAGGAAGTGGGGGACATGAAGATCGGGCTGACCGGCACTCGTGAGGAGTGCGCCGCCGCTGTCGACCTGCTGCGCAGCTCGTTCGACGTGCGCGAGGCGAGCAGTTGGAGGGCGTGGACGCGCAACGACCCGCTGTCCACGAACGGCGCGGTCTACGTCGAGGCCGACTTGCCGGTCGGCGGCGTGCCGCTGACCTGAACCGAACCGACCTCCCCGCCGACACCGGCGCGCAGATGACCTCCGACCAGGCCCGCGCCCTGGCCGCCGCGCTCACCCTCGCCGCCGACACCGCCGACCGACTCGTCCGGGCACCCCGACGACTCCGCCTCTCGTAGACGACGAAAAGGCCCCCGAACCACCGCCGGAAGCAGGCGGTGGTTCGGGGGCCTCGTCATAGTGGGCGCATGAAGATGCCCGGTGGCTTCGATGTGAGCTGGCGTCCGTTGATCGCTGAGCACCGCCGAAGCGGCTCTTGCCAGGGCTTATCCAACGGAAGTTTCCCTGGTGCGGAAGCTGTCGCGTCTCACATGCCCAAGCCATCGGGCACGGCCCAGCGTAACGGGCGGAACACCGGGGCGCACCGCCCTTATGCGGTCAGCCGGTCAGGCCGGTCACGTTGTACGCGCCGCCCGGACCGGCCTCGACCGGCACGAGCTGGCGGTCCTCGTTGTCGCGCGGGTCGGCGACCGGGGTCACCAGCGTCTCGCCCCTGGTCTTGACGCCGAACGCGCCGAGCAGCGGGCCGAGGGTGGCCAGCAGCGCGACCAGCGCGGCGAGCGCGACGTCCAGCGCGGCCGGCAGGTCGGTGGCGACGAGCACGGCGACCGCGGGCACGGCCAGCACGGCGGAGATCACCGCGCGCACCGTGCCGACGGCGCGGGCGACCCGGGCCAGCGGGTGACGGTCCGGAGTGGGGGGAGTGCTCATGCGGTGGGTGCCTCCTGGTTCTGGTGGTTGTCGGACAGGGCGTCGGTGCCGCGGGTCAGCACCTCGGCCATCGCCGCCTTGACCGCGGCCGGGTCGACCGTGCCCATGCCGCGCGCCTTCATGGCGTCGGCCAGCTCGCCCTCGTCCACCTCGGCGACGCCGCGCCGCCAGATGTCGGCGACCAGCGTGCCGATGTGGATTCCCGCCGGCGCGTCCTTGGTGGCGGTGGCCATCTCGGCGGTGCCCACGGCGAACTGGATGCCGATGAGCCGCTTCAGGATCTCCTCCAGCACGATGCGGAGGACACCGCCGGGCTTGAAGACGTCCTCCAGGCCCAGCAGCGCGTTGCGCTCCCTGCTGTCCAACTCGTCCTCCTTCGGGTTCTGCCCAGCCGCGTACAGCGCGGCACGGCGGTTGATCTCGGGGATGGCGGCCAGCACGTACCGGCCGGGGCACGCGGTGGCGATCTGGTTCGGCGCCTGCTGGTGGCCGCCGTCGAACGCGGGCCAGCGGCACCAGCCGCGCAGGTACCAGTAGGCGAGCAACCGCGCGGCGGAGTCGATCTGCGCCTCGGTCAGCGGGTGCACGTCGTAGTTGCCGATGAACACGATGGCGCGGGCGATGTCGTTCCGGCCGCCGGTGTGGGCGCCCTGGCGGTCGACGCCGTGGCCCTCGTAGATCCGGCCCGACGGGGGGATGGCGGCGGTGTAGGAGATGCCGCCGGCGAATCGGTCCTGGCCGATCTGCTCCAACTGCCGCATGGCGGCGGCCTCGTCGTCCTCCACGCCGTCGCCGTCGACGTCGATCCACTCGATGTTCGGCGCGAGCGTCACCGAGTGGTGAGCCCAGTTCTCCTCCCACGGCACTGGCGCGGGGCCGAACCCGTTGCGGTGGCGGGCTCTCCACTGGCCGCGCCGGATGATGTCGATGTCCACGGGTCACCTCCTGAGAGGCAGTAGGGGCGGGGTCGTGGTGGTGGTCGTTCCGGGCGGTCCGGTCGGCGGCTCACCCGTGCACGTGTAGGTCGGGACGTTGTCCGGCGACCCGGGGTTGCGGGTGCAGGACTGGGTGCGGCCGTCGCCGTCCACCCACGTCCAGCTCGCTGGCGGCTGCCCGTCGCGGCCGTCGAGCCCGTCCTTGCCGTCGACGCCGTCCTTGCCGGGCGCGCCGTCGCGGCCCGGCTGACCGTCGGCACCGTTCGTGCCCGGCTGGCCGGGCACGCCGGTGCCGTCGGCGCCGCGGCACTGGCCCGGCTCGGCCAGGCACGGCGGCGTCGTGCCGTCCGTCCCGTCCTGACCGTCCACGCCGTCACGGCCTCGCTCACCCGGCTCCCCCTGGGCGCCCGGTTCGCCGCGCTCGCCCGGCGCGGGCGGCTGCACTGCCGGGGTGCCGCCGAGCGCGCGCACCTGGTCGTAGAGCGCCTGGGCGGCCTGGGCCGTCTCGCGCTGGCTCTGGTCCAGGCGCTCGATCTCCGACCCGCGCAGCCAGTTGCCCCACAGCAGACCGGCGACGAGGAGGGCGAGGACGACGACGCTGCCCCAGATCGCGCGGTGCGCGACCGGGTCGCGGGCGCTGCGCGCGGCCTCGTCGGCTGCGGCCTGCATCTTCCGGGTCAGCTGCTCGTCGTTCACCCGGTACCTCCCGGGGGCTCGTCTGGGGTGTCGGGGTTGAGGTGCCGGCTCACCTCGGTGATCTCGTCCGGTGTGATCTGCCCGTCCTGGGCGGCGTCGACCAGGGCCTGGAGCGCCCGGCTCACGCCCTGCTCCGCGGCGTTGTGCCGTTCGCGGCGGGCGCGGCGGATGCCCCACAGCGCGGTCGCGGTCGCGCCCGCGCTGACCAGAGCCGTGAGCAGGTTGGCCAGGGAGTCCAGCAGCGCAGCGATGTCACCCACTCACCCCTCCTGAATCCATTAGCTTTGGGTGATGGGCGTTGTACGGCCCGTAATTTCCTTGATCCACCAGGGTGAAAACGGGCAACGGCGGCTAGCGTCGGGCGTCCCACCAGCCGATAACCCAATCGAGCCCGCGCGCGCACGCGCGGGCGCTCTCTCCCAGGGGGTTTCCGTGCAGCGCAAGACGCTCATCGCGATCAACTCGGCGTTAGCCGTCGCAGTGATCGGCGTGGCCGGCCTCGCCATCTCGCAGGGCGGCCAGGCCGAGCCCGCCGAGCAGGGCGCCGTACTGACCACCGCCGCGGCCGCGACCAGCCTCACCAGCTCGGCACAGGAGATCAGCGCCAGCAGCACCGTGGTCCTCGCGCCCACCGACACGGCCGTCGCCGAGCAGCCCCAAGCCCCGGTCGTGCAGAGCGGCCAGCGGACGCAGCAGCCGCCGGTGCGGCAGCAGGCCGACCCGGTCGACCCGCCCGTCGAACCCACCGGCGTGCCCGGCAACACCTTGACCACCACGCCGCCCACCACCACGTCACGCGTGCCCGACATGCCGTGGTGCCGCCACCCCGAGCACGGCTGGTTCTCCGGTGTGGGCCAGGGCTGCCATGAGGGCAACCCGTACTTCGTGGAGTACCGCTAGCTCTGGCGCAGCCAGACGCCGTTCATGTCGGTGGCGATCCGGTCGGTGCTGGTGCCTGTGGCGGAGACCTTCAGCTGCACGGAGACGTTTGTGCCGCCGAGCATGCTCGTGATGTCGAACGGGCCGCGCAGGTTGCTGCCGTAGCCAGTCGTGGCGAAGGTGTCGAGGGTGGTCCCGTTGACCACGAACGTGTAGGTCGGGCTGCCGCTGACGCCGGTGACGCGGCCTGCCACCACGTCGTACTGGATCCGCGGATGGCTCACCTTGCCGATCCGGCCTTCCCACACCGTCGAGCCGTTGCACGCGGACACGGGCAGCGTGAGGTTCGTGCCGGACGAGTCCAGGAACGCGTCCGGCCAGGCCCGCGGGTACATCGGCACGCTGATCCACGGCTCGGCCATGCCGCCGTTGCGGTCGCTGGTCATCACGATGTTGTCGAGGTGGTCCTTGATCCACACCACGGGCACGTAGCCGTCGAGGTCGGGAAACGGGTCGAGGATCATGAACCGGTTCTGGCCGTTGCCGTCGTTGACGATGAACACCGGCTGCGGTGTGCCGTCCGGCATCGGCGTGGAAACCGATCCGCCGATGAACAGGCGCAGCACGTCGTTGGCGTCCACCATCTTGAGGAACGCGCCTTCGAGCAGCGACACGCCGCCACCGCGCAGGATCGCGCTGGACAGGCCGACGTTCTTGCGGAATTCCGCGAACTGCTGCCGCAGCTGCCGGATCTGGTCGAGCACGTTGGTCGGCAGGTTCACCTGGCCCACGACCACCACCTCCTCACGCGACGTCGTCCAGCAGCGGCGCCATGGTGAACACCACGGTCTCGTCCTGGCCGTCGTCGGCCGGGGTGACGTCCGCGCGCACGATCCGCATCGAGGTCTCGATGCCGGTGGTGTGGAAGTCGTCCTCGATCTGCACGCGGCCGTCGTCGCCGATGCCCCACTCGCCGATCCGCGGTGTCCGGTCGCCGCGGACGGTCAGCGTCGGCAGCACCACCGGGAGCCGGGACACGATCTGGTCGGAGTCGGCGTGCTCCTGGAGGGTGTCCGGTTCGGACACGCTGCTGTAGGACGTCTCGGTCTCCGTCAACGGCCACCCGATCGGCCGCGACTCGCTGACCGCGACGGGCGTGCCGTACTCCATGCCGTTGCCCACCGCGATCGTGCGCGCCGCGTAGCGGGTGCCGTCCGACGGCCAGGTGTAGGAGGTGACGTTGGCGCCGTACTCCCACACCCAGGCCGCGCCCTGCTGGCCCAGCATCGGGTCGCCGGTGCGCATCGTCCGGACCGGACGCCCGGTGACCGGGTCGACCGAGGGGGACACCCCGAACGCGATGTCCGGGCCGTCCAGCACCTGGCTCAGCCGGCGCAGCTCCTCGCCCACGTCGGCCAGCTCGAACCCGCGCCAGGTGCGGTCACGGTCGATGCCGGACGTGGTGGCGTCGAGCACCAGGCCGAGGTCGCCGCCGGCGTGCGACTGGGCCAGCTCGACCAGGTAGCGGGCGATGTCGTTCTGGTCCTGGCCGACCTGGCTGACCGCCAGCTCGGCGATCTCGAACTCCACCGCGACCGGGAACGACAGCAGCGGCAGGACCTTGCGGTGGTCGAAGTAGGACCACCAGTCGGCGGCCTGGATGTTCACCACGCCGGTGGTGGAGTCGTACTTGCGGGTCCAGATGATCCCGCCCCACTGCGGCACGTCGTCGCGCCAGGCGTACACGCAGGTCCGGCACGGCATCGTCGTGTTGTAGGGATCGCGCACCCGCACCCCGCGCGGGTTGCGGCGCCGGTCGACGCTGAACGACCCGCCGAGCGAGCCGCTGTCGTTGAGCACGAGGTTGTAGCCGACGCCGGTCAGCGGCAGCTCGGCCAGCAGCGCGTTGGTCAGCAGGTCGTGCACGGTGTAGGTCCACTCGGGTGCCACCGGTCAGCCGCCCTTGTACTCGACGGTCATGGTGGCCTGCACCGGCGACGTGACGTAGGTCGACAGCGCCCCGCCCGAGTCCTGCATCGCCTGCAGGGTCACGTAGTCGCTGGCCGTGAGATCCACGAAGATCGTGCGTGCGCCCGCACGGGTGACCGCACCGGCGCCCACGCTAGGCGTGGTGAGGTCCCCTCCGGGGATCTGGGTGCCGTTCTTGGCCCAGTGCAGGACCCGGATGCCGGTGGCGTTCGCTGCGAACGCACAGCCGCCCTTCAGCTCGTACGTGCCGGTGAGCGGGGCCACGTACCGCTCGGGGTTGCTGCTGGTGGAGTGCCCGCCGTGGCTGTCCTTGTCCTCCGCTGTGAACGTGAGGTTGTAGAACGTGCCGGACACCGCCAGGTTCTGGGCCACGATCTGGCGTCCCTGGAACAGCGGCATGTCGGGCAGCGCGACCCACGACCCGCTCCGGCGGATCCACAGCCGGTTGGTGTCGGTGGTGAACGCCAACTGTCCGTTGTAGGCGCTGGTGATCGCGCTGTCGCGGTCGGCGGTGGACGAGCACACCGCGGTGTTCTGGACCCGCCAGCCGGCGCCGTCGTGGATCTCGATCCAGTTCCGGTCCCGCCGGTAGATCGCGAGCCCGTCCCACACGGTCAGCGTGGCGCGGTCGTCGGCGTCCTCGACCGGCAGGATGCCTCCGAGTGCCACGACCCAGCCGGGCCGTAGGTCGTCGATCATCGCGTCGGTGATCGTGGTCGCGTTCGCGGTCACCCGCACCCGCGCGAGGGGCAGGTAGTCGGGGTAGGCGGCCAACGACGGGTCCCCGGCACCGGGGTCGCCGGACACGCGCAGGGTGTCCTCGTCGGTGACGCCGTCGCCGTAGTAGGTGTCGGTCTGCCGGAAGATCACCAGGTCGTTGCGCTGCAACGACGGGTCGGCGGGGATGTCCAGGATCGGCAGCGTGAGCTGGGCGGGCTCGGTGACCACGTACGGGGCGGTGCCGCTGGTCGCCCGGGTCGCGGTCACCAGCCCCTGGTAGGCGTTGACCAGCACGTTGATGCCGGGCGTGCCGGTCTGGGTGACCAGACCCGGGTTGCCGGGGCCGGGACGCAGTCCCTGGCGGGCGTCGACGGCGCTGTCGCCGGGCACGACCAGGGCGCCGAGGGCGGCGCGGCTGTCCTCGGCGTCGACGCGGCGATTCGAGCCGCCACCTGTCGCCCACGAGCTACGCGGAGCCACAGGCCACCTCCTCTGCTGTTAGTGCCATGCGTCGCGCCAGCGGACGACGAGCTGGGACGCCGCGTCGTAGGCGGCGGTGAACTGGATCGGGGTGGGCGTGTCCGGCACGAGCGGTGTCCACTGGCTGATGAGCAGGTGCTGACGTACCGACACGCCGGCGATCTCGACGGTGCGGTAGCCGGGCCGGGTGTCGATGGTCATCGTCTGGCCGGAGTGGACGACGAACGTGGGGTCGAACTTGAGCAGCCGGCCCGAGTAGACGATCGCGGGCCCGGTGGTCGGGCCGATGACGTCGAGCTGCGGCCACGTCTTGACGTGGCCGCCGGCGGTGACGGTGACCGAGCCGCCCTGCTGGCCGCCGCCGAAGTCCACGCCGCCGTCTTCGAAGTCCACGCCGCCCGACTCGAAGTCGATGCCGCTGTCGCCGGGCGCGCCCAGCGAGACCGGCTCGGCGTGCTCCTCGACCGAGTAGAGCCGCGGGTCGGTGGCCACCCAGCGCAGCGAGCCGTTCGCGCGGCCCAGGCCGTAGTGCCGGTGGGTGGGGATGATGCGCCGGTCGCAGCGCGCCCACGCCAGCAGCGAGCGGCCGTCGAGGCGGACCACCAGTTCCTCCTCGACGGGGTCCTCGTCGGGTGCGGTGACCCTGCGCAGGGTGTCCATCGCCGGGCCGAACTCGGCGAGGCTGTTCGCCTTGGACCGCCAGTCGTAGACGATCACGCGCTCGCCGGAGACCAGCCGGCCCCCGAACGACCCGTGGTAGCCGGGCAGCGGGGCGTTGCCGCCGCGCTGCTCCGGCAGGTCGTACCAGCCCTCCAGGTTGTCCCACCCGTAGGGGGAGAGGCCGCCCAGGACGGTGCCGCGCCACTCGATCTGGCCGTCGGTGGTGAGCAGCGAGCCCGGCGAGGAGAGCAGCGGCAGCGTCATCGTCACCCCCTGCCCTTGGACTTCCAGTCCAGTTCGTCGGCGATCTGGGCAGGGCTCTGCCCGGCCTGGGCGACGAACGTGCCGATGCTGACGAGCGCCCGGCCGTCGCCGCCCCGGCCCGTCCCGGGCGCGATGGAGCCCTGCGGGGCGCCGCCGTCGGCGGTCATGCCGAGCGCCACCGGCGCGATGTCGGGGGTGGCGGCGACGGCGAGCCGGTCGGAGGCCAGGCCGACCGCGCCGACCATGCCGTCGATGCCGCGCACGAGGCCCTGGCCGATCATGCGTCCGGCCCAGGTCATGAGCTTGCTGGGGCTGGCGATGCCGAAGAAGCTCTTGACGCCGTCCCAGGCGGACTGGACGAAGCTCATGATCTTGTCGCGGATCGCGCCGCCCATGTTGCCGATGCCCCGTACGAGGCCGTTGACCAGGTCTTTTCCGGCTTGAAGGAGGAGCGAGCCGAAGTCGCCGAGCGCGGACAGCACCCGCCCGGGCAGGCCGCCCAGCCACGACAGCAGCTCGCCGAGCTTGCCGACGGCGGCGTTGTAGACCGAGGCGAACCAGGCTCCGACCCGGCCTGGCAGCTCGCCGAGCCAGGCCACGGCGTCGAGCACCCACCGCACCCCGGCCCGTACACCGTCCACAATGGACTGCCAGGCTGACTTGACCCAGCCCCAGACCTTGTCCCACAGGTCTTTCGTGAACTGCGAGACGGTCTCCCAGTTCGCGATGACCAGCGCGACCAGCGCGACGACAGCGGCGATCACCCAGCCGACCGGACCCATCGCGATCAGCCACGCCGCCGCCATCCGGGCGGCCTGGACCAACGACTGCACGCCCATCAGCACCCAGCCGGCCACCACCCCGGCCGCGGTCACCGCCATGCTGGCGAGCGTCGCCGCGCCCTGCGCCACCGACCCCGCCGCGATCATCACCCACGCCGCGACCAGACGAGCGGCCTGCACGGTCGCGGCGGCGCCCATCGCGATCCACGAGGCGACCGTGCGGGCCGCCGCGCCCACCGCGGCGATGGACGCCGCGACCATGCGCGCCACGATCCCCGCCGAGGCCCGCGCGGTCGCGGCCGACGCCGCGTTGGACGCGGTCACGATCCGGAACACCGACGCGGTGAACGTGCCGATCGCGCCGACGCCCTTGAGCAGAGTGAGCGCCGCCCCGCCGACCGCCACCAGCTTGCCCGCGATCGGACCCAGCGCGATCGACCACGCCAACGCGGTGAGCGCCAGCTCCTTCACCGGACCCGGCAGCGAGTTGACCACGCTCATCAGCGTCTGGAGCGCGTCCAGCACGAGCGGCACGACCTGGCCCGCGTTCGCCGCAGCCTGGGCGAGCACATCGAACGCCCGACCGATGGCCTCCTGCCCCTGGGCGGAGGCCACCCACGCGGCCATCCGCGCGGTCAGATCCACGATCGTGGCCAGGAAGTTCGAGCCGTCGACGTTGGCCTTGCCGAAGATCCCGGCCACCACGCGACCCAGGTTCTGGCCGATCTGGATCATCTGCCGGATCGTGTCGACGCCGCGCTGGATCGTGGCGCGCATCTTCTCGGCGCCCGCCTCCGAGCCCAGGAACTCCGCGCGCGCCTTGATCGTCGCGCCCGCCATCGCGGCCAGCTGCCGCACGAACGGCAGCCCGGCGTTGACCACGCCCAGGATCGCGCCGGGCAGCGGGGCGACCGAGCCGTGCAGCTCGCGCAGCACGTCGGCCGTGCCCGCGCCGGTCTGCTCCAGCTGCCCGGCGAACATCGGCGTCGACGCGGCGGCCAGGCCCTCGCGGGCCAGGCCGTTGAGCTCGCCGGCGGTGGCCTTCAGGCCGTTGCCGAGGGCGGGCAGCGTGTTCTTCGTCAGCCCGGTCACGCTCTTGTCCAGGCCCTGGAACAGGTTCTGCTGGACGGCCTGCTGGATCGGCTTGAACCCGTCCTTGACGCCCTGCCACGCCTTGACGAACGCGCGGGCGCTGGGCGAGAGCCCTTTCAGCGCCTCGTTCAGCTTCTCGGCGTCGCCCTCGGCCGCAGCCTTCATGGCCTCGCCGACACCCTGCGTGCCGATCTTCACGGTCTGCATCGCGAAGGCGATCGCGCCCAGCACCGCGGGGATGGCCAGCAGCGCCCCCGTGGCCGGGCCGACCGCCTGGACGATCTGGGCCGCCTGCAGCGCCAGCATCGGCAGCGTGGACTTGCTGCCGATCGCGCCGACCAGGTTCCCGAGCGCGGTCATGCCCGCGTGGGCGCGGTCCAGACCTCGGTCCCACTGGGATCGGTCGATCTTGAGGTAGCCGACGAGGGTGCCGATCGTGAGCGCCACCGGTCACCCCCTCGTCTACATGCGGTTGACCAGCGCCGAGACCGCGACCACGCCGCGCACCTCGGGGGGCTGCTTGGACGCCCACTGCCGCCAGCGCGACTGGTCGGACAGGCCGTTGAGGAAGAACAGGAACTCGCGGCGACTCAGGCCGGGGATGTCCTTCGGCGCGATGCGGTACTCGCGCTGGAAGTCCGCGACGAGGAGCGGCCAGCCGCGCCGGACGCGCGAGTCGCCGAAGACGCCTTTGCGCGCCGGTCCGCCCGGTTCGGCACCGGCGCGGCTTTTCCCTCGGCGTCCGCCGCGGCTGCCTCGTCGGCCAGCTGCTTGGCCTCGGCGAACGTCGTGGGCTTGCCCTGGCCGTTGGCGTAGCCCCACATGAACAGCACCTGGAACTGGCGGCCGGTGCAGCCGCGGGCCTTCCAGGTGTCGAGCACGTCCTGGCCGAACAGGATGCCCACGAGCTTCTTGACGTCCTCCTCCTTGGAGGACTTGCCCATGGCCTCGACCAGGTTCTCGAAGTTCAACGGCAGGTCGGTCGGCACCTCGACCGTGACGCCGAAGATGGTCTTGGTCTCGCGGACCTCGCCGGCGGTGGCGTCGCGCCAGAACGCGGCGAAGTCCTCCTCGCCGAACTGCTCGTCCGGCTCGGGAGCGGTGCTGGGGGAGAGGTTCTTGGTCACGTCACACCACAGCCGCGGTGGTCGACGAACCGGAGCGCTTGATGGTCATGCCCCACGACGTCTTGTCGTTGTTGCCGCCACCCTGCTCACCCGCGCTGAACGTGGCCTTGGGCCACACCCTCCAGGTGGTCTGGAGCGGGTGCCGGAACCGGACGGAGCCGTGCGACTCCGGGCCCTTCTTCGTGGCCATGTCCTCGCACCGCGCCTGCCCGGGGTCCGGGGCGCCGGTGATGCTGTCCAGGGTCTGGAACCCGGACAGCTCGGCGGACGCGCCGCGCTGCATCTTCTCGTGCTCGGCGTCGCCGTCGGACTCGTAGACCGTGGTGTCGGTCTCTTCCTCGTCCTCGCTCGGGTTCATCGTGATCTCGTTGAGGTTCGAGATCCCGAGCCAGGTGGTGTCGTCGTCGTCCAGGACCTGGAAGATCAGGTCCCTGGCGTTGACCTTCTGGGGCGCCATTCGCTCCTCCGGGGCATGGCAGGGACCCGGCGCGCGGTGCGGGCCGGGTCGAGGTTGAACAGGGGTCAGGCGCGGCCCGGTGTGGGCCGGTGCACCTCGGAGCGGAAGTTGAGCGTCCACTCCGGGCGGTGCTTCTGGTCGGTGCCGATGTCGATCGGGCCGGACTGCAGGCCGATCAGGTCGACCATCCACGTGCCGCCCGGCAGCGCCCGGGAGTGCAGGCCGTGCAGCTCGTCGTAGACGCGCTGCGCCAGCGCCTCGCCGAGCGCGTAGTCGGTGTGCGGGCCGCGCACCCGAAACTGCAACCGGATGTCGTCGTAGCCCAGCTTGGCGTCGGACTCGCCACCGGCGTAGCGGGCGATGGCGACCGCCAGGTCGGGCTGGTCGGGCAACCGGCCGAGGAACAGGCTGCCGCCCGTCGACGTCGGCCGGTAGGAGCCCAGGCCCAGCTCCTCGGCCAGGCGGGCGTACTCCTCCAGCAAGGTCACGTCAGGCTCCGCCGGATCTGGGCCGCGATCAGCCCGTTGACCGTGTCGGCCTCTTCCTCCATCGGCCGTTCCAGGTACTTCGCGGTGCGGCCCTCGTCGTGCTGCCACGTCAGCTCCTCGTGCTGACGTGCCGCGTACTTGGTGTCGTAGGAGACCGCCCCGGTCAGGGCGGTCGCGTCGACGCTGGCCACGCCGGAGCGTTCCAGCGTGGCCTCCTCCAGCGGGACGACCGCGCGGGACGCGCCCAGCACGTGCTCGGTGCCGAGCTTGAGGCCCTGGACCGCGCCCTTCTCCATCTCGGCGGTGACCTTGGCGCCGTTCCAGTCCATCTTGGTCGTGAACGTCACGTCAGCCTCACCTCCACGTGGTCGATCTCCTCGGCCGTGCCGGAGTCGCGGTCCTTGACGGTGATCACGAACGCGGTCCGGCCGTTGGTGGTGACGCGCGACTTCGGCGGGGCGACGGTGCCGGGCCGGGCGTAGAGCGTGCACTCCGACACCACCAGCTCGCCGAGCTGGTCGCGGACCTGGCGGCGCGCGTCCTCCCGGAAGCACGGCACCGTGACCGGCGCGCCGAACGCCGGACCGGTCCCGGCCTCGCCCTCGTACGGCTCGACCACCGCGGTGTGCACCAGCAGCTCGTCGGGAATCGGCGCCATCAGCCCCACCATCCACCGGTGCTCGGCTGCCCGCTGAGCAGGCCCGCGAGCCGCAGGTGCCGGACCGCGTCCGGCGCGTACCGCCCCGCCCCGCCGTCCGGGCTGGAGCCGCCCGCGGTCTTGGTCAGCGCCAGCGAGCCCAGCTTCACGCTGGAGTAGCGCGGTGGTGCGCCGGTCGGGCTGGTGCCGGTCTCGGCCCACCACCCGACCTGGGCGCACACCGCGTCCCGCAACGCCGCGACCACCGTGGGGTCGGTGGGCAGCCCGTTCGTGTCGACCTCGTAGACCGCGGTCAGCAGCAGCTCGTCCACACGCTCGGACGCGCGCGCGAGGCTCCAGGCCGCGGCCGCGCCGGTGGGCAGCGTGACGCCCGGGGGAGCGCCGTACCCGGTCAGGTCGGCCTCGGTGGCGTAGACCCGGCCCACGGCTACGCGCTCGTGCCCAGCAGCACGATGTCGTAGTCGACCGCGCTGCCCGCGCCGGAGTTGACCAGGTCGAGCAGGTCACCGGTGCCCGCGGTGACGGTGACCCCGGCGCCGGGCGCGACCCACACGAACGTGCCGCCCGGCAGTACCGGGCACGCGTCGCCGGCCGCCGAGAACAGCGGCACCCCGTTGGACGCGGGTCGGGTGACGACGACGTTGTTGGTGTTGGTCGGCTCGGCGTACACGATGACGGCCTTGAGCTTGACGAACGTCAACGAGTTGTTCAGCGCGTCGGTCAGGCCGCCGCCGGCGAGGTCGAGCGAGGTGGTGCTGGACGCGGCGATGCTGTTCGAGTCCTGGAACACCTTGTCGGCCTGGTTGGCGCCGGTGCCGTTGAGCAGCGGGATGGACTTCGCGTAGGACAGGGGCACGGCCGCCGCGGACAGGTCGAGCTGGTTGGACAGCTCGGCGAGCACGCCGAGGTTGATGCGCGAGTTCAGCGTCACCTACGCCTCCTTCTTCGTGTCGGCACGGCGAGGGCCGACGCGGGGCATCGGCATGACGGGCGAGGGCTCCGTGGACGGGGCCCCACTGGGCGGGTCGGCGGGCGGCGGGTCCTCGCCGTGCGGGTCGGCCTGCTCGACCTCGCCGCCCTGGACGCGCCAGCCGCCGGCGCTCTCCAGCACCGCTACGCCGAGCCGGGTGTCCTCGTGGTCGCCGGGGACGGGGGTGACCCGCTCGACCACCCGGCCCTGGTCGTTGACGCGCTCGTAGGTCGTCACAGCACCTCCAGCAGGGGTGGGTCCGCCCCGGCCGCGCTCTCCCGTTCGCGGCCGGGGCGGGGACTGGTCAGCTGACGATCGCCAGCGGGCACTTGGCCACGGCGGTCCGCGTGCCGGTGGTCGCCGGGGCGACGTCACCGGTGGCGGAACCGAACGTGAAGCCGAGCGGCTTGCTGCCGGTGTGGACCGCGCCGGACGCGGTGACGATCGGCGCGCAGCCGATCAGCGTCTGCACGGTGGACGCCGTGGTCGAGGTGGCCACGATGTACCAACCGTCGGCAGTGATCGTGTACGGCGCCGTCAACGCGAGCTTCCGCGCCGTGTTCGCCGCCCACGCCGTCGCGCCCTGCCCGGCGGACTGCGCCAGCAGGTTCCCCGACGCGTCGTACAGGGCGTGCCACCCGGCGGTGCCGGTCGCCAGCGCCGTGGCGCCCGACACGAACGACAGGCTGGTGACGATGTCGCCCTTGCGCAGGAACACGAAGGTGCCGATCGCGACACCGGTGCCGGTCGCCGCCAGGTCCGACGTGCACGCCCACGCGGGGATGTTCGACCGGACGAACAGGTCCTGGTCGACGCCCGGCAGGGCGTTGTAGGGCTGGTCGAACGCCGGGCTGTCGGCGACGACACGCGGGTAGCGGCCGTGAGTGATGCCCACTTGCTACGCCTCCTTCGAGTACTGGTCGGCGAGCTGGTCGCGGGTGAGCTTGTCGGCCTCGTCCCGGTCGGCCTTGCGGTGGTTCACCGCGAACTCCAGCCAGTCGGCCTTGGACGCGGACTTCGCCGGCGGCTTGACCTCGCTGCCGTCCGACTTCTCGCCGTCGCCGTCGCCGGGGTTGGGGTTGGGCGGGGTCGGCGGCGCGGCGGGCGGCTGGGTGGCGCCCTGGTCGCCGGTCAGGCCGAGGACGGTGGCCTCCAGCGCGACGCGCCCGTTCGGGGTGCCCACCGGACCCTCGGGGCGGTCCACCTCGGACGGGCTGTCGATCTCCTCGACCTCGTAGGCCTTGCGCCGGAAGTACGCGAGGGCCGTGACGGCGGCCGGGTTGCGGGTCGCGCCGTCGGGCCGGGGCGCGTCGGGGTCGACGGACAGGGTGGCGACGCCCTGGTGGAACCGCACGTTGGCGACGACGCCGCTGAACAACCGCTCGGGAGCGGTGATCTTGTAGTGCTGGACGGTCATGACCAGCCCCTCTCAGGCGACCTTGACGTTGCGGAGCACGCCGCAGGACTTGGTGTTGCGCAGGACCATCGCGCCCGGACCGATCTCGATCTCGCCGGACTTCACCGCGCCGGGCGCGGTCCAGTCGGGCAGGTAGGTCTCGATCAGCGGCTTGCCGGCCATCGCCGCGCCGTGGAACGAGTCCAGGCCGAACGACACCGCGTAGAGGTCGGTGAGGTTGGCGATGTTGCTGCCCGCGCCGCCGCCGTCGGGGTCGCGGGTCTCGATCGGGATGATCGGCCCCGTGCCCAACGACTTGTCGCCGATGTCGACCAGGGTCCACGGACCGTAGGTCTCGATCTGGCGGCCCAGGTTGTCCTTGGTGTTGGTGTAGCTGCCGGCCCACCGCGCGAGCGCCCGCATGCGGGTGATGGACTTGGTGTTGCCCAGGATCGCCCGCACCCCGGCGGGCAGCGCTCCCGGAGCGCCGAGGTCGCCGCCGCCGACCTTGGACGGAACGATGGTGGACAGCCAGTCGTCCACGATGTCCAACTGGATGTTCGCCTTGGCCTGGGTGTCGATGGTGCCCGGCGACCAGTCCGCGTACGCCGTGCCGCTGGCGTTCGGGATGTACTCGGTGGTGCTGCCGGTGAGCAGCTTGTCGAGGCCGTCGAACCCGGAGTCGTCCACGGCGACGTCGCCGGTGATGATCTCCTCCTGGAGCCGGATCGTGGCACCGGTCAGGAGCTCCTGCATCTGGAACGTGAGCTCGTTGGTCTGCGCCGGGCCGAGGCTGCGCAGGACGCGGTCGATGGCGAACGCGCCGCCGAAGGGCTTGAGGCTCACGGTGCGCTGCTCGCGGCGCGCCGAGTCCGCGGAGTACTCGGTGTTGAGCCGCCGGAACTGGCCCGACCGGGCCTGGGTGAGCAGGGTGAAGCCGTAGACGAGCGAGGCACCGCCGGTGCCCGGCGTCGCGGTGTCGTCCCACACGATCTGGTCCCACAGCCACGAGTACTGGCGCAGGTTTCGGACGACCGCGTGGTCGATGTCGGCGCGGGCGTTGATCTCGGCCTGCGCGAGGGTGACGGGCATGTGCCTCTCCTCGGAGTTTGTTAGGTCTGTCGGGTGGCCGCCTGGACGGCGGCGAAGAGGGATCCGGAACGGGCGGGCGCGCCCTGACCGCCGGTCATCCCGTCGGGCCCGGACCGCTTCGGCGGCGTCGGGCCGGGGTCGGCCTTGAGCTTCGGGTTGGCCGCGATGGCGGCCTGGATCCGCTTGTCGAGCTGGGCGGTGAAGTCCGCGTCGTCCGGGTCGACGTCGGTGAGGTCGTCGAGCGAGTTGACGAACGTCATCGAGTCGAGCAGGGCCGTCGCGTCGGCGCCGTGCTTGGGCGCCAGCTGGTGCAGTTGCAGGTGCACGCCGCGCGTCCACGCCTTGCTGTTGGCCTGCTCCAGGCGCGCGGTGATCTCCTCGGGCTTGACGTCCTCGGTGCCGTCGGCCTTGAGGCCCAGGGCCGCCAGGACGCCGGCCAGCTTGGCCTGCTCGGCCTGGGTGGCCTTGTTGTTGTCCTTGGCCCGGTTCTCCCACTTGCGGGCCTCGGCCTTCCAGTCCGTGCCCTGTGCAGGGTCGGCCGGGGGCGTCGGGTCGGTCGGCGGGGCGGGGTCCGTGGGCGGGTTCGCCGGGGGCGTCGGGTCCGTCGGGTCCGCGGGCGGCTGGTCGACGGGCGGCGTACCGGTGGGGTCGGTCATCGTGTTACTCCCATGCGGGCGTGCTCGCGCGCCCGTGCGGGCTGCGAGCGGGTGAGGGTGTGGAGAGGTGAAGTGCGCGCCGTGCGGCGTCGTCACTTCTTCTTGGATGCCTTGGCCAGGCGTGCGGCAGCGCCTCGGTCGCCGAACATGATGCGTGCGGCTTCCTCGCGGCTGATCCGGCCTGCCGAGGTGAACCCGCCGCCCTTGGCGGACGGGTTGAGGACCGGCGCGGTGGCCGGTGTGGACAGCCGCTTGCGGGCTGTGCCGGTCGACGCCGTCTTGGCCTTGGGCTTGGGGGCCTTCTTGGCCTTGTCGGCGGCGGACATCTTGGCGAACGCCGCGCGCTGCGCGGCACGTGGCAGGCTGCTGAACGCCGCCACGCGACCACCTCCTTGTCGGGGGTCGGGTGGCGACGGACGGTCAGTCGACCGGGTCGCTGGGACTTTCGGGGGTGGGCCGGTCTTCGAGCACCGGGCCGGCCGGGGGCTGCTCCGGGACGGACGACAGGTCGACCTCGACCACGATGTCCGCCCACCGCTCGAAGATGGAGACGGGCTCCACGGGTGTGGTCACGGGTCGATCACCTCCACGTCCAGGCGGCGGATGCCCGCGGCGTCGACACCGTGGTCGGCGACCACGCGGTACCGGGTGTCGCGGGACACCAGCACCTCGGCCTCCAGGGCGATACCGACGGCCTTCTCTCCCGGCTCCGCCATGTCGGACAAGCGTAGACCTCGGGCTCCCTTGGGCAGCACCAGACGCATGATGACCTGGTCGAACGACTGGTCGGCGAAGTTCTTGGCTACCCGCTCGTCCACCGTGGTGCTGCTGTAGCCCTTCTCCACCCACTCCAGGCCGGTGACGTCCACCGTGTTCCACGACGCGCCGAACACCCGGCCGGGGCTGGTGATGCCGCGGTGCGCCGCCACTGCGCGCGGCAGCGTCGACTGGGCCATGGCGTCGTCGATCCGGGACACCGCCGTGGTGCTGGCCGGACCGGCGCCCGTGCGCAGCCACTGGTTGATGTCCTGGTACCCGGAGCCCCGGTACTTGATGACGGCCTGAGCGACGCGCTCGGCTCGGACCCGGTTCCACCCGGCCGGGGTGGGCACGAGCTGCCCGCCCTCGCCGTCGTCCTCGTAGGTGAGCTGGATCGGCGGGGTCTCCAAGCCCTCCTGACCCTTGGCCGCGGTCTTGTGCTGCTCCAACCACGCCGTGTGCCGGGCGGCGTGCTCGCGCAGCTCGGCCAGGCGGTCCACGAGGTCGCGGCGGCGGGCGATCAGGGTGTCGGCGACCTGCTCGGGGAGACCCGAGTCGGTGACGATCTCCCGCACGCGGGACTCCGGGACCTGCTCGACCCGGGCCACAGCGGAGACCAGCTCGGCCGGGGTCATCCCGCCGAACACTTTGGCGGCCTGCGGCGCCCGCTTCGGGTCGCGCAGGCTCAGCCACTCGTCCACCGTGGACCCGAACGCATCGTTCTTGGCCTCGCCCATCGCCCGGTACAGCAGCGACCCGCCGAGGTCGATCCGGACGGCCTGGCCCGACTTCGTCCGGACCACGTTGTCGAAGTTGGCTCCGACGATGTCCCAGTTCGCCAACCACGCGTCCACGCCCATGCCGTCGCGCAGGGACTCCCGGACGGTGTCCGGACCGGACACGCGCGCACCCTGCACGATCCGGGACGCGGTGTGCGGCCCGTCCGGCAGGTCCGGGGTGCCGCGACCGAGACGCACCTCGGGCACGTCGATCCCGGCCGCCCGGTACAGCGCGGACGCCGCGACCTCGTTGGCCGCGTGCTGCTCGGACCGCTGGGCCTTGACGTACCAGCGGTTGCCGTCGGCGTCCTCGTAGGTGCCGCCGGGGTTGGAGCCGCCCTGCTCGCCGACCCGACGAAGCTGGCTGAAGTCCCCGGCCTCGACACCCTCTGGCTTCTCCGGCTTGGGGTCCGGCTTGACCGGCTCCGGAGCGGGCTTCGGCTTGACCGGGGCGGCCGGGGCGGGCTTGGCCTGGGGCTCCGTCTCGACCTTCGGCTTCGACTCGGGCTTCGGTTCCGCGACCGGCTTCGGCGCGGGAGCGGGCTTGACCGGCTCCGGCTTCGTCGCGGGCTTGGGCTTGGGTGCAGCCTCGGGCTTGGCCTTCGGCTCCGGCTTGACCGGGTCGGGTGCCGGGACGGGCTTCGGGGCAGGAGCCGGCTTGGCCTTGGGCTTCGTCGTGGCCGGGATCTCGGGCGTCGGCTTCGGTTCCGCCTTGGCCTTGGGTGCGACCTTCGCCGCGGGCGCAGGCTTCGGCTCGGTCGCCGCAGCGTGCGCTGTGGCCGACGTCGTGCTGGGCTTCGACGCGCTGCCGGATCCGCTGTCCAGCGTGAGCTGGACAGCCGGGCCGATGGCGCCCGCTTGGTCCGTGCTGCCCTTCGGCGGGATGTTGCCCGCGCCGATGGCCTCGCGGTAGGGCAGGCGCTTGAGCTTCGGGTTGGCGGCCAGGTGCTCGCGCATCGCCGCCTGCGCGGCCAGCTTCTTCCGGGTGGCGGCCTTGCGCTCGACCTCGCCGAGCGCCGCGACCTCCTCGGTCTTGGCCTCCCGGATCGCGCGCTCGATCGCCCGCTGCTGCTGCCGCGCCTTGTCGCCCTCCGGGTCCGCGGTCGGCTGCGCCGCGAGCTTCGACACGCCGGGCAGGTACGCGGAGACGGAGTGGCGGCAGTTCGGGTGGAACAGGCCCTCCAGCTGGGCCTCGGCCAGCGTGGCGACGACGTCAACGAGAACCTGCTCGCCGTCGTTGATCGCGTGTTCCACGCTGATCTGCCCGGTCGGCCCGGACAGCGCCAGCACGCGGCCCTCGTACGGGCGGCACAGCACGCACTCCTGCGGGCTGTTGGACACCATGACGAGGTCCACGCCCATGCTGTCCAGCCGGTCGGTCTGGCCCTGCACGGCGGCACGCTGGGTGACCGTGCGCACGGTCATCTCCACGTAGGTGGACAACTTCCAGCGCTTGCCGCCCTTGTCCGTGAAGCCGGTGATCCCGCGCTTGAGCAGCGCGTTGTAGGCGGCCTGGGACGCCTGGCGCCGGGTTTGGACGCCGGTGACGGTGCGCGCGGTCGCCGCGGTGATGACCGCCCGGTAGACGTCGAGGACGTCGCGCAGGATGTTGCGGGACTTCTCGCCGATGTCGCTGTACACGGCGTTGGCCAGGGCCTCGACTGCGGCGAAACCGGTCAGCTCCTCGACCGCCTGCTGTGCCTCCTCGGCCACGCCGGAGGAGGGGAACCACTGCTTGGGCAGCTCGGCCAGCGCCGAGGTCCAGCCCTCCCGGAACGCCGCAGCCGCCGCGTCGCGCACCGCGCCGGGACCGGCGGCCTGGAGTCCGGCGATCACGGCCTGCGCCGAGCGGCGCAGCTTCCCGATCGCGGCCAGCTTCCGCTCGGCCCAGGCGGGGGCCTGCATGTCGCTGTCCAGGTCGCCCTGGAGGTGCTTGGCGACCAGGGCGGTCAGGGCGGTCTCGGCCTCGCGGTAGATCGCGGCCACGGTGGCGGCGATCTCGTCCAGCCGTTCGGGGTCGACCGCCACGGGGGATCACCCCCCGTCCGCCTCACGCCACGTCGAGGTCGTCCTCGTCGTCGGGGGCCTGGCCCTCGTCGTCGTCCGGCTTGGTGGTGCGGCCGGTGGCGGCGACCCGGGTGCCGAGCTCGATCGGGTCCTCACCGGTCATGGCGCCGCCCTGTTCGGCCTTGATGGCCGCGACCTCGGCGTCCACCCGCTCCTTCGGCCAGTCGGGGTTCGCCCGCTCGACCCTGGTCCGGATCGACACGGCCTCGGCGGCGTGCAGCAGCTGCAGCGTGCGGGCCACCTTCTCCGGATCGTCCGCGACCCCGTCCGGCCACTCGACGTCCGGCAGCTCCGGCGTGATGTCCGCGCCGAACCACGCCTTGTCGATCTCCTGGAGGGTCAGCGTGATGTCGGCGAGCTCCGGCTTCCAGTAGAGGATCTTGTGCCCTCTGGTGAGGTAGGAGTCACGCTCGCGGGCGGACACCTCGGTGGCGGTGGCCGCCACGTCACCGTCCAGGCCGAACGACTGGAGCGAGTAGCCCGCGCTGCGCAGCGTCTCGATCGTGATCTGGCGCGCCATCCCCAGGTGCTCCTCGACGCGGATGTCGAACTGGTTCAGCGTCAGCATGTTGCCGGAGTCCGGGCCCGGCAGCATGCTCAGCGTCGCGTAAATCTCCTGCTCGGCGTCCCACGACGCGCCCCGGCCAGGGCCGTTGCCCTGGAGGTAGACGTCGGGCACGAACGCCCGGCCCTTACCCAGACGCAGGTCCCGCATCAACGAGGTCCAGGTCTCGTCCAGCCGGTCGAGCGGGCCTTCCGCGCCGGAGATGTCCGCGCGTCCCAACGGCGCCGCGGCCGGGTTCTTGCGCCACAGCTTGTTGGGCCGCATGTTCGGCACGTAGACGACCGTCAGCCGCTTCGTGCGGGTCTCGATGCGCTCGGCCAGGTCCGCGGTGGCCTCGTACGCCTTGAGGTTGCGCGGCTTGCCGAGGGTGTCCGGCGTGCCCTCGTAGACGCCGTGCAGGATGACGCCCGGCTCGTGTCGCTCCAGGTGCCAGACGACCCGCTGGTCTTCCTGCTCCAGGATCCGCCAGAACGTCACCGCGCGGAGCACGTCCCAGCTCCACTCAGGCACGGCCTGGTCGGCGTGCGCGGCGTGCAGCCAGGGCGTGTCCCGCACGTCCTTGTCCCACACCACTCGCAGGTAGGTGCCGCCCAGACCGGCGCAGGTCTCGCCGGCCTCCAGCAGGCTCGCGTGCAGCCGCTCGAACTGTGTGGCAAGGCGCTTGGCGGTCGGCGCGTGGTCGACCTTGAGCTGCGGAGGCTCCGCGAACAGCAGCCGCGTCGACTTCTGCGCGATGTCGCCCGCGAGGGGCATGTGCAGCCGTGACGGCACCTCGCCCAGGCTGGTCGGCGCGCCCCAGAACCAGCGGGACACCTTGCCGACCACGCCGCCCCGGTACTGGCTGGGCCGGTTACGGACGCGCGCCCGCGAGGTCGAGTCGAACGCCCGCCCACTGCCGGGCCCGCCGTAGACGTCGGCCAGGTGGTCCGGGTCGCCGGTGTACCAGGCGTCCCAGGAGTCGAGCCGGGCGAACACGTCGTCCAGGGCCTTCGGGGGCCACGCCGTCTTTCCGCCTTCGGGCAGCGGCACGACTCACCCCCTCATGGTGTCCAGGCGCTCCCAGCGCGCACGGCACTGCCGGGCATCGGCCAGCGCGTCGTGCGCGTTCTCCGGCTCGTCCTCGGGGCCGAACTTCCACCCGAGCTGGGAGGCGTACTGCTGCACGTCATGGGTGAACATCGGCAGCCCGGCCGGGAGCGCGATCATCGGGCCGAACAGCTGCGCCAGCGCCACGTGGTCGTAGGCGGCGTAGTCGGCCCACAGCTCGATCCGCGGGTTGTGCACGCTGGGCGCGGTGAGGAACCCGGCCACCGCGCGGGCGAGCTGTGCGCGCGGGCGCACGGCCGGGTGGTCGACGTCCAGGTGCCCGACGCCGGTGCCGTTCCCTCCGCAGCGCAGGCAACGCCGCCCGGGCGGGCAGTGCTTGACCGGCAGGTGCGGCCACACGTTGGTCCGCAGCCAGTCGTTGCGCAGCAGCTTGCCCTGGTCGAAGTCGGCCGAGATGCCGTAGAACTCGCGGTCGTCCTCGGCGACGATGCCGATCGACACGAGGTCGATGGTGACGCCGTCCTCCACGAACTCGCAGTCGTACCAGAACTTCACGGTCGCTCCTTGCTGGTCGGGCCGGTGACGTCGACGCACATCGGCACCATGGCGCCGTACAGCGACACCCAGACGTGGCCACCGGCGGTCAGCTTCTCCAGGTCACCCGGCTCCAAGGCGCAGCGGACGTTGAACCGGTTGACCGCCTGGTCGCCGATCTGGACCTGGTCGACGATGACCTCCAGGGGCTGGATGTCGGGGTTGGTCAGGTCGCCGTCCGGCGCGGCCAGCACGACACGCTTGCCGCCGGACCAGACCGCCTCGGCGGGGATGGACGTCGGTCGCACGGTTCACCCCTTGATCGGTATGACCGCTTCGGCCTCGACGGTGCCGCGCGGCTCGCGCATGGTCGCGTCGCGGTCGAGGTAGCGGCAGGTGATCGAGGTGATGCCGAGGTGGACGGAGCGGAGCCCGTCCTTGGGGATACCGAGCGCGGCCAGCGCGGCCTCGACCTGCTTCCGCTCGATGTCGGCCGGGAGTTTGTCGGGGACGGTGGCCATCAGACCCGCTCCGGCCAGTGCCAGGTGCCGGGCACGTGCTGAGGGCTGTAGTCGACCTCGTTGAAGAACATGCCGGTCGGGTTGAAGATCGCGAGGTGGCACACGGCTTGCATGTCGTCGTCCGCGTGCTCGGGCGGCGCGTAACCGGTGACCTCGGTGATGATCGCGGCGCGGCACTCGCTCGCGTACGCCTGCGAGCCGTCCTCGCGGGGTGGCGTGCCGTGGCTGACGTAGTGGACGACCCGACCCACGGCCGGCTTCGGCTTCTGGTTCGGCGGGTCCACGCGCAGCACTGCGGGTTCGGCGGCGGGCTGGTCGTGCTCGGTCATGGGGTGCCTTCCTGCTGGTCGGTGTAGGTGTCCTGGCGTCGCCACACCACAGCGGTGGTGCCGTCGTGGACCTCGGCGGCGGCCGGGTCCTCCCAGTCGGTCCACGACTCGGTGGCGGCCGGGTTGAGCCGGCGGACGCTGATCGTCCCGTCGGGCCACTGCACGCCGTCCGCGACCTTCTCGCCGTCCAGGCCGTCCGCGTGGAGCACGAACAGCCGCGGGATCTCGTCGGGGGTCACGCTGCCTCCAGGAGTTGGTTCTGCCAGACGGCCTGGGTGGTCTTGATCGCGTACCGGCCGCCGTCCAGCGAGTGGTCGCCGAGCTTGATCGGCTTGTCCTCGCCCTTGAGCGCAGCCTTGGGGTCCCACGAGTAGCCGGGGACTTCCTCGATCCACCCCTCGCACGACTCGTGCACCAGCAGCAGCCCGGCGTTAAGCAGCGACGCGATGAGGCGGATGCCGTCGATCACGCTGTTGTCGCCGCCGCGCGGGGTGACGCCGTCGCGGTAGAGCTGCTGGATGAAGCTGGCCGCGCTCGGGTCGACGATCGTCCACTCGGGCTGGATGCCGAGGTCACCGAGCCAGGAGCGCAGGCGCGCGGAGTACTCGGCGTCGGTGAGCGCGCGCTGCCGCCGCTTGCTGTCCCAGCGCCACTCGTTGGTCAGGTACAGCCGGCCGTCGGCGCCCAGGCCCAGCACGAGCCCGGCGAACGGGTTGGTCGTGCCGTAGTCGATGCCCAGCGCGATCCAGCGGACGATGTGCGGCATGTCCTTCGTCTTGACGACGTGCCGCTCCGGGTCCCACGCCTCGTAGATCGCGCCTTCGGCCACCACCCACTGGCCGAGGATCATCCGCTTGTACCAGAGGCCGATGAACTGGCGGCGGTACCGCTCCTTGACCCGCTCGGACAGCGACGGGTTGTCGTCCAGCAGGAACTTCCAGGTCTTCCAGTCGCTCAGCCGCCCGCCGGAGCCGGTCTGGTCGATGTAGTCGGCCTTCAACCAGTGGCGCGGGTTGTCGGGGTTGGTGTTCCCGAAAATCTGGGCGCCGTCCGTGCTGCACCGGCTCAGGAGCTGGTCGTTGAAGCTTCGCGGCATCAGCGACCACTCGTCGACGTACGCGCCGGCGGCGGTCAGGCCGCGAAGTCTCCCCTCGGCGCGTTCGTCGTTGAACGTGATGACCTCGACCTCGCGGCCGAGGATCCGGGCGGTAGGCGCGCCGCGTGTGTAGGACACGCTCTTGGCGATCTTCGACCCGAACAGGGGGTGTTCCCTGAGCGGGTTGAAGATGTTGCGGGTCGCGGTGTCGAACGTCTTGGCGCACACGATCAAGTCGCCCTTGCGGGGTGCGCTGTTGACGAACTTCAACCACCGGAACAGCCCGGACGCGGTCTTGCCCGACCGCACGCTGCCCTCGGAGAGGTTGACGAACTGGTTCGAGTTGACCACGTAGTCGATCTGGCGGTAGCTCAGCGGCAGTTTCCGCAGGTCGATGTGGTCGCGGAGGATGATCACGACGGGCCTCCGGGGGTCTGCTCCGGGTGCTCGCGGTGGTACTGCTCCCAGGCGCCGGTCAGGGCCTCGTACAGCTCGTCCACCATGGCCTTGGCGTCGTCGACGTCGGAGCCGCGGTCGTGCTCGTCCAGGCGCAGGCTCGCGTTGACGGCCTGGACGATGCTGGCCATGAGGTCCCGCTTGTCCCGGGCGGGCGGCTCGGGGACTTTGCGTTCCTCGTAGCTGTTGTCCTTGCCGCCGAAGCTGAAGATCACGGCGGGGGCGAACAGCTGGCCGCGCAGCTTCTGGGCGTCGTCCAGCAGGCCCTGCATGATCGCGGCCCGCTTGGCCTTGGCGTCCTCGACCTTGGCGGCCGTCGCGGCGGCGGTGGTCTTGCGGTCGAAGCCGAGGCCGAGCCGGCCGCACCACTTGCTGATGGTGGCGGAGCTGCGGCCGAGGTCGCGGGCGATGTCGTTGCGGGTCGCGCCCTGGCTGTGCAGGTCGCGGATGCGCTGCTTCTCGGTGTCGGAGAGGGGGCCGGTCGCCACGGCGGCCACCTCCCCCGTACCGCGTGGGGCGTCCGGTCAGGACACGGCGGTCCAGAGCACCCAGGACGTCGACGCGGCGCTGGCCATGACGACCGAGGCGGGCAGGCTGGTCTGGCCGGTACCGCTGGTCATCTGCCGGTGGGCGCCGGTCGAGACGCCGGCGGTGAGGGTGCCGGCCACGGCGATGGCCGAGCGGGCGAGCTGCGGCAGCACGCTGCCGTTGACCAGGACAGCGACGTAGTAGACCCCGGCGGCCAGGTCGGCCGGCGCGGTCAACGCCATGGGCTTGAGCCCGCTGGTGACCCACACGGTGGCCTGGTCGGCGGTCTGGGCAAGCAGCGCGCCAACCGTGTTGTAAAGGCCAGCCCAGCACGCGCCCGCGGTGAGGCCGCTGCCCGCGGTGGTGACGCCGAGGTACACGGTGGACACCGTGGCGGCGGCCGGGACGGGCACGCGCACGAGGTGCAGCACCCCTGCCGTGAACGTCACGCCCGACCCCGTGTTGCTGGTGGCCTGGAGCGCGTCGACGGAGACGCCGGCCAGCCCGTGCGGTGGCGCGGCGCGCTGCTCCAGGACGTCGATGCGGGCCAGGGTCGAGGCGCGTTCGGCGTGGATGTGGTCGGCGCGCGCCGGGAACGGACTGGATCCCGTGGTGTTGGAGCTGCCGACCGGGCGGGGGAACTGGCCGGTGACCGGCAGGGCCAGCATCGGCGGGGCGGGCAGATCCAGGCGCGCGGCGGCGAGCGCGGCGACGGTGCGGGCTCGCGCCGTGGCGTCACCGCGCACGGTGGCCGAGACCTCCAGGTGCAACCACGGGACGCCGATGGCGTGCGCCTGGTCGCCCTGCACGTTGGTCAGGCCGGTGAGTCCGGTCCCGCTGCCGCTGCTGTCCCAGCCGCGCGCCACGCCGGCGGCGAACGCGACGTCGGCCAGCTCCTCGGCGGCGCGGCGAGCGGACTGGCCGGCGTTGCCGCTGCCGGTGGCGACGATGTGCGACAGGCCGGGCGCGGACGCGTCGGCGAACCCGTGCAGTTGCACCCCGGGGACGCCGCGCGTCGTGTAGGCCGCGACGATCTGGTGGAACGTGCTGGCGACCTGCTTGCCCGGGTCGGCGAGCGGGTAGCCGCCCTGCTGCTGGCCGGTGGCGTCGCGGTGCGCGCCCGCGATCACCAGCAGCGCGCCCTGCACGGCCTGCCACAGCGCCAGCCCGATGGTCTCGCTGTGCTGGTCGGCGACCGGGTGCGGGCACTGGATGGTCAGGCCGATCGGGCGGGACCGGTCGACCAGCACCGCGCCCCACGTCCGGTCACCGGTAGTCGGCCACACGGCGAGGGCGTAGGGGCGGCCGGTCGCGGAGTCCACGCCGGACGACACGGTCGCGCCGAGCGGGCCGAGCAGGGCGGCGGCGTCGGCGCCGAGGGCCAAGCGCTCAATGCCGAGGACCGCGTCGACGGCCTCGCCGGCGGTGGGCTCCCGGTAGGACTGGTCGCTGTCGATGCCCGCGGCCCACGTGGTGAGCCACGCCTCCAGGTCGGTGGTGCCGGTGGGCACCAGCTCGTAGCGGACGTCGGCCTCGGCTGCGGTGAGGTACTGCGGGTGCGGGTCGGCGGCGGCCTCGTGGGCGAAGAGCTGCGCCAGGGTCGCGTACGTCTCCAGGCCCGCGGAGGGCACCGCGCCGAGCAGGTCGACGAACTCGACCGTGCCGCTGCCGCTGGGCACCTGGACCAGGTAGGTGCCGCGCAGGACGTCGGTGTCGATGGTGACGGTGTAGGCCCAGTCGGCGGGGGACTCGGCGGGGTCGTCGGTGACCGGGAGGTCGACGATGACCGGCGCGCCGGCGAGGGTGATGGGCTTGTTCGCCGCGCCGTGCAGGGTCTTGGTGGCGCTGCCGCGCAGTGGGTGCGGCACGGCCCACAGCATCGTGCCGGTGGCCCAGGTGCCGGTGAGCTTGTTGTCGATGGCGATCCGGACGGAGCGCACGGCCACCGGGCACCTCCTTTGCGCGAGGGGGGTGGTCGTAGCCGCGCTCCGCCGCGGTGCAGCGGCTACGACCGGTTCCCCGCGCACCCCTGCGGGGGAGTTCGGCGACGGCCCGTTGCGGCCTGGATCTTGCCGCCCGGTTTCCGCCTTGCCGGTGCGCCCGTACCCGGCAGCCGTGAGGCTGGGGCGGTCCCGCTGGCCGACTCGTCGTGCCCCCGGCTCGTGGCTGGGGAAGCTGGCGGCAGGCGGTTGCCTAGGACCAACCTGCCGTCACGGTCCTCGCGGATACCGCGTCTCGGGCCGGAGCGTCCGACTGTCGGTCGGTGCGCGTCGCCCCAGCGGTCGAGACCTCTTGTCCGGCCTGGGCCGGTGGAAAGGGTGAGGCCCCACCGCCGGGGGTTGGCGGTGGGGCCTCGTGGTGCGCGCACCGGCGCAATTTGGTAGCTGGTGGCCGAGTCCTCATTGCTCCTGGGGGAACCAGCGCCAGCGGTTCCCACGGGCCTAGACCGGTGTGGCAGTAGCTGGCGTACCGCGTGGCCGGTGTGCGCTCCGACGACCAGGACCAATCAGGACTCGGACTTGGGCGGGCACAGCTCCGCCCGGTGGAAGCGTTACATGCAGGTCAGGCCATGGTCAAGTCGCCTTGTCTGAGGCGGTCCAGGTGGCTGGTCAGCTCGACCAGGTCGTAACCGGGTCCGCGGCTGAGGTGGCGGTGCTTGATGACGCGGAGCCGGGTCGGGGTGATGCTGACCCAGTACGGGTCGCCGGTGCGGTGGAACTCGGCCAGCAGGGCGTGCTGCACGTCGGCGAGCGACACCCTGCCGGGCGGCAGCGGGGTGGTCATGGCGTCCAGTGTGCCTGTCCGGGCGCGCCAGGTCAGTCGTCGTCCAAGCCTGCGAGAGTGCTGACGATCTCCACTGCGTTGCGGCGGGCCATTCCGGCGGCGGCGCCGAGCTGGTCTCCGGTCGCGCCGGCGGCCTTCGCCATGACCATGGCGCGGTTGCGGCGGTCACGCAGCTCCTGGACCTGGCGTTCGGCTTCGGCGAGTTCGGCGGCGAGCCGGCGGACCAGGCCGAGTTCGGCGGGCGGCGGTGTGGGCTTGCGTGGCATGGGTGTCTCCCTGCATCCTGGTGTCGGATCTCTTCCCGGCCCCGGCGGGCGTGCAAGGCCCGCCGGGGCTTCTTCGTGCGTGGGGTCTGTGGGAAGGGGACCGGGCCGCACCCGGAGGTGTGGCCCGGTCGAGGGATCAGCCGAACAGTCCGCCGGCCGCCAGGTTGCTGACCGAGGTGCGAACCTCGCTCACGCCGACCTTGGTGTGGTAGCGGACGTCCGTCGGGTTGGTCTTGCCGACCCAGTTGTAGCGGTCGCCGATGATCCGAACCCGTTCGCGGATCTTGTCCTTGTCCGTCTCGGCCTCGATGGTGCCGGGGGTGACGAACACCTGGACGGTGATCGTCCGCCCGATCAGGGCCACGGTGTAGACCGAGTTGCGGGGCAGCACGCCCTTGCGTCGGTCCACCAGGAGATCCCGCAGGATCCGGCCGCACACCACTTCGAGCTCGTCTTCCAAGCTCTCGGTGTAGAACGCGCCGTACCAGCGGTCGTCCCTCAATCCGAAGTCCATGGACTTGGATCCTTCCCACTATTGAGTTGACCCCGGGGGGCGGTGCAAGCGCCCGGTTTCCGGGGCTGTCCGTTTCGGACATCAATAGTATGACCCACACATCTCACTATCGCAAGCAGACAGTGGGATGCGCGGGTCACAGTTGGGTTGCGGTGCGGTCAGCCGTCCCCGGCCGCCAGGCGCTCGGCGCGCTCCCGCGCCAACTCCCGCGCCCGCTCGGCGGTAGAGGCGTAGGCCACCAGGTGCCGCACGCGGGGCCTGTCCAGCAGCGCGTCCAGCCGCTCGGCATCCTCGTCGCGCGCCACCCGCTCAGGCCACGGGGCCGGCGCGTCGACGTCGACCAGCCGCACTGCGCCCGCCAGTCGCTCCGGCTCGCCGACGTCGGGGGTGTAGCCGTCGACCAGCCGCGCCCGGCACGCCCAAGTCGCCACGACCCGCACCCGCCCCGGATCGACCGCTGGCACCGGTTGCACGTCGTGCCCCTCGCCCAACTCGGCGCACAGCCGGTCGGCGGCGGGCCGGTCGTCCAGCACGGCCAGCGGCTCGTCCGGCGTGCGCCCGTGGCCGCGCCGAATGATCACCCACCGGGTTGCCGTCTCGTCTGCGTCGTTCACAGCGTCCACTCCTGGCGATAGCCGCGTTGGTTGCGGTAGGGCAACGTCAGGGCCAGCACCGCGTGACCCAGCTCCTGGCGCACGAGGTCGATCCCGGGCGTGTCGGCGGGAGCGCTGGCCAGGCTCTCCCACTGGTCGAGGATCGCGCGCTTGGCCGCGACGTCCGCGAGCAGTCGGGCCGGGGACCAGCGCGACTCCAGGTGCTCGATCGCGTGCGACATCGCCTGGGCGGTCTGTTCGTCGCGCGCGAGCTGCCCTCGCAGCCACGTCACCAGGTCGTTCACGGCTTCCACTCCTCGCGGTAGCCGGGGCGGTGCTGGTACGCCAGGGCGACGAGCGCGCGGAGGTGCGAGGCTCCAACCTCGGCTGCGGCGGTCACCGAGGGCACCAGGGCCGCGAGGTCGGCGGGCAGTTCCTCGGCGAGCATTGCGACCTGAGGGCGGGCCATCGCGTCGGCGTAGTCGAGGATCGCGGTGTGCGCCTCGCACTGGGCGAGCGCGGCGCGCGGCTCGTTCAGGGCGGCATGGCGGGCGTCGGCCTTGATCTCGAAGCGGGCGACCTCGCCGCCGTTCTGGTCCAGGAGGTAGTTGTCCTCGGCCAGCCACGGCCGGTCCAGGGCTTCTCGCGCCCACATCTCGGTCACCGCGATCTGCTCGCGGAGCCACGGCAGCTGGTCGACGTTCACTCGACGCCGCCGAACCCGCGAGGCTTCCAATGGCGGACCGGGCGCGGCACGTACGCGACGAACTCGCCGAGTGCCCAGGTGAGCGGGCCGACGCGGTCGCTGGTCTCTTGGTGGACGGTGCACTCCGGACCGGCCTCGTCGTGGGCTTGGCGCTCGGTGGCCCAGTCGCGGCCGGTGGCGGTGCCGTCGGGGCCGCGCTCGTACCAGGGCAGCAGGTCGGCGAACGCGGTCACCATCGGACCTCGATCGCGACGTGCTCCAGGCCGCCGTCCTCGAAGTCCAGGTAGCCGTCCGCCGACGGCAGGTCGATGATGCGCCGGCTCGTGGCGATCTTCACCGTGGCGGGCCCGCGCGTGCGTACGAGCGCGGCGAGCCGTTCGAGGGTCCGGGCGAAGTGCTCCACCTCGTCCGGGGTGTCGAGTCGCATCGTCGCTGCGCCATCGGCCAGGTTGAAGGTGGAGGCCGGGTAGAGCGGGTCCGGCCCGGTGAGGCGGCAGGCCTGCCCGTCAGGGGTGTCGTCGGCGATGACGTTCATCGGCGCACCGTACGGGTTGCGTTTTGCTGGGCTTCACGCTCGGCGCGGGCCTTGGACCACGGCGTGCAGCGGCCGAGGTGCCAGGGCAGGGACACGCAGCGCTCGCCGTCGGGCAGGCCGCGCCCTGGGCACGGGGTCAGGCCGTCGCCTGTGGCCAGGTCGCCCATCGTGAAGTCGGCGTACATCGCCCAGCGCTCCAGCCACGGCGTGGACTCGCGCGGGTCGGTGACGAGCCGGACGGGGATCTGGTCGAGCGGCGGGCAGCTGGTGCTCACGGCGTCCCACTGGATGCGGGTGAGCGTGATCTCCTCGCCCGCGCGTGCCCGCGCGTCGAGCACGTCGGCGAGGTCGGCGAGGTTGAACGGCGCGTCGGTCACTTGCGCCTCACGAGGCGGTAGCGCTGCATCGAGCGGCCGAGGTGGCGGCGGGTCGGGTCGGCCACGACGAGGTGGGCGGCGGGCCAGCCGTTGCGGTCGAGCGCGAGCAGCTCGTTGATGACCGTGGCCTTGTGGACGTCCCAGACGTCGAGCGCGGCTCCCTTGCCGCCGGGCACGACCTCATCGGCGGTCCAACCGCAGGCGCACGCGACGTCCCAGCCGCCGGGCTTGGTGTACCAGCCGTGCTTCTTGGGGTCGTGAGCGGTGATGCGCTGCCCGTGCCCGCGCGGGGTGGGCACCTGGTCGGGGTTGAGCAGCACGGTGACCCAGTCGCGCGCGCCGACCTCCAGGCGGGACGGGTAGTCGCGGTTGAACGGCTCGGCGCGCACGGTGCGGGCGCGGCCGTCGACGAGCAGGTGCGCGATGGCGAAGCTGCTCTGGCCGTCGGCGTCGTCCACGACCACGCGGTCGCCGAGGACCAGTTCGTCTGCGCGCGTGGGTACCTGGATCGCGTAGGCGGGCACGCGGTCGCGCACGATGGTGACGTGGTCGGTTGGGGTGCTCAAGATGCCTCCTGGTGGGGTGCGGGGGGCGTGTAGGCGAGGCGGGCCAGCTCCAGGCCATCGTAGGACCGGCCGCACGTCGGGCAGGCTCCGCCGCGGCCGGGTCGGGGCATGACGGTGCCGCCGCAGGTCTCGGTGCGGCAGGGGCCGAGCGGGGTGGGTGGGGCGTCGTGGGCCTGGCGGCGGATCTGGCCGTGGATGGTGCGGATCATCCCGACGTAGTCGGCGGCCCAGAGCTGCCAGCAGCACCACTCGGTGTGGATCCACAGGTAGCTGGCCAGCACGTCCAGGGTGTACGGCCTGGGCACGATGGAGCCCATGACGGCGGCCCGGTAGCGCTCCTCGGCGACGTACTCGGCGACGCGGTGCAGCGAGCCGGTGATGGACAGGACGGTCTCGTCGGCGTCGTCGTCGGGCCCGGCGCCGCTGGCGTGGCTGCGGGGGTCCAGGGCGACCACGATGTCCAGGTTCATCGGCGGGCTGGAGCGGTAGCCGCGGGGGCCGGGCAGCGGGTCGAGGCCGCGGCTGCTGGGGGTGAGGGTGGCGCGCAGGACGTCGCGGTAGTCCTGCAGCTCGCGCAGCCGGCGCTGGGTGCGGACGGAGCACGCGGGGCAGGCGTAGCGGAGGCTGGTGCTGGGGTCGCCGCAGACGGGGCACGCGGTGGTGCTCAAGGGGTGCTCCTCAGGTGGTGATGGTGGTGCTGGTTGGGCGTGCCCCTGCCGGGATTCGAACCCGGACCGAAGCCGTTTTTAAGACGGCCGCCTCTGCCGTTGGGCTACAAGGGCTGCTGGCTGGTCAGGCAGTCGCCCGCCGGGGTCTCCAGGCCGGATCGACCGTTGCGAGCGGGAACTGCGGCAGCGGTGCCCACACGGCCCGGACGCGGGTGACGCCGGCGAGGTGCGCGGCGGCCAGGCGGCGCGCCGACGGCCAGTCGGCGACGGTGGGCACACCGCGCACCAAGCGCAGCACGGTCGGCGGAATCGGCCGCCTGGCGCGCAGTTGTTCGACGAGGAAGTCCAGGTCGCCGAGGTCCTGGTCGACGTAGTGCAGCGGCCAGCGGATGTCGGCGACCTCGACCGGCAGGGTCTTTCGTGGGGAGCTCGTGTAGGGGTTGTGGCCGCGCATTTGTTGCCGGCCACGTGAGGCGGCGGTCTTGACCGCGCCGACGGTTCTGCCGAGCGCGGCGGCGATCTCGTGGTTGGACCGGCCGAGGGCGCGTAGGGCCAGGATCTGTCTGTGGTTCGGGGAGACGGGGGCGAGCAGGGTTGTGAGGTCGCGGGAGAGTGCGGCGCCTTCGACCTCGTCACCGCCGGTCGGTAGGAGGTAGTCGAGGTAGTCGGGGTCTGCGATCGGGGTGGAGGGCTTGCGGGCAGCGGCCCGGTAGGCGTCGGCGACCCGGCACTTGGCGATATGGGTGATCCACTTGGGCAGGTCTTCGCGGGTGCCGGGGTAGCGCGGCAGGGATCGCCACACGGACACGAGGACGTCCTGCACGAGGTCGTCCTGGGACACGTGCGCGGGCAGTGGTGCGCGGCAGTAGCCGCGGACCTGGCGGCGGATCAGCGGCTCCCACTCGGCCGCGTCGAACTCGATCGTGGTCATGGGGTGTGCTCCGGGGTGAACAGGTCGAGCTGGACGGGGCGGGTGAGCCGCGGCGGAGGCGGTGGGTGGCAGGTGCAGGGGCAGCGCCAGCGGCACACGCGGTCGGCCAGCCACACCTCGGCGTGGCTGTTGCGGAAGGCGCCGCCGCGGCTGGTACGGCTGCGGTGGAAGTAGGGCTCGGGGAACTGGGCGGGGTGGGTGCCGCCCCGCTTGAGCAGGTAGGTCTCGTTCGAGGGGAGCGGTACGTGGGGGGTGCACTGGTCGTGGTTGCCGTTGCGGCAGTGGCCGGTGGCTCCGTGCTGGCAGGCGCACTGGAGGTGGAAGGCGGGGACCTCGTGGAAGGTCTTGCGCATGCCGGGGGTCCACACGGTGGTGCGGACCCACTCGGCCTCGTCGGGGGTCACGGGTCGGCCTTGGCGCAGCAGTCGGCGACGTAGGCGAAGCCGTCCTGGGTGGGGGTGCGGCGGATCGCGGTGCCGATGGGGAACGTCTCGCCGCAGCTGTGGCAGGCGCCGGGGAAGTGGGCCCGGAACCAGCGGATGAGGCCGCTGGCCGGGTCGGCGAGCAGCCGGGCGCGGACGGCCTGGCGCTCGGCGTCGACCTCCTCCTGCGGGGTGCGCCCGCCCCGGTGCTGGGGGCAGGCGCACTGGTCGACCAGGAGTTCGGTGGTGTCGCAGCGGGTGTCAGCCATCGGCTTGTCCCTGCAGGGCGCGCATCAGCCCGTCACGCAGGTCAGCCACGGTCGGCCTCCTCGGCTTCGGCGAGGCGGACGACGGCGACCGCGAGCGTGCAGGCCACCGCGGTGTGCATGCCGGCGATCGAGTACGCGCCGGTGACCTGCATCAGGGCTTCCTGGCGGCCTTCTTCGGCGATGAGGCGGCGCACCGCGCGCAGTTCCTGGTCGAGGCGTCGGTTGCACTCGGCGATGGCCTGGTCGATGTGGGCGAGCTGGGCGGGTGGGATCCGGTCAGCCACGGGACACCTCTTCGTGCTCGGCGGTGGCGGTGTGCGGCGCGGCGGGTACCTCGGTCAGCGCGTATAGCCGCCAGCCCTCGACGTAGCCGTGCGCGTGGCACGAGGCGAGCGCCCGTTGGCCGTCCTCGACGGTGGTGTGCACCACGCCGTCCCAGCCGCCGGGGTCGAAGTCGGCCGGGGTCGAGGCGCGGCCGGCGCGCGCGTCCTCGTCGGACGGGCCGACGATCAGGTAGCCGATCGCTGCGGGTGCCGGGTCCGTGGTGGGCTCGGCGCACGTGGGGCACTCCAGCAGCCCGTTGCCCGGGCGGCGGCCAGCGCGCTGCTCCTCGGCGTTCTCCGGTGACCAGTTGGCGTCCTCGATCCAGCCGTCCTGGCACTGGTGCGCCGCGTCGTCAGGGGTGAGGCGGGCCAGCTTGGCCTCGGCGTCGGCGTGCGCGGTGTCGCGCTGGAACGTCAGGCGGGTCAGCACGGGGTGCACCGGGGCGAGGAGGTCGGCGGCGAGTTCGCGGGCCTGCGCCATGACGTCGCCGCGGCTGATGGTGAGGACGTCGCCGAAGCGGTTCACGAGCCGCCCGGCGACGGCGTCGAGGAGGTCCGGGCCGGGGCCGACCTCGGACGCCTCGGCGGCCGGGGTGCCGGGGACGGTGCCGATGACCGGCCAGAGGGCCACGTCGCCGTTGGCCAGGTGGTAGTCGCGGCGGTCGAGCGCGGCCCAGCGCCAGCCGTGGGGGAACTGGGCGGTGTCGTTCGGGTCGTCGCGGTCGGTGTCGGCGACCGCGACGACGATGCGGCCCATGGGGCTGCGGCGGACGGTGCCGGTCGGGTCGTCCGCGGGGTTGGTGGTCATGGGCGGGCCTTTCGGGTGCTGAGTGCTCGGGCGAGGCGTCGCCACCACGGCGGCCTGGGGCGCGGGCGGGGCTTGGCCAGCAGGCCGGCGGTGTCGCCGCCGCGCGGGCGCAGTTCGGCGATCAGGGCGTCGTTGGCTTCGATCTCGTGCAGGGCGCGGTCGATGGCCAGCTCGTGGTCGGCGATTTGCTCCTCGATGGCGGCCAGCTCGGTGCTGGAGGGCTGGAGGGCGAACGCGGTCTGGTCGACGTCCGCGGGCTGCTCGGCGGCTTCCTGGGCGATCTCGGCCAGCGCCTCGGCTGCCCGCTCGCGGTCCTCGGGGGTCGAGCCGTGCAGCTCGACCGTCACGGGCGGCGTCGCGGGGGCGTCTTCCCAGCGGCCGGTGAGCATCGGGTCGTCGGCGGCGCGGCGGACGGCGTCGACGGCGTAGCGGAGGGCGTCGAGGCCTTGGCGTTCGGGGCGTGAGGGGAGCGGCAGGCCGAGGAGGTCGGCGGCCTCCTCGGCGGTCATCGGGGGTGCGTTGAACCGGGCGTGGGCGAGGGCGGCGAGCCGGTCGCGGTGGGCAGCCTTGAGGCGCGCAACCTTGGCGGGCACCTGGGCCAGGGCGGTGGCGACGTGCGCGATGGCTGCGCGGTCCTGTTCGTCCAGCGTCTCGGGCACCAGCTCGTCGGCCTCGCGGACGTCGGCAAGCTGGGTGCGGCAGAGGCGGGCGAGGTCGGCCAGGCGGGCGCGGAGGGCCTGCTCTTCGGCGGTCAGCTCGACGGGGTCGGGGGCGCCGGTGCGGGCGGTGTCGGCGGCGCGGCGGGCGCAGCCGGGGGTGCACCAGGGCGACAGCCAGGTGAACACCAGCTCGGTGCAGCCGCGGCGGGCGCACAGCACGGGGTGGGCGAGGGCGGCCTCGATGGCGGCGAGGGTGCCGGGCAGGCTGCGGTAGCTCATGCGGTCACCGCCAGGAGGTCGCGGGCGGCCTGCTGGACGTGGTCGGGCGGGGTGAACCAGCCCTGCCGGCCGGGGCCGGGGATGGGCTCGGCGAAGGCCCGCGGCTGGCGGACGTCCCAGTGCTTCTGGCTGCGGAAACACCACGGGCCGCACGTGCTGGTGCAGGTGTCGTCGTGGTGGATGTCGTCCAGGTTGGCGACGCCGAGGTAGCCGGTGGGGTGCTCGGCGGGCCACGGGGTGACATCCAGGTCGTGGGTCTCGGCCAGGAGCAGCGCGCCGGGTTCCCACGCCTGTCCGGCGTGGACGATGAACGGGCCGCGGTGGGCGGTCGACCAGGAGCGGTTCTCGACGGGCTTGATGCCGGCGATGACGAGAGCGGCCCAGGGGCGGCGGATGGTCAGCGCGGGGATGCGCAGCGGCGGCGCGGTGTCGGCGTGGTGGTCGTTGGCCAGCGCGAGCAGCAGGTCGGCGTGGCACGGCTGGCCGGGCGGGCACCAGCACGCGAGGTTCCGCCCGGCGAGTTCGCGTCGGATCTCGCTGTCGCTCGGGTAGCCGATGAAGTCGGCCCAGCCAGGCGAGGGTGTGCGGCGGGCGTCGAGGTATCGCCGGAACTTCAGCACGACGTCGGCGGCCGAGTGGTCTCGGTCGATCTTCCAGGGGTTGCCCCACTTCGACGGGCGGGTCACGACGACGGTGTCGGGCGGGAGTCGCCAGCCGGCGGCGCGGCTGAGCTGGACGCGGGTGGGCGCTGCGGCGGTCGTCATCGGCGGGACTTCCTGGTGCGGCGGTGGGTGCGGTTGCGGTAGGCGTGCCCGTCGACGGCCAGGCGCGGCGGGCGGACGGTCGAGCGGTGGACGATGCGGCCGTCGCGGCACAGCACGTGCCCGGTGAGGCCGAGGGCGCGGCCGAGGACGGCGCGCTCGTACGGCGGCAGGTGCGCGGGCAGCAGCATCGGCCGGTGGCGGTAGAGGGTGCGGGTGATGCCGTGCATGTGCAGCCCGCCGTCGGCGCTGGCGCGGAAGGTGTTGCGGGCGATCCACCCGGCGACCTCGTGCACGCGCCGGCGGGTCGCGCCCGGCGCGGTGGTCGCGGGGCGCCCCTCTACGCGCGCGACGGCGGCGGGCGACCGGTCGCGCGCCGCCGGGTTGGTGGTCATGCTCCGGTCACCTGGCCGTCGACGTGGATCTGGTCGCCGATGACGATCCAGCCGTCGTGGTCGAGCGTGGCGAGGTAGCGGCCGGGCGCGGGCGGGGGGTCGAGGGTCGCGTTGCGGTCCCAGGCGTGGTGGACGGGGCAGTCGAAGAGGCTGGGGCGGCAGGTGAGGGGGTGCTGGATGCCGTAGCGGTCGGCGTTCAGCTCGATGACGTGGTCGGTCTGGTCGGCGCCGAGGGCGAGGAGCTGGGCGCGTGCTTCGTCGCGTTCGCGGGTGAGGCGTTGGAGGGTGGGGCGGATGACGGTCATGGCCATGGTGGCGATGGCGTCGGGGCGGTCGGTGGCGCTGTCGTTGACGGCGGCGCGGATGGCGCTGTGGAGGTGCTGCTGGAGGTCGGAGGGCAGGTTGAGCCGGTCGAGTTCGGTGGCGTACCAGGTGAGCAGGCTGGCGGCGTGTTCGGCAACGTAGCCGGGGCGGAGGTCGAGGCCCTGCTTGACCTGGACTTCGTCGGTGGTGAGCGGGTGGGCTTGGAGGGTGGGGAGCAGGGCGTTAAGGACGCGCTGGTGGTCGGCGGTGTGCTGGTCGGCCTCGTCGCCCTGGCGCTCGAACTCGCGGGCGATGTCGTGGAGGCAGGCGACGTCCATCCAGGTCAGGGGGAGGTCGGCGCGGATGGGTGTGCCGGCGGTGAGGTCGGTTTGGGCCAGGTAGGTGGCGCGGGCGTGGTCGACGGCGCGTTGCATGGCGGCGGGTGCCCAGCGGACGGCGCTGACGCGTCCGCTGTGATCGTTTCTGGGGGTGAGGGGCGGCTGGTTGGTCATGATCGGCTCTCCGGGGGCTGTGCGGCGGTCTGAGGGGGCCGTGCGGGGTGCTGTGGCTCGTCGGGGGTGGGCGTGGTGCGGGCTTCGTGGAACCAGTCGAGTTCGATCCAGCCGCGGTGGCTGGGTTTGCGGCAGCGCTGCCGTGGGGCGGCGGTGCACCAGGTGCAGGGGCGGAGGAGCGGGTTGTCGCGGACTTCGTCGGGCTGGGTGCCGTTGGGGCCCCAGCGGAAGAGGCCGGCGGAGGTGCCGCCGGTCTTGCGGCGGCCGTGGCGGGTCATGGCGGGGTGTCCTCGGTGGACGGTGGTCGGCGGGCGAGGCCGCGGGGGAGGGTGCGGGCGGCGGCGCGTTGGCCGGTGCGGGGGACGCGGCTGGGTTTGACGGCGGCGCGGGCGAGGGCGATGCCTCGGGCGTAGCGGGCGCCGCTGGCGGGGTCGTGGTCGCAGGGGACGGGGCTGCCGGCGGTGTAGCCGTGGTCGTCGCACATGCCGCAGTCGGCGATGGCGGCGAGTCGGGCTTGGGTGCGGGCGGCGAGTTCGTGGACGCGCGGGCCGGTTTCGGTGCGGGCGGCTCGGACGATGAACGGTTCGGGTTGGGCGTCGGGCTTGCGCGCGGTCGGTGGTTGCGTTGGTAGTCCGGTAGGTGGTTGGTCGTAGTTGGTGGTTGGTATGTGGGTGGTAGGCAGTCGCCTAGGTGACCGGTCAATTGGGTCGTTTTGACGCCTCAATCGGCCGGGAGTGGTCGTTTCTGACTCCTGAAACCGGTTTTCAGGAGTCGCTTGGGTGACTGCCGGATTGGCCTCTGTGGACAACTCGGGACGTGATTGACCGGTCGCCTGGATGACCGGCGGATGCGGGTTGTCCACAGGGCGGGGGGCTGATTGAGGCGTCTCCCTGGTGACCGCCGGATCGTCGGCGGGGTCCTCGGAGGCGTCGTTCGGCGCGAGCAGGTCGACCCGGTCGAGCAGGTCCACGGGCAGCGTCAGCCGCCACGTGGTGGTGCGCCCGCCGCGTCCCCGGCCGCCGCCCCGCGCGGTGATCTCGATCAGGCCGTAGTCGTCGCGCAGCTCGGCCAGACGGCGCCGGACGGTGCTGGGGCTGTAGCCGGTGACCGCGCACAGCGCCTTCGAGCCGGGGCGCACGCGGGAGCCGTCCGGGTCGGCGTAGGTCGCGAGGACGAGCGCGAGCAGCTTGGTCTTGTCCTGCATGCGGATGCGGCGCACGAGGCGTTCCCACTCGAACCGGCCGCACGGGCGGCGGTCGGTGTCCGGGGTGGTCGGGACGGCGCTCGACATCAGGCGGTCGCCCTGCGGTCGCGGTCGGCCAGGCGCTCGGAGACGCGGGCGGCCAGGACGCGGGCCTGGGCGGCGGGCACGTCCAGCGCGCGCAGCCGCCGGTACTCGGTGGCGTTGGCGCGCCAGGACAGCAGCTCGACGGGGGTGGCGTCGTCGGGGCACATCGCGGCCAGCAGCACCACGAGGGCGCGCAGCGCGGTGGTCTCGTCGCCGTAGACGTCGACGGCGTCCGCGAGCGCGGTCTCCATGTACAGCCGCGAGTCGTGGTGGGCGGCGTGGACCAGGCGCCCGGCGAAGGGCAGCAGCCGGTCCAGCTTCGGGTCGCCGGTGGGCGAGGGGGTGGTGCGTGGTGCGTCCACGGCGGCCTCCAGGTGGTGATGTGGGGTTGTGATCGGCGGGCGCGGTGGGGTGCTGGAGGGGTTTGGCCGGTGGTCCGCGCCCAGGGGGAGTGGGCGCGGACCACCGCGGGGTGGGTCAGGCGTCGGAGCGGGCCGTCAGCGCGGCGGGCGCGTTGGCCTTGAGCAGCGGCACGATGCCGTCCAGGGCCTCGCGGACGCGCGCCAGCAGGGTGGCGAACGCGTCGTCCTTCGCCCGGTCGGCGCGCAGCAGGGAGAAGCCGATGCCGAGGTGGCCCTGGTCGACGTGGTAGCGCAGCCGGGCGGTGACGTCGACCGGGTCCACGCCCCGCCAGGGCGCGATCCGGACCGTGAACTCCTTGGGGATTTCCACGTCGCCGGACCGGGTGCGGCCGGCCTTCGCGTCGGTCTCCTCCTTGTAGGTGAGCTGCACGTCGCCGTTCTGGACGTTGATCTCGCTGGAGAAGTCCGCGCGTCGGGCGGCCCGGAAGGAGGTGGCGACCTCCCACATGGTCGCGGCGTCCGGGCTGACGACGGTGTGGGCGACGTCCTCCAGGAACGACGCGAACACGTCCTGGCGGACCAGCCTGCCGTCGGCCGCGGCCCACAGCTGCCAGTCGGCGTCCGGCTTCAGCGCGAGGATGGCGCGGTGCTGGCGCCACCCGGCCTGGCCGTCCTCGCCGTGGTCGTCGAACACCGCGACGACCTGGTTGCGGTCGACGTCGGCGTAGACGCGGGTGCGGTGGCCGTTGACGTTGGCGAGCTGGTTGACGAACTGCACGAAGTCGGCGGGGTCGTGGATGGCGACCTCGCCGCGCTGACGCAGGGGCCGGGGCAGGTGCTCCTCCAGGGAGTGCACCACCAGGCGCTCGTCCTCGCGGAACCGCTCGACCACGAACGCGCTGTCGGCGTTGATGGTGTCCTGCGAGACGCCCAACTCGCGGGTGTGCGTGTCGATCTGGTCGAGCAGGCCGGGGACCTCGATGGCCTCGGCGGCGGGGGTGGTGTCGGTCATCGCTGGGTGCGCTCCTGGTCCTGGAACAGGGACTGCTGGTGGGGGTCGTTGCGGTGCAGGCCGCCGTCCTCGTCCACGAAGAAGATCGACGTCTTGGCGTCGGGGGCGGGGACCTTGGCGGCGACGGAACCGGCGACCGTGACGCGCTCGCCGTCGCTGCCCTTGTCGGGCTTGATGTCGAACTTGACCGTGAGGCTGCCGCCCTTGCCGGTCGCGCGGACGGCCTTGAGCAGGGCGGTCAGCTGCTCGCTCGCGCGCTCGTGCACGCGGCCCTTGTCGGCCTGGACGAGCAGGGCCGCGTACTCCTGCTGCGGCTCGTCGTCGTGCTGCTGGTCGGTCACTCGATGTCCCTTCAGGACGGGTGGTGGTGGGTGATGTGGACGGTGGAGATGGACTTCTTGGCGAGCGCGGCCTGGTAGTGGGCGGCGGCCTGGGCGGCGCGGGCGGACGTCCACTCGGGGGCGTCCTCGCGGTCGGCTCGGGCGAGGAACCGGTCACCGAGACGGATGTGCTCGTTGGGGGTGCGGCGGTTGCGTCCGGCCAGGTTGTCCAGCGCGTCGGCGCGGTCCATCAGGTCGGCGGCCAGCTCGCGGAGCTGGTCGGCGGTGAGCACGGCGCCGCCCGCGGTGCGGTCGTCCTGCTGGACGGCCAGCAGCACGCCGTAGTCGCCCGGTGCGGTGGCACCGGCGACCAGGTGGCTGCGCATCGCGTGCAGGCCCTGCGAGGGCCAGGTGCGGGCCGGGATGAGGCCGGGCCGCTCGGCGCGGGCCGCGGTCATCGCCGTGCCCGGCGGGACGGGCCGACCACGCGGGGCTTGCCGACCCTGCGGCGCGGGACGCCGGCGACCTCGATCCAGCCGGCCAGCTCCTCCACGGGCTGGTCGCTGCCCATCGCGGTGGCGGCGGCCAGCGCCAGGGTGGCGTGCACCCTGGCGGCCTTGAGCGCGTTGCCGATCGAGTCCACGCCGTCCTCGCGCTCCGGGTACGTCTCGGCGTTGCGGTCGCCGGGTGCCTGGAGCTGGCACGAGGCCAGCAGCTTCTCGGCCGCCTGGTAGTGCTCGGGTCCGGTGGCCATCACCGGCCGCCGTCCGGCTGGGGCACCTCGCGGTCGGCCAGCACGACGTCGAGCGCGCGGGCCGGGTCCTCCTGGGTGCGCTCCAGCTCCGCGAGGTAGCGCAGCAGCTCGGTCGCCTCGTACCGGGTGAGGTCGCCGACGGCGCTCACGCGGGCCCGCACGAGGCGGCTGAGGGTGTCGAGCAGCGCCTGGCGGCCGGTGACCTTGAACGTCTTGTCCAGGATGGACGTGAGCGCGTCGACCTGGATCCGCGTGGCGGGCCGGGTGTCGACCGGCTCCTCCTGGGCGGGCGGCTCGTCGGCCGGGGGTGCGTCGTCGGCGACCGGCTCGGCGGGCGGCGGCTCGGGCACGGCGGCGTGCTCCGGCTCGGCGGCACGGGCAGCGGCCCGACGCTGGGCCACCTCCTCGGCCTTCGCAGCGCGCAGCTGGGCGGGCGTGGGCGCCGGTTCGTCTGCCGGGGCCTGGGCGGGCGGCTGCTCCGGAGCGGGCCCGGATGTCTCGGGGCTCGGTGCGGTGTTCTTGGCCGTGGGGGTCGGCGTGCTGCCGATCTCGGCGGCCGTCACCTGCGCCTGGGGGAACGCCTCGTCCGCGGTCAGCTCGCCGTTCTTGAGCGACGCGCCGGTGATGCGCAGCTGGGCGACGTCGTGCGCCGTCCAGCGTTCCGACGGCCGACCGACCTGGCGCGCCAGCCGCTCCTCGTCCACGCCGAAGTACTCGGCGTAGTCCCGGATGACGTCCGCGACGCGCTGCGGCAGCGGCACACCGCCGCCGTTCTCGATCGTCTCGCGGCAGATTTTCTCGGCCTCGGCGACGAACCACGGGGGCAGCACGCTGAAGATGGCCTGCCGCACCCGCTTCGCGCCCTGGTTGGCGTTGTTCTCGTAGATGTCGCGGCCCTGGGTGAGCGGCACGGTCGCGCTGTCCTTGTCGCGGGTGTGCGGCACGATGAAGATCGAGCTGACGCGGGTGTTGGTCTGGAGGTCCCAGGCGACGGCCTGCATCTCGGACTGGCCGTGCTCGTCGTCGCGCAGCAGCTCCTGCACCCGGTAGTCGATGTTGCCCCAGATCCGGGCCAGCTCGCGGGCGAGGTACACCGACGAGCCGGTGACGTTGGAGCCGCCGCGCCGGTAGGAGAAGAACGCCTTCTCGGCCAGGTAGGGGTACCGGCAGGACTCGCGCATCGCGGCGATGGCGGCCTGCTGGTTGCGGGGGAAGCGCTGGGCGATGAGCACTGCGGCCTCGACCTCGGCCATGGCGCGGGACTGCTCGATCGCCGTGCCTTGCCCGACGCGGGCGGGGGTGGGCGCGATTTTCTCGATGGTGGTCACCAGGTTTTCCTTTCGGTGATGGCCCAGCGCGGCAGGTCCACGAGGTTGGGCTCGTGGTCGCTGTAGCCGGGCCAGGTGCCGGTGGCGGTGCACTCGGCGTAGATCCCGAGGGCCTGCCGGTTGAGGTGGCGGCCCTCGCGGACCGCCTCGACGTCCAGCTCGACCACGTGCACGAGGTACGGGGCGGTGCGCTCCTGGAAGACGAACAGGAACGCGACCTGCTCGTAGCCGAGGACGGCGCGGGCGGCGTCGTCGTACCAGGCGCGCTGCTGGTGGTAGCCGTAGCGGGCGACCGCCTTACGGATGGACTCCGCGTCGGCGCGGTCGCAGGTCTTGTAGTCGGGGATGATCAGCCGCCCGGCGCTGCTGATCCCGTCGGGCAGCCAGTCCAGCCGGGCCCGGCGCCACACCCCGAACTCGTCGTCCTGCCAGAACAGGGACTGCTCGGCGCGGCCGTGCGCCGGGTCGAACAACCGGACGGCCAGCGGGTGCCTGGCCAGGGCTTCGGCCATGGCCTTGATCTCGGCGTGCTCGTGCGCGAGCAGCGGTACCTCACCGGCGGCGCGGGCCTCGGCGGCCTCCTGCTTGGCGGCCTTCGTGCGCCAGCTGTCGGCGTCGACCACCGCGAGCGTCGGGCCGGTGCCCAGCACGAGCTTGTGCGCGGCGTGGCCCAGGTCGTACTCGCGCTTGGGCGGGGCCGGGTGGTCGAGCCGCCACCGGTACAGCGCGGGCACGTTGGGCGGCAGCAGCAGCTTCGCGCCGCTGCTGGACAGCGACCCACCCGGCACCGGGTCGGCGTGGTAGACCTCGTCCGGAAGGTCGTACACGCCGGGCTCGGTGACCTCCAGGCGCTCGGCGACCGCGGTCACGGGGTCACCGCCGTGACGAGCGTCAGCACGGCCTGGGCCTCGGTCGGGGTGATGCTCCAGTCGACGTCGGCCCACGTGCTGGCCAGCCGCACCACGTCGCTCTCGTCGGCTCGCACACCGAGCTTGGTGTGCAGCCACGTCGCGTATGGGCGCAGCAGCAGCTCCTGCACCAGCGCGCGCTCGGTGGCGCACGGAGCCTCCTGGTAGTCGCCGTGGTCGTCCAGGCAGGACGGGCAGTAGGCGACTTCCGCGTCGTCGTCGCCGACACCACGCTTCGGCGCGTGCAGATCGACCACGACGCGCAGGGTGGCCAGCGCCTCCGGCCAGTCCAGGTGCCAGCCGACGCGCTCCTGCTCGTCCAGGTGCGCGCGCAGCAGCTCGGCGGTGCTCACGGTGGTCGTGGTCATGACGCCACCGCCAGCGGCTCGTCGTCGTCGGCGGCGCGCTCGGCGGCGTCGATGGCGACCTCCACGCACGTGGCGCCCAGCACCTGCTCGACGCGCTCCTCCAGCTCGGTGGGCGCGGCGAGCAGCAGCGCGCCGAGCAGGTCCAGCGGCACCTGGGCGGCGCCGGTGGCGAGCAGGTCGGTGACCTCCTGGCGGTAGGCGGCGTGGATGGCGGCGGCGGCCGTGCACTCGCCGCACGGCTCGTCACCGAGGGCGCGGTGCCGGTCAAAACCGGCGGGCGTGCCGTGCTGGATGGGCTTGCGCTTGGTCATCGGGTCATCTCCGGTGGCACGGTCCGGCTGCTCTCCAGGGCCAGTTCGGCGCGCTCCTCCGTGGTGAGGTCGTCGTCGGGCTGCACGCCGTGCGCGCGGCATCCGGCGGACCGCCAGGGGCGCCCGTCGGGCGAGGGCTTGCAGGGGCAGGTGCGCGGGTTGTCGCGGTACCAGCGGTGCGCGGCGGCCATGGCCTCGGCGTGCGCCTGGACCCGGCCGGCGGCGTAGTGCTGCCGGATGGCCCGGCGCAGCGGCGCGGGCAGCCGGAACCAGCACGAGCTGCACGCGAAGTGCCGGTGACCGACCTGCTGACCGCAGCCGCCGGGGCAGTCGTGGGTGTGGTGGATGCGCGGGCGCGTCATAGGGTGCCGCCCTTGCGGGTGGCGGCGAGCTGGTCGGCCAGCCACCGGCGCAGCGGGATCTCCGGCCACACGACCTTCGCGCCGCTCTTGAAGCTGAGCGGGCCGATGCCGCGGTGTCGCCACTGGCGCAGCGTTTCGGGCTCCTGGCCGACGATCGGGGCGGCCTCGGCGGTGGACAGCAGCTGCCCCAGCTCCTCCTCGCCGCCAGCGGCGGTCTTCTTACGCGTCGCCACGGGGTGCCTCCAGGTGGTGCAGGTAGTAGGGGCGGACCAGCGCGGGCGGCAGGTCCTCGGGGTCGATCCACAAGGGACCCGGGTCGATCCGGACCGTGGGTGTGTCGAGGGATCGGCGGATCTCGGCCAGCTCCTCGGCCCACCCGTCGAGGTGGTCCGGACCGGCCGCGCGCCGGTCCTCCTGGACCACCTCGGCGCCGAGGGCGGCGAGCAGCGCCAGCAGCCCGCCGACGAGCAGCACGGCGGTCACGACTGCCTCGCCTTCGCGCTGGCGCGGTCGATGCAGGCCCCGATCACGCGCGGCCCGATCTCGGCGTCGAGCTGGGCGCGCACGTCGTCGCGGAGCCACAGGGCGATCACGCCGAGCAGTTCGGCCGGGACGCGCACGCTGTTGGTGTGGCCGTCGCGCAGGTAGGCGGCGCGGCGGGCGTCGGTCGCCGCGGTGGTGCACGGCTCGCACGCGGGCTGGTCGGTGCGCAGGTGCTGCCGATAGCCGTCGGGGGTGCCGTGCTGGATGGCCTTGTTGCTCATCGGGCCACCGCCGGGTACTCGTCGTGCACCACGCCGTCCAGCTCGCGCCCGGCGGCCTTCTTGCCCCACCGGCGCATCGGCGCGTGGTGGCCGTCGAGGTCGTCGGCGCGTTCCAACGACCACGGCTTGTGGTGCGGCTCGTACAGCTCCCAGCCGTACTCGTGCGCCCAGGACGCGTAGGCGTGGGTCGCCCCGCGCGCCTCGGCGTCGACCTTCGCGGCGGCCAGCTCCTCGTCGGTGCCGGTCCAGCCGACGGCCGGGTCGCACACCCGGACCGCCCAGGGCGCGGGACCCCACTCACCCCACTGCTTGAACAGCATCGGCACGCTGGCTGCCGCGCACTGGTCGCGGATCGTGCGGGCCCAGTCGGGGTGCATCGGCCGCGCGCCCGGACCGGACTCGCCACCGACCACCACCCAGTCGAGCCGGGGGCCGACGTCCAGCACCTCGGCAAGCCCGTTGCCGTTCACCGTGCCGATCGGCTTCCAGTACGGACGCCCAGTCAGCCAGTAGGTCAGGCGCGGACGGTGGCCGTCGACGAGCGGCCCGTCGAGGTCGATCGGGCCCAGCAGCGGCTCGGCGCTGATCCACCGCACGGCCGCCGGGGTGTCCAGCAGGATCGGGATGCGCCGGCTGGCGGTCGCCTGGTCCTCGGTGCTGACGCCCAACCACACGTTCGGCAGCGGCAGGGCGGACCACGCCAGCGCCTTCTCCTCGCCGCCCATCTCGTGCCACGCAAACCCGACCTCGTCGGCGAACGCCTCGGCCTTCAGCAGCGCCCGCATCCGGGCCGGGCGCTTGGTCAGGACCTGGTAGGTATGCCATGGAGTCGCGGCCATGACGGCGAACACCCGCGCGACCATCGCGTCGGGCACGTCGTCGTGGAACAGGTCGGCGAGGCTGTTGACGAACACCCTCCGCGGCTTGCGCCAGCGGAGTGGCTGCGCCAGGCGCTCCGGGTGCAGCAGCACGCCGGTGGTGCCGCCGACCTCCGCCGAGTCGAACCGCCTGCCCGCCGTCCGGAACGGCGGCGTGCGCTCGATGTAGCAGCGCCGGCAACCCTCGGACACCCGCGTGCACCCGGTGACCGGGTTCCACGTCGCGTCCGTCCACTCGATCCGCGTCTTGTCACCCACGGTCGACCTCCACCCAGCGCTGCTCGACCTCGGTCAGCCGGAAGTGCTGCTCTCGGCTGTCGCCGTCGCGGTCGCGGACGTACACGGTGATCACTGCGGCGTCCGAGTCGAACGTGACGTTGCGCTGACCGCCGTGCAGTTCGTCGTTGCCGCTGAAGCCGTCGAGGATGTGATCAGCCACGGGGCACCTCCTCGTCGGCGGCGAGCCGGGCGGCGTCGGCCGAGCAGCACGGCCGGACCTCAACGAAGTGCGTGCGCCGGTACTGGGCGCAGCTCATCGGGACGCCGTGCGACGAGCAGCACGGGTTGTGGGCGTGCTCGGCCTCGGCGCGGCCTTGGCTGTTCGCGGCCGGGCGCAGCGCCTGAGCCGCGTTGATCACCTCGGCCAGCTGCTGGTCGGCGGGCGCGGTGGACTGCGGCAGGTCCAGCACCGCGCGGAGCTGCCGCAGCCGCACGTCCAGCCACGAGCCGCGCCCGGCCACACCGGGCATGGGCAGCACGCCGGCGGCGATGGCCGTGACGACGATCTGCACCCGGCCCGACGTGCCCCACGCGGCGCTGATCCGCTGCATGTGGGACTTGACCGTCTGCGCGGAGAGGTTGAGCACGCGGCCGATCTCGTCGTCGGTCGCGCCGGTGGCCGCCAGGCGCACGATCTCGGCCTGACGCGAGGTCAGCCCGGGGACCAGGGCGCTCATCGGGTCACCGCCTGGGCGATGGCGTCGGTGGCGACCGGCACGCCCACCGGCGGGCTCTCGACCTCGCGCCGCCAGGACAGCAGCAGCGCGTTCAGCTCGTCCTCGGCCAGCGCGTTGGCCAGCGTGCTGTCGCGGCCGCCGAGGGCGTCCAGCAGCGCGTCGTCCGCGCGGATCTCGGACAGCACGTCGTCCTCGCCGACGACCGTCGCGATCTCGGCGTCGCCGTGGCAGCGCACCACGAACAACACGGTGATCACGACCAGGCACCACTTCGCCACGTGCACCAGCAGTCGGCTCAGCACCACGACCACGACCACTCGGACACGTCGACCGCGACCCGGCGCAGCAGGTGCACCGAGGCGTCCGCGCTGTCCCACGGGTCCCACCCGCTGGCCGTGTCGACCGCGTCGCGCAGCAGCATCGCGGCCGTGCCGTCCACCGACAGCCACGCCTGGACCGGGTCACCGGCCAGGTCACCGGAGACGTACACGGCCACGCGGGTGTCGTAGTTCCGCAGGCTCGCCGTCGCGCGGTCGAGCAGGTAGAACCACGCCAGCGCGGTGTCCACCGCGTGAGCCCGGCGCGCCGGGCGGACCTGCACGCTCACCCGGCCCTGCTGGAACCCCGGGCCGGGGAAGTCCAGGCCGACCAGCTCGCCGAGGCCGCGCTGCCGCAGCGCCGGGTCGGTCGCGACCCGCACCGCCAAGTCCAGAACGCTCACGACGCCACCGCCGTCGAGACCAGCGCGCGCAGCTCGTCGGGCGTGGGGCTGACGGAGGGGTAGCCGCCCGTGATCTCAGGCCAGTCGAGTCGTTCGTCCAGCGCCCGGCCCTCGTCACCGGTGGCGGTCGTGGACACCTCGACCTGGCGGCCCTCGAACTGGCCCGACACCTCCAGGTGGATGCGCGCCGGGTCCCAGCGGGTGGCCTTGATCACCGGGCTGGTCAGCGCGTCGAGCGCGAACAGCACGTCACAGGGCGCTCCGCTGTCGACGCTGACGCGGAGCTGGTAGCGGTACAGGATGAGCGTCACCTGGTCCCGGCGCAGCCCGGTCAGCCCCACGAACCGGATCGTCAGCTCCAGGGACTCGATCAGCGCGGCACCCGAGTTCTCGACCTGGTCTCGCAGCAGCTCGACGCCCTGCGCGGTCAGCTCGTGGTTGCCCAGCTCCTCCTCGCGCTCGGCGACGATGGTCGCCTCGCCGTGCTGCTGGGTCAGCTCGTGCACCAGCTGGACGATGCGCTGAACACCGACGCCCAGGGCACGGGCTACGCCGGTGATGTCGCGGCGGCTCATCGGCCACCGGCCAGGTGCTCGCGGATCGCGGCGAGCACGGCCGGGTCGGCGTACGTGCTCGGCAGCGGGGCGGCCAGGGGGATGGACGCGGCGACCTCGTCCGGCGAGGGGATCGCGTAGCCGCGCGGGGCGGGGTCGGCCTGGATGACCAGGACCGGCTCGGTGGCCGGGGCCGGGCGGTCGGCGGGCGCGGCGGTCTGCTCGGCGAGCGCGTCGACGTCGACCAGCTCGCGGAACCGGGCGGCCTCGCGCACCACGTCGCGGTGGTGGTCGATGTGCCCGCACGGGTTGCGCCAGGTGTCGACCGCGCGCCGGCTGCCGAACAGCGGGATCTCCGTGGGGTTGACCTCGCCGCGCGGGCCGCCGCACTTCGGGCAGACCCACGGCACCGTCACCGTGACGATGCGGGGGAAGTGGTCCTGGCGGTCCTGGACGCGGACCGTGCGCACCTCGGGGTGCAGCGTCGGCTGGTACGCGGCCACGACCGCGTCCACCGCCGCGACCACCGGCGTCGGCAGCGTGCGGGCGTGCTGGTCGACCAGCACGAGCAGGTCGGCTAGCGCGTGCCGGGCCTGGCTCGGCACGATGCCGCGGGCGACGTGCTCCGCGACGCGCACCAGCACCCGCTGGCTCTGGGTGCCCGCCTCGGCGGGCACGGGCGGTATCGTTCGGATGGGCATGGAGTTCTCCGCTCCTGTTCGTTGGGCCGTCTGTCCGCTCCCGGCTGCATTCCGGGGGTGTGGCGGGCGGCCCGTTTTCGTGCGAGGAGTCAGGCGGCGTCGGACAGCACGAGCTGCCGTCGCTGGTCCTTCGGGATGCGCAGGGCGTCGCAGATCCGGCCGAACACCGCCGGGCTGACCCGTTGGCGGTCACCGCGCTCGATCTGGCTGAGGTACTGCAGGCTGATGTCGGCCTTCTCCGCGAAGGCGCGGAGGTTGTGGCCCAGCAGCTGGCGTTCGGTTCGGACTCGGCCGCCGTTGATCTCCACTCCGGCGGGAGTTGGCGTCGTCGTCATGCCGCAGGACACTACGAAGTTCCGCAGAGTTCCGCAACACCCTGCCGCCACATTCCGCAATCCGTAGTCCTGCGGACACGGGGAGTGGCGGTTTCCGCTAGATTCAGCAGGGTTCTAGCGGGGGAGTGACGAACATGGCCGAAGACCAGGACCGACGGCGCATCGCCGAGATGATCCGCCACTACCGGGAACGCGCGGGCCTGAGCGTGGCCGCAGCGGCACGCAAAGCCGGCATCGACCGCGGCACCTGGACATCGGCCGAAACCGGCACCCGCGATACGCAGGGAACCCACCTGGTCGCGATCGAACGCGCACTCGACCTGCCGGCCGGTGCGTTCCGGTCCGGCGCGACAGCGGTCGTGCGGCGGGAACGCGAGCTGGACGCCGCCGAGCGCCGGATCGTCACGGCGACCAACGTCGAGTTCGGCGAGATGCTGCTGGAGGTGATGGCCGTACCGACGATGACCAAGGCCGCGGTCGCGCGGTGGCTGGTCGACGCGCTGGACATGCGCGACGCCTACCGGGCCGAGCAGCAGGCTGACGGTGAAGCTCTCGGAGCGTGACCGAGTGGAGACAACCCTGGGTAGAGAACGGACGCGTTCCGTAACGGGAAGTCATTCCAGAGTGATATTTCTACTCTGAATCGGTATTCCTACTGGCGTGGATCCGCCTTTTTGCGCAAGATCCCAGCGTGCGATCGGGTGATCGCCACTGGCATCTAGGGGACTCCATGTTGAATCCAAAAGTCTGGCGCACAGCGACCCTTGGGCTCGTTGTTCCACTGGCTGTCATGGCCACCAGTGCCTATTTGTTCGCCCCGGAGCTACGGGCCTGGCTGATCGTGCTGCTGCTGATCTACACCACGCACGCGGCGGCCATCGGCTGGATGATCTCCGTCGCAGTCGAGCACGTGGTCAAGCAGCTCCCCTCCGGCACGTCCCTGATTGATGTCACCACCCATCGCGGTCGTTTCGGCGCGGACCGCTAAGTAAGGCGAACCTCACCTTCCCGTTCCAGTCGCCCTGTCCCGCCGCGCGGGACAAATCATTGACTCCGCCTCTTTGTTATGGCCAAACCTGAAAGGAGAAAGAACGATGATCAGAGACCGCTGGTACACCACCGCCGACAACGGCGTCCCTACCGCCACACCTCAGCACGGCCACGGTTGCCGCTGGGAGGCCGGCTACCGCGACCGACCGCGCGGCCCCTGGCGGCGCCGACGGTTCGAGCGCCTGCCGCACGCGAGGATCTTCGCGGCGGACATGGACGCAGTGCGCCGCGCCGACCTGGCCGCCCTCCCCGGCAGCGCGTGATGGCGCCCCAGGACCTCTGGCTCAAGAGCGACGGAGAGCGATCGGCCCGGTACGGCGTCGGCAAGCGGTGGCGGGTGAACTACAACCGCCCGGACGGCACACCCGGCACCAAGGCGTTCGCCCGCAAGACCGACGCGATCGTCTTCGAGAACAACATCAAGGCAGACCTGTCGCGCGGCCAGTTCATCGACCCGGCCGCCGGGAAGATGACCGTGCGCGAGTTCGGGGAGACGTGGGCCCGCAACAAGAAAGCCGCCGTGGACCCCGCCACCGCGCTGCTGATCGAACGCGGGCTGCGGCTGCACATCTACCCGATCCTCGGCGGCGAGCCGCTGTTCAAGCTGGTCAACTCGGACATCCAGAGCTGGGTGACCGACCGCGCCCAGGTCCTCCAGCCCGTCACGCTACGGGCGACCTACCACCTGGTGCTCCAGCCGCTGCTGTCGGCGGCCGTGATCGACAAGAAGATCGGGTCCTCGCCCTGCGTCGCCATCAAGCTGCCGAAACGGCTGAAGCGGCCCTACCACATCCCGCCCGCCAGCAAGGTGCACGCATTGTCGAAGGCGCTGCCGGAGCGCTACCGCGCGGCGCCCTGGCTCGCGGCCGGCTGTGGACTGCGCCCGGCCGAGGTGCTGGGCCTGGAGGACGGCGCCGTCGCGTTCCTCAACGAGGAGGTCGACGTCGTCCAACAGGTCAAGTACATCCCGCGTCGCGGGCAATACCTCGCGCTGCCCAAGACCAAGCTCGTGCGCACCGTGGACCTGCCCGCGGTGGTGGCCGAGGCGGTGACCGAGCAGCTACGGGTGGCGCCGCCGATCGAGTACGAGCTGGACGACGAGACCGACCAGAAGGCGATCAGGATCGACAGGTCGACCGGCGAACGACGTGTGCCTCGCCGCAAGACGCAACTGCTGTTCTCGACCTCGACCGGCAAGCCGCTGTACACCAGCGACTTCTCGAAGATGTGGATCGACGCGGTGGCGGCGGCCGAGCTGCCGAAGGGGTTCCGGTTCCACGACCTGCGCCACTTCTTCGCGACTTCGCTGATCCATAACGGTGCGAGCGTGGAGACCGTGCGACTGACCCTTGGGCACGCCACGTTGAAGACGACGTTCGAGACCTACGTCCACGAGTGGCCGGACCTGAAGGAACAGCCTCGGTCGATCATGGACCGGGTGCTGGCGCGCGCTCGGTGATGATCTTGTACTGGGTCCGTACCGGACCTGTCCGCCGCTGAGGCCGATGCAGGTCAAGCCCGTTCTGGGCGGCGTGTACCGAAGAAGCACATGAACTTCGGCGACGCGAACAACGCGTTCTGGAACGCGAAGGACTCCGACGACTCCACCAACGACGCCACCTACAACGTGACGTACGTGGACTCGCACGACTTCGGGCCGAACAAGTCCAGCGTGCGCTACGCGGGCGGGACGGACGCGTGGGCGGAGAACATGAGCCTGATGTGGACGTTCCGCGGCATCCCGACGCTGTACTACGGCTCGGAGGTCGAGTTCCAGGCGGGCAAGCCGATCGACTGCGGCCCCACCTGCCCGCTGGCCACCACCGGTCGGGCGTACTTCGGCGACGTCATCGCGGGCGCGGTCGTCGCCCCGGACTACGGCGTGGTGTCCTCGGCGTCCGGCGCGGTGGCGACCACGCTGCAGAAACCGCTGGTCAAGCACGTGCAGCGGCTCAACCAGATCCGCCGGGCGGTGCCGGCGCTGCAGAAGGGCCAGTACTCGACCGACGGCGTGTCCGGCGGGATGGCGTTCAAGCGCCGCTACACGTCCGGGTCGGTGGACAGCTTCGCGCTGGTCGCCGTGTCGGGCGGGGCGACGTTCAGCGGCATCCCGAACGGCACCTACCGCGACGCGGTCACCGGTGACACGAGGGTCGTCACCGGCGGCAGCCTGACGGCGTCGGCGGGCGGCAAGGGCAACGCCCGGGTCTACGTGCTGGACCTGCCCGGCAACCCCGCACCGGGCAAGGTCGGCGCCGACGGCCCGTACCTGCGGTGACTCCCGGCGGGCGGGCGGGCGTGCCCTCCCACCGCCCGCCCGCCGGGTCACGCCCAGGCCAGCACCGACTCCACTTCGAGGTCCAGCTCGGACACCGGGATGTGGCCGAACTGCTCCACCACGACCCGGTCGGCCCGCCGCCGCCACGTGCCGCGCACCTCGCCGTCCACCACGACGTGCGGCACCGGCACGCCGCCGCCGGTCTGCACGAGGGGCGCGTGCAGCGGGTCCAGGAGCAGGCCGCGGTCGGCGTAGCCGAGCAGGAACGTGTCGAACGGGCCGAGGAGGCGGACCGTGCCGTCGAGGTCGGCGGCGTCGGTGGCGGGCAGCTGCCAGCCGTGCTCGCCCTCCACCAGGTCGTCGAACGGGAACGCGGCCCGCGCCTCGGGCCCCGGCAGCCCGCTCCACGCGACGAAGTCCTCGACCGTCGCCGGACCGCAGGCGCGCAGGTAGCGCCGGACCAGCTCGACCACGCCGCGCGGCTCGTCGTCGGCGCGGGGGAGCGGTCGGTAGGTCGACCCGCCCAGGCAGAGCACGCCCTTGTTGGCGGCGTAGGCCAGCAGGTGCGCGGGCGCGGCGGGGTCGAGCACCACGCCGACCTCGGCGAGCCGGTCGACCACCTGCGACCTGGTCAGCGGCTCGGTCAGCACCTCGCGCAGCGCCGCCAGCGCCCGCTCGCACACCTCGTCGGTCAGGCCGAGGTCCAACCGCCGCCGGCGGGAGCGGGCGACGTTGACCGGTCCCAGCAGCGCCACCAGCCAGCCGGCGTCCTCGCGGCGCAGCAGGTGCACCGCGCCGCGCATGGCGCACGTGCGGACGACGTCGCCCGCGTCCAGCGCCGCGCTCAGGTCGGCGGGCACGACGCCGGTGGTGCGGGCGCGCACGGCCAGCCCGGCGGCGGCGAGGTCCTGCGCCTGCACGGCCAGCACGTCGCGCAGCAGCTCGGGCAGCGACCGGGCGGGTGTGGTCAGGCGCTGTGCCCTCATCCGCAGCGCCCTGGCCCGACCGGCGGTCACCTCGGCCCCGCGCCCGTCGAGCCGCGCACCACCAGCTCGGGCAGGAAGACGAACTCGGCGTGCGGTGCGGGCGTGCCGCCGATCTCCTCCAGCAGCGCGTTGACCGCGGCCTGCCCCATCGCCTCGACGGGCTGGCGCAACGTGGTCAGCGGCGGGTCGGCGAACACGATCAGCGGCGAGTCGTCGAACCCGACCACCGACACGTCCTGCGGCACGCCCAGCCCGCGCTGCCGGGCCGCCCGGATCGCCCCGAACGCCATCAGGTCGCTGCCGCAGATGATCGCCGTGCACCCCTTGTCCAGCAACGCCGCCGCCGCGGACTGCCCGCCCTCCACGGTGAACAGCGAGTGCTGCACCAGCGCCTCGGCCTGCTCGGCGGTGTAGGGGAGCGCGGTGCGCACGTGCTGCACGAAACCCTCGATCTTGCGCAGCACCGGCACGAACCGGCGCGGTCCGACGGCGAGGCCGATGCGCTCGTGCCCCAGCTCGACCAGGTGCGACACCGCGAGCCGCATGGCCGCGCGGTCGTCGGTGGACATGAACGGCGCGGAGACCTTCTCGGTGTAGCCGTTGATCATCACGAACGGGATGCCGCGCCCGGCGAGCTTGGTGTAGCGGCTCATGTCGGCGGTGGAGTCGGCGTGCAGGCCGGAGACGAACACGATGCCCGCCACGCCCCGGTCCACCAGCATCTCCGTCAGCTGGTCCTCGGTGGAGCCGCCCGGGGTCTGGGTGCACAGCAGCGGCGTGTAGCCCGCGCTGGTCAGCACCTGCTCCACGACCTGCGCGAGCGCCGGGAAGATCGGGTTGCCCAGCTCCGGGGTGATCAGCCCGATGAGCCCGGCGCTGCGCTGCCGCAGCCGGGCCGGTCGCTCGTAGCCGAGCAGGTCCATCGCGGCCACCACCGCCTGCCGGGTGGCCGCCGACACGCCCGCCTTGCCGTTGAAGACGCGGCTGACCGTCGCCTCGCTGACCCCGGCCTGCGCGGCGATGTCGCTCAACCGGGCCGTCACGCCCTCCATGTGGGTCCTCTCCGCAGCGCCGACAGCACTCGAAGGAAAGACCTTGCAAAGAGTTTCAGCAAGTCCTTGACGGTCACAGTCCGGGCGCGAGCCCCGCTGAACCGAGACAGCGGGCGGCCTGAGCGGCGCCGGCGGCCATCGCCGCGGCCGTGCCCGCGCCGGCGAGGTGGGCGACCAGGAAGCCGGAGAAGAAGGCGTCACCGGCGCCGTTGGTGTCCACGACCCGCTCGACCGGCGCGGCGGGCACGCGGTGGACGACCCCGTCGACCACGCCCACCGCGCCCTCGGCCCCGAGCGTCGCCACCGCGGGCTTGCCGAGCGACCCGAGGAACGCCAGCAGCGCGTCCTCGTCGGTGAAGGCGTCGTCGTTGAGGAACACGCGGTCGGCGGCCGTCACGAAGTCGCGGTGGAACTCCGCGACGCCGTCGTAGTCGTGCAGGTCGCACCACACCGGCACCCGGGCGTCGTGGGCGGCGGCCAGCAGGGGACGGGCGTGGTCGGCCAGGTCGACCACCGCCACGTCGGCCGCGGCCAGCGCCGCCAGGGCGCGCTCGTCGTGGACGGCCCGACGCAGCTCGGGCAGTTCGAGGTAGATCGACACCCGGCCGCCGTGCGGGTCCATCAGGTTGAGGTGCTGCTCGGTGGGGGTGTCGACCACCTCGGCGACCACGTCGACACCGGCCCGGTCGAGCACGGCCAGCACCGACCGCCCGGCCTCGTCGTCGCCGACCACGGTCCGCAGCGTGACCTCCGCGCCGAGCGAGGCGAGGTTCAACGCCTTGCCCGCCGACGTGCCGCCGACGTGCCGCCGACGGCCGTCCGGTGCCCGGTGGCGAACGCGGTGTGCGGCCGGTCCGGCGGGAGGCGGTCCAGCAGCACCAGCCGGTTCCACGACACCGGACCCGCGACGAACACCCTCGGCCTGCGCATGCGTCCATTGTGCGGGGTGATCAACAGCCCGGCGAGCGACGGGCCCGACCGCCTGCAAGTCTTGCCATCGTTACCTCTATAGCTTCAGTGTAGACTTAAAATAGCTCGCCGGGAGCGGCGGGTCACGACAAAGTTGCTTCATGCTCAAGTTACCGAGACGAGCCCTCGTCCCTCTCGCCGCCGCGACCACCCTGGGCGCACTGGTCCTGGTCGCCCCACCGGCCCTCGCCGCCGACATCGACGTGCCCTGCGACCCGAACGCCCTGGTCGGCGCGGTCGTCGCAGCCAACGCGTCCGGCCTGCCGGACACCCTGTCCCTCGCACCGGACTGCGTCTACACCCTCACCGCGCCGGCCTCGGCCAACGGCGAGGACGGGCTGCCCGCCATCGTCGGGAAGCTCACCGTCCACGGCAACGGCGCCACCCTCGCCCGCGCCGCGGGCGCGCCCCGGTTCCGGTTCATCTCCAACTGGGGTGACCTGGCCATCGACCACCTCACCTTCACCGGCGGCCACGCGCCGGACGGCGTCGGCGTCAACTCCTACGGGGAGGGCAACCCGGGCAAGTCCGGCGGCGCCATCCAGAACTGGGGTCCGCTGGCCATCGCCGACAGCGCGTTCACCGGCAACCGCGCCGGCGCGGGCGCGCCGGGCCCGAACGCCACCACGACCACCCGCGCGGGTCGCGGTGGGCTGGGCGGCTCCGGCGGCGCCATCTCCTCCTACAGCTCGGGGTCGATCCCGCTGACCATCACCGGCACCTCGATCGCCGACAACACCAGCGGGACCGGTGGTCGGGGTGGTGGCGGCGTCGCCGGGACGCCGGGCGCCCGGGGCGGCTCGGGTGGCTTCGGCGGCGGCGTCCACACGACCAGCGGCACCGCGCTGCGGATCACCGGCAGCAGCGTCACCGGCAACGTCGCCGCGGACGGCGCGCCGGGCGGCTCCGGCGGCGCCGAGGGTGGCGGGGGAGGGGACGGCGGCAGCGGCGGCACGGGCGGCGGAGTGGACGTGGGCGGTCGTGAGGGCCAGTCGCTGGCCCCCGTCATCACCGGCACGAAGATCGCGGGCAACCGGGCGGGCCGGGGTGGTGACGCCGGTGCTGCGGGTCCCGGCGGGTACGAGGGCTACGCGGGCTTCGGCGGTGGTGGCGGCGGGCTGGCCGTCTACGCCGAGGTGGTGACCGTCGACGGCGGGTGGATCACCGACAACTCGGCGGGCGGGCCCGGCGCGGGCGCCTACCCGTCGCCCGCCTCCGGCGGCGGCATCGACACCCTGCGGGCGCGCGTCGCGCTGGTCGGCGGGGCCGAGGTGACCGGCAACCGGCCGGACAACTGCTACTCCGTCGTCGACGTGCCCGGTTGCGTCAACGACGGGCTCACTGCCCGCGCCCCGCGCGCCGGTGACCGCGACCTCCGGGTCGAGGACCGCGCGCTCTCGATCATGGGGTAGCGGGACGCCGTCCCGGGCCCGGCCGGGGACTTCCGGTCGGGCCCGGGACGGCGGGTCGTCAGAACTCGACGTGCAGCGACTGCAACCGGCGGCCGAGCGGCGGCACGGGGGCGTGGTCGGGCACGTCGTAGGCGGGCCGGAGGTGGGGGAGCCGGGCGAGCAGGACGCGGAAGCACTCGTCGGCCTCGGTCCGGGCCAGGGCGGCGCCGAGGCAGTAGAACGCGCCGAGCCCGAACGCGGTGTGCCGGTTGGGTCGGCGGGTGATGTCGAACCGGTCGGGGTCGGCGAACACCTCGGGGTCGCGGTTGCCGGCCGAGATGGCCAGGTAGAACCGCTTGCCGGCGGGCAGGTCGAGGTCGCCGAGCCGGATCGGGGCGGTGCTCTCGCGGACGACCACGCTCGCCGGTCCGTCGCAGCGCAGCATCTCCTCGACGGCGGCGGGCGTGAGGTCGGGGTCGGCCCGGAGCCGGGCCAGCTCGTCGGGGTTGTCGAACAGCAGCGCGAGGCCGTTGACGATGAGCCCGGCGGTGGTCTCGTGGCCCGCGAACAGCAGCAGCACGCAGTTGGCCACGATCTCGTCCTCGGTGACCTGGCCTTCGCGCTCGGCGGCGACGAACATGCTGATCAGGTCGTCGCGCGGGTCGGCGCGGCGGGCCCGGACCAGGCCGCGCACGTAGTCCTGCATCTCCAGCACGCTGCGCTGGGACCGCCGCAGCCGGTCGATGTCGGCGAGCTGGAAGATGGCGACGATGTCGCGCGACCAGGCTTGGAGCTGTTCGCGGTCCTCGGTGGGCATGCCGAGCATCTCGGCGATCACGTTGGCGGGCAGCGGGTAGGCCAGGTCGGCGACGACGTCCATCCGGCCGCGGTCGGCCACGGCGTCGAGGAGTTCTTCGGTGAGCTGCCTGATCCTGGGGCGTAAGCCGTTGACCGTGGCGGGGGTGAAGTAGCGCTTGAGCAGCTGCTGGAACTTGACGTGGTCGGCCTCGACGGTGTGGCCCATCCAGAGGTGCATGGAGTCGCGCAGCGGGATCAGCTCGTCCTGCTCGGCCTGGCTGAACGCGGCGAGGCCCTGGGCCATGTTGGCGGGGGAGAGGCTGCGGTCCTTGAGCGCGGCGACGATGTCGGCGTTGCGGGTGAGCAGGTACGCGTCGAGCTGGGGGAGGAGGCTGATCGGGCTCTCGGCGCGGATGCGGTGCAGCAGCGGGATCGGGTCGGCCACCGCCTCGGGCGTGAACACGTCGTAGGACTTCAGGGCCAGGGCTTGGTCGGTCATGGCCGCCAGTCTGTCCCCGCGCGGTGGCGGGGCACCACGCTCGCCAGCGGAATGGCGTAGTCGAGCGGCCTTCGCACTTCATCTTTCTCTATAGCTTCAGTGTTGACCGAAATTAAACACGCAGCCCCGGTGCAGGGCGACAGCGAGGAAAAAGCAGCCGGGGAGCCCTGGCGCTGGGCTCCCCGGCCGGGTCAGCCCTGCTCGGACCACCAGCGGCGGCCCGCGTCGCCGAGGGTGGAGATCGGGTCGTAGTACGGGTGGCGGCGGTCGAGCGCTTCGGCGTCGTCCAGCTCGATGCCGGTGCGGTAGTTCTTGGTCCAGTAGGAGATGCCCAGCTCGCGGTCGTACTCGTGGAGCTGGTGGACCCAGCGCTTGCCGACGTAGGGGACGTCGCAGACGATGCGGGGGGTGGCGTAGCCGGGCAGGTAGCCCATGATCGCGTGCTGGAGTTCCTGCGCTTCCCAGACGGCGACGCGCCAGTGCTCGGCGTTGGGGATCATGTCGCACATGTAGAAGTAGTAGGGCAGGATGTTCGCCTCGCCCTGGAGGGCGAAGCAGAGGTCGAGCAGGTCGTCTGGGGTGGCGTTGACGCCCTTCATGAGCACGCCCTGGTTGCGGACGTCGCGGACGCCGATCTCCAGGGCGGTGCGGGCGGCTTCGGCGACGAGCGGCGTCACGGATTGCACGTGGTTGACGTGGGTGTGGATGGCGAGGTTGACGCCGCGGCGGCCGGCGGTGCGGGCGACGCGTTCGAGTCCTTCGACGACCTTGGGCTGGAGCCAGTGCTGGGGTAGTCCGGCGAGGGCCTTGGTGGCGAGGCGGACGTCGCGGACGGTGTCGATGTCGAGCAGTCGCATGAGGAACGACTCGAGTTGGGGCCAGGGGACGTTGGCGACGTCGCCGCCGGAGACGACGACGTCGCGGACGCCGGGTGTGCGCTTGAGGTAGTCGATCATCCGGTCTTGGCGGTCGACGGGTTTGAGGGCGAGCTTGTGCTTCTGGACCTGGGGGGTGGAGTTGCCGACGAGGTCCATGCGGGTGCAGTGGCCGCAGTACTGGGGGCAGGTGGAGACGAGTTCGGCGAGGACTTTGGTGGGGTAGCGGTGGGTGAGTCCTTCGACGACCCACATCTCGGCTTCGTGGAGGGAGTCGCGGGTGGAGTGGGGGTGGCTGGGCCAGTCGGGGTCGCGGTCGGAGTGGACGGGGAGCATGTAGCGGCGGATGGGGTCGGCGAAGAAGGCTTCGGTGAAGGTGTCGGGGTCGAGGGGGGCGTCGGGCGCCATGGTGTTGATCATCTGGGGTGGGATGAGCATGGACATGGTGGCCGAGTGCTGCTGGTCGGCTTCGAGTTGGTGGTAGAAGCGGTCGGTGAGCAGGTCGCCCATGAGGGTGCGGAGCTGCTTGGTGTTCTTGACGCAGTTGGCGCGTTGCCACTGGGCGTCGCGCCATTGGGCGTCGGTGACGTGGTGCCAGCCGGGGAGGCGGCGCCAGTCGGGTTCGACGAGTTCGCGGCGCACGTAGGTGTAGGGCTGGAGGTCAGCCCGGTGGGTGGTGGTGGCCTCGTGTAGCGCGGTCATCCGTGCTCCCTACCCTCGTGGTGGTGGAAGATATGTTGCCAGATGCCCTGTTGGACGTAAATATTTCGGCGGGGAGCGTTTGGGGTGGGTTGTGCGTTGGGTGGGGTATGCGCGTGTTGCTGGTTGTGCTGGTGGGTTTGGCCGTGGAGGTCACCGTCCTGGTGGCGGCGTTCGGGGCGTGGGGTCTGTTGCCGACCCTGGGTCTGCTGGTGCTGGGCGGGGTGGTGGGTTCGGTGTTGATGCGTCGTGAGGGTGCGCGGACGGTGGCGGCGTTCTCGGAGGCGGTGCGGTCGCGGCGGGCGCCGCACCAGGAGGTGGCGGACGGGGTGTTGATCGCGGTGGCGGGGTTGTTGATCGTGCTGCCGGGGTTCGTGAGCGATGTGGTGGGGTTGTCGTTGCTGGTCCCGCCGGTGCGGCGGGTGGTGAGCCGGCGGATGGCGCGGCGGGCGGAGGCGCGTGAGCGGGCGATGGCGTTGAACTTCCGGTACGGGCGGCCGCCGATGGCGGGTGGTGTGGTGGTGGACGGCGATGTGGTGGATGGCGGGGTGGTCGACGGCGGGGTTGTCGACGGTGGTGTGGCGGACGTGCGTCCGGAGTCGGGTCGGCGGCCCGAGTTGCCGTGAGCGGGCGCCGGTGGGGTGGCGTGTCGGTCGGGGGTGAGTTGGGTATGTGATGCGGCATGACCGTCATCGGTGTGCACGCTTCGCACGAGCAGGTTCATCCGTCCGCGCTGTTGGCCGCGGTGCAGCAGGCCGAGCGGGTCGGGTTCGACGCGGCGATGTGCTCGGACCACTTCTCGCCGTGGAGTGAGCGGCAGGGGGAGTCGGCGTTCGCGTGGTCGTGGTTGGGCGCGGCGCTGCAGTCGACGAGCTTGCCGTTCGGGGTGGTGAACGCGCCGGGGCAGCGGTACCACCCGGCGATCGTGGCGCAGGCGATCGGGACGTTGGGCGCGATGTACCCGGGTCGGTTCTGGGCGGCGTTGGGCAGTGGTGAGGCGAGCAACGAGCACATCACGGGTGGTGGGTGGCCGCGCAAGGACGTGCGGAACGCGCGGTTGCGCGAGTGCGTGGACGTGATCCGGGCGTTGTTGGCGGGTGAGGAGGTCAGTCACGACGGCTTGGTGACGGTGGACCGGGCGCGGTTGTGGACGAGGCCGGAGGTGGCGCCGTTGTTGGTGGGCGCGGCGGTGAGCGAGGAGACGGCGCGGTGGTGCGCGGAGTGGGCTGACGGGTTGATCACGGTGAACGCGCCGGTGGAGCGGTTGGAGCGGATCGCGGGGGCGTACCGGGATGCGGGGGGCCGGGGGAAGTTGCACTTGCAGGTGCACCTGAGCTGGGCGGAGTCGGAGGACGAGGCGCGGGAGTTGGCGCACCACCAGTGGCGGAGCAACGTGTTCCCGCCGCCGATCTGCTGGGACCTGGACACGGCGGAGCACTTCGACCTGGTGTCGCGGGACGTGGGTGTGGATCGGGTGGCGGAGGTGGTGAACGTGTCGTCGGACCTGGGGTGGCACGCGAAGGTGGTGCGGGAGTATGTGGACCTGGGGTTCGAGGAGGTGTACCTGCACCACGTGGGTCGGGAGCAGGAGCGGTTCCTGGACGCGTTCGGCGAGCGGGTGCTGCCGGAGGTGCGGTCGTGAGGTTGACCAGGACGGCGGACCTGTGGTGGAAGAACGCGGTGGTGTACTGCTTGGACGTGGAGACGTTCCACGATTCGGACGGTGATGGTCACGGTGATTTCCGGGGGTTGATCGACAAGATCGACCACTTGCACCGGTTGGGTGTGACGTGCTTGTGGTTGATGCCGTTCTTCCCGACGCCGGATCGTGATGACGGTTATGACATCACGGATTTCTACGGGGTGGACCCGCGGTTGGGGACGTTGGGCGATTTCGTGGAGTTCGTGCGGACGGCGCGGGACCGGGGGATGCGGGTGATCGCGGACCTGGTGGTGAACCACACGTCGGATCAGCACCCGTGGTTCCAGGCGGCGCGGGATCCGAAGAGCCCTTATCACGATTGGTACGTGTGGCGGGACGAGCCGCCGGCGGACGAGCACGAGGGTGTGGTGTTCCCGGACAAGGAGACGTCGCTGTGGACGTACGACCGGAAGGCGAAGCGGTACTACCTGCACCGGTTCTACCGGCACCAGCCTGATCTGAACGTGGCGAACCCGCGGGTGCGGGACGAGATCGCGCGGGTGATGGGTTTCTGGATGGAGTTGGGGCTGTCGGGGTTCCGGGTGGACGCGGTGCCGTTCCTGCTGGAGGCGCCGATCGAGGCGTTGCCGGATCCGCACGAGTACCTGGCGGATCTGCGGGCGTTCCTGTCGCGGCGCAACGGCGAGGCGGTGTTGTTGGGCGAGGTGAACCTGCCGTACACGGAGGCGATGGCGTTCTTCGGCGGTTCGGACAGCGTGGGCGACGAGTTGCACATGTGTTTCGACTTCGTCGGGATGCAGCAGATGTACTTGTCGTTGGCGCGGCAGCAGGCGAGTCCGTTGGCGCACGCGTTGAAGGAGCGCCCGGAGCCGCCGCGGGATTGTCATTGGGCGACGTTCGTGCGCAACCACGACGAGTTGACGTTGGACAAGTTGACGGTGCCGGAGCGGGAGGAGGTGTTCGCGGCTTTCGGTCCGGATGAGGACATGCAGTTGTACGGGCGGGGGTTGCGGCGGCGGTTGCCGTCGATGTTGGGGGGTGATCTGCGGCGGGTGAAGATGGTGTACAGCCTGTTGTTCTCGTTGCCGGGGACGCCGGTGTTGTTCTACGGCGAGGAGGTGGGGATGACGGAGGACCTGTCGTTGGAGGGCCGGTTGGCGGTGCGGACGCCGATGTGGTGGGACGCGGTGGCGGAGCAGCGGCGGGATCCGGGGTCGTTGTTGGGGTGGGCGCGGTTGTTGGTGGAGCGCTACCGGGAGTGCCCGGAGTTGGCGTGGGGCGAGTTCGAGGTGATCGACTCGGCGGATCCGGCGGTGTTGGCGCACCGGTGCTCGATCGACGGCGGGACGGTGGTGGCGGTGCACAACCTGGCCGATCGGGACGCGTCGGTGGAGGTGCCGAAGGTGGAGGGTGTGCTGACGGACCTGTTGGTGGACGGGACGGTGAAGCCGGGGAAGGACGGGACGGCGGTGGTGGAGCTGGGTCCTTACGGGGTCCGCTGGTTCCGGCAGGTCGCTGCGTCCTGACCTGGTGACCGCGCGTCGGGGCCCGCCGGGTGGTGTCACCCCGGCGGGCCCCGACGCGTGTGGTCAGGTGAGGCGGTAGCCGTGGGCGGGTCGGTTGGCCATGCCGTAGCGGGGTTGGACCTCGGCCTTGCCGGTGGTGACGAGGTGTTCGAGGTAGCGGCGGGCGCTGACGCGGGAGAGGCCGGCGCGGTCGCCGACCTCCTGGGCGGACAGGTCGTGGTCGGTGGTGCGCAGGGCGTCGACGACGAGTTTGAGGGTGACGGGGGACAGGCCCTTGGGCAGGGCGAGGCGGGGTCGGTGTTGCAGGAGCTGGTCGACTTCGTCCTGGTCGAGCCAGGGGCCGAGGCGTTGGACCTCGGTGCGGCGGGCGAGGTATTCGCGCATGCGGTCGAGGAACGCGGTGCGGGTGAAGGGTTTGACGAGGTAGTGGTCGACGCCGCGGGACATGGCCTGGCGGACGGTCTCGCGTTCGCGGGCGGCGGTGACGGCGATGACGTCGACGGGTGGTCCGGGGCGGGCGCGCAGGCGGGCGAGGACTTCGAGGCCGGGGATGTCGGGCAGGTGGATGTCGAGCAGGACGAGGTCGGGGCGCAGGGTGTCGACGGCGCGCAGGGCTTCGCCGCCGCCGTGGGCTTCGCCGACGACGGTGAAGTCGGGCAGGGTGTCGAGGAAGCCGCGGTGGACGGCGGCGACGGCGAAGTCGTCGTCGACGACGAGGGTGCGGACGGTCATCGGGCGGCCTCCGGGAGCCAGACGTCGAAGGAGGCGCCGCCGAGTTCGGAGTGGGTGACGCGGACCCGGCCGCTGCGGCGGGTGACGACGCGGGAGACGAGGGCGAGGCCGATGCCGCGGCCGTGGGCGCCTTCGGGTGCTTTGGTGCTGACGCCGAGGGTGAAGACGCGTCCGCGTTGGGCGGGTTCGACGCCGGGTCCGTCGTCGTCGACGACGAGGCGGACGCCGGTGGTGTCGGAGCGGACGAGGACGCGGACGGTGCCGCCGGGGTCGACGGCGTCGACGGCGTTGTCCACGAGGTTGCCCAGGACGGTGAGGGCGTCGTCGCCGGTGCGGGTGTCGATGGTGGTGGCGGGGTCCAGGCGCAGGGCGACGCCGCGTTCGTGGGCGGTGGAGGACTTGGCCAGCAGGAGCGCGGCGAGGGCGGGGTCGGTCATGGCGCCGCCGATGATGTCGGAGGTGGGGGAGCCCGCGCCGCCGACGCGTTCGATGTAGGCGACGGCGTCGTCGCGGCGGTCGAGTTCGACCAGGCCGCTGATGACGTGGAGGTGGTTGGTGAACTCGTGGGCCTGGGCGCGGAGGACTTCGGTGACGGTGCGCTGGCCGTCGAGGGCGCGCAGGGCGTCGTGGAGTTCGGTGCGGTCGCGGAGGGTGAGGACGACGCCGACGGGGCGGCCGTGGGTCTTGGCGGTCATGCGGTTGGCGACCAGGACGCGTTCGCCGGCCAGGACGAGGCGGTCGGCGACGTCGTCGTGGGTGCGGGCGAGGTCGAGCAGGCCGCCGTCCTCCAGGACGTGGGCGGCGGGTTTGCCGGTGGGGTCGTCGGTGAGGTCGAGCAGGCGCAGCGCCTCGTCGTTGACCAGGACGAGGCGTTCGTGCTGGTCGACGGCGACGACGCCTTCGCGGATGCCGTGGAGCATGGCGTCGCGGGTTTCGAGGAGGTGGGCGATCTCGTCGGGTTCGAGGCGGAAGGTGCGCTTGCGGACCAGGTGGGTGACGAGGGTGGCGCCGAGGACGCCGACGAGGGCGGCGGCGGCGAGCCAGCCGATGAGTTCGGGGAGGTCTTCGGCGAGGTCGGCGGCGAGGGCGCTTTCGAGGATGCCGACGGAGGCCATGCCGATGATGTCGCCGGTGGTGGCGCGGATGGGGACCTTGGCGCGCAGGGAGGTGCCGAGGGTGCCGGTCTCGGTGCCGACGAAGACGCGGCCGGACAGGGCGGTGGTGGGGTCGGTGGAGACCTTCTCGCCGATGCGGGCGGGGTCGGGGTGGGCGTAGCGGACGCCGTGGAGGTCGGTGACGACGACGTAGGTGACGCCGGAGGCTTTGCGGAGCAGTTCGGCGAGGGGCTGGATGGTGTCGGCGGGGGCGGGGGAGGTGAAGGCGTCGATGACGGTGGGCAGGCGGGCGACGCTCTCGGCGACGGAGAGCATGCGGTCCTTGTAGGCCTCGCGGATGCGGTCGCTCTGGAGCTTGGCGGCGAGGAGGCCGGCCGCGCAGGTGGTGGCGAGCACGATGAGCACCTGCAGGACGAGCAGGGTGACACCGAGGGGGACCGAGCGGCGGCGCATGTCGGGCATTCTGGCCCACGGTGTGTGAGCCGGGCCACGACCTAAACGACCAATACGGCCCTTACGACCTTTGCCCCCTGGTGGGGGGCGGGTGCTCCTAGCGTTCCCGGCCACCGGGGCGACGGCGTCGCGGTGGTGAAGGTGGAGGAACGGCGATGGCAGGACAGCGCACCCGACTTCTCGCGGTGGTGGCCGCCGCGGGCCTGGTGCTCGCGGGCTGTGGCGGCGCCGGCGGCGCGGCCGGTGACGTGGGCCGGTTGGAGATCATGGCGCCGGCGGACCCGGGCGGTGGCTGGGACCAGACGGCGCGGGCGATGCAGGCGGCGATCGGCGGCGCGGGGCTGGCGGACTCGGTGCAGGTCAGCAACGTGGGCGGGGCCGGGGGGACGGTCGGGCTGCAGAAGTTGGCCAACGAGCGCTCGGAGAGCTACCTGATGGTCACCGGGCTGGTGATGGTGGGCGCGGTGGAGACCAACGGGGTGGACAAGCGGTTGGAGGACACGACGCCGATCGCGCGGTTGACCGCGGAGGACGAGGTGGTCGTGGTGCCCGCCGACTCGCCCTACCAGACGATCGAGCAGCTGCTGGCGGCGGTGGAGGAGAAGGGCCAGGGGGTGACGATCACCGGCGGGTCCTCCGGCGGGACGGACCACGTCCTGGCGGGGATGCTGCTGCGGGCGAAGGGCATCGACCCGGCGAAGCTGAACTACGTGGCCTACTCCGGGGGCGGCGAGTCGTTGGCGGCGCTGCTGGGCGGGAAGGTCGACGCGGGGATCTCCGGGGTCGGCGAGTACCTGGAGCAGATCAAGGCGGGCAAGCTGCGGGCGCTGGGCACGTCGGGGCCGGAGGAGCACCCGGAGTTGAAGGCGCCGACGTTCACGAGCCTGGGCACCGGGGTGGAGCTGATCAACTGGCGCGGGGTGGTGGCGCCGGGGTCGATCCCGGTGGCGGCGAAGGACCGGCTGGTGAAGCTGGTCACCGACATGCACGCCAGCCCGCAGTGGCAGGAGGAGCTGAAGAAGAAGGGCTGGACCGACACGTTCCAGACCGGGCACGAGTTCTCCACGTTCCTGACCGTGGAGATCGGCCGGATCAAGCCGGTGCTGCAGGAGATCGGCCTGGTGCCGTGACCGTCCCGGCCGGAACGGACCCGGCCCCGACACCCACACCCGGGTCGGGGTCGGCGAAGGTCGAGGAGTGCGTCTTCGCGGGCCTGGTCGTGGCGCTGGGCGTGTTCACCCTGGTCGACGCCACCACCATCGGCGCCCGCGGGCCGCTGGGGGCGCTCGGGCCCCGCGCGTTCCCGTACGCGGTGGGCGCGTTGCTGATCGTGACGGGCGTGGCCGCGATCGTGGCCACCGCCCGCGGCCGGCTGGGCGCGGTGGAGGACTCCGAGGACGTCGACACCGGGGTGCGCACCGACTGGCCGACGGTGGCGAAGCTGGTCGCGGTGCTGGTGGCGCACCTGGTGCTGATCGACCCGGTGGGCTGGCCGCCCGCCGCGGTGGTGCTGTTCGCCGGCGCGGCGTGGACGTTGGGCGCGGTGTGGTGGAAGGCGCTGGGCGTCGCGGTGGTGCTGGCGCTGGTGGCGCAGGCGGTGTTCGCGTCCGGGTTGGGCCTGTCGCTGCCGGCGGGCGTGTTCGAGGGGGTGCCGTTGCTCGATGGGTAGCCTCACCGCCCTGCTGGAGGGCTTCGCGACCGCCGTGCAGCCCGAGTACCTGCTCTACGCCCTGCTGGGCGTCACCCTCGGCACCGCCGTGGGCGTGCTGCCGGGCATCGGCCCGGCGATGACGGTGGCGCTGCTGCTGCCGCTGACCTACTCGCTGCCGCCCACCGCCGCGTTGATCATCTTCGCGGGCATCTACTACGGCGGCATGTACGGCGGGTCGACCACGTCGATCCTGCTCAACACACCCGGCGAGTCGTCGTCGGTGGTCACGGCGCTGGAGGGCAACCGGATGGCCCGCGCCGGGCGTGGCGCGGCGGCGCTGGCGACGGCGGCGATCGGGTCGTTCGTGGCGGGCACCATCGCCACGATCCTGCTCACCGCGCTGGCGCCGACGATCGCCGGGCTGGCGGTGACGCTGGGCCCGGCGGACTACGTGGCGCTGATGGTGGTGGCGTTCACGACCGTGGCCGCGCTGCTGGGCGCGTCCCCGGTGCGGGGGTTGGCGTCGCTGGGCCTGGGCCTGTTCGTCGGGTTGGTCGGCGCCGACACGCTGACCGGGCAGCAGCGGTTCACCCTGGGCGTGCCGACGCTGTCGGACGGGGTGGACGTGGTGGTGGTCGCGGTCGGGGTGTTCGCCGTGGGCGAGGCGCTGCACGTGGCGTCGCGGATGCGGCACGGCCCGGTGCGGGTGGCGCCGGTGGACGGCAGGTGGATGACCGGCGAGTTCTGGCGGCGGTCGTGGAAGCCGTGGCTGCGCGGCACGGCGATCGGGTTCCCGATCGGCACCATCCCCGCCGGCGGGGCCGACGTGTCGACGTTCCTGTCCTACGCGGCGGAGAAGAAGCTGTCCCGGCGGCCCGAGGAGTTCGGGAAGGGCGCGATCGAGGGCGTGGCCGGTCCGGAGGCGGCCAACAACGCGGCCGCGGCCGGGGTGCTGGTGCCGCTGCTGACGCTGGGGTTGCCGACGACGGCGACCGCGGCGGTGATCGTGGCCGCGTTCCAGAGCTACGGCATCCAGCCGGGTCCGCTGCTGTTCACCGACGACGCGGCCATGGTGTGGGCGCTGATCGCGTCGCTGTACATCGGCAACGTGATGCTGCTGGTGCTGAACCTGCCGCTGGCGCGGCTGTGGGTGAAGGTGCTGCGCATCCCGCGGCCCTACCTGTACGCGGGGATCCTGCTGTTCGCGGCGCTGGGCACCTACGCGGTGAACTTCGTGGTGGACGACCTGGTGGTGCTGCTGGTCGTCGGGCTGGTCGGGTTCTTCATGCGCCGCCACGGCTACCCGGTGGCGCCGCTGGTCGTCGGGCTGGTCCTGGGTCCGATGGCGGAGGAGCAGGTGCGGCGCACCCTGCAGATCGGGGAGGGGGACCCGGCGTCGCTGGTCGCCAGCCCGTTCGCCGCGGTCGCCTACGCGGTGCTGGCGCTCGCGCTGGTCGCCGCCGTCACGCTGCGGGTGCGGCGCCGCCGCGCCACAGTGGCACCGGACCCGTGACGTCCGCCGCCGTGCGCACCGAGGGGCTGCGCACGGCGGCGACACACCCGGACCACCCGCCCAGACCACCCGCCCCCGGCTGATCCGTCGCTGTCGAAAGTCCTGCCTTCGGCCACCCGGACCGTGCGCCCTTGCGGAATCTCGCCACTTCACGTGAAGATATCCGCGTCCCGGCCCTGTCGACCGAAGGATTTCCATGACTTCGCCGTACGGTCTGCACCGCGTCCTGGAACCCGTCGGGGTGCTGCCGCAGCAGGCCCGGCGACTGGACGCCACCCCCGTGTGCGGGCCCGACGAGGTCCTGGTCGACGTCGACCGCCTCAACCTCGACGCCGCCTCCTACCGGCAGCTGCGCGAGCGGCACGGCGTCGACGGCGTCCGGCAGGCCGTGCTCGACATCGTCGCCGACCGCGGCAAGATGCAGAACCCCGTCACCGGCTCCGGCGGCATGCTGCTGGGCTCCGTGCGCGCCGTCGGCCCCGACTCGCCCCTCGGGCTGCGCGTCGGCGACCGGATCGCCACCCTGGTCTCGCTCACCCTCACCCCGCTGCGCCTCACCGACGGCCTGGCCCGCTGGGACGGCACGGGCGAACAGGTCCCCTGCGAGGGCACCGCCGTGCTGTTCGGCCGCTCCATCGCCGCCGTGCTGCCCGACGACCTGCCCGAGGAACTGGCCCTGTCCGTCCTGGACGTGTGCGGCGCGCCCGCCCTCACCGACCGCGTCGTGCGCCGCCGCACCGCCCCGTCGGTCCTGGTCCTGGGCGGCGGCGGCAAGTCCGGGTCGCTGTCGCTGGCCGCCGCCCGCCGCGCCGGCGCGTCCCACCTGACCGCCCTGGTCCCCACCGACGCCGAAGCCGCCGCCGTGCGCGGCACCGGCCTGGCCGACACCGTCGTCGTCGCCGACGCCCGCGACCCCGTCGCCGTCTCCCGCGCCGTCGGGGGACGGGCCGACGTGACCGTGGTGTGCGTGGACGTGCCCGGCTGCGAGCACGGCGCGATCCTGGCCACCGCCGACGGCGGCGTCGTCGTGTTCTTCTCCATGGCCACCTCCTTCCCCGCCGCCGCGCTGGGCGCCGAGGGCCTGGCCGCCGACGTCGAGATGATCGTCGGCAACGGCTACGTGCCCGGCCACGCCGCGTTCGCCCTGGACCTGCTGCGCGCCGAACCTGCCGTGCGGGCCCTGTTCGAGCACCGGCAGACTCACCGGGCGTGACCACAGTGAACGGCGGCCCGACGCTCCTGCTCGTGGGCGGGCGCATCCACTCCCCGACCTCCCCCGACGCCACCGCCATGGCCGTCGCCGACGGCACCGTGGTGTGGCTGGGCCAGGACCCCGTCGGCCGCGCCCTGCACCCCGACGCGCGGGTCGTGGACCTGGACGGCGCGTTCGTCGCGCCCGCCTTCGTCGACGCCCACGTGCACGCCACCTCCGCCGGGCTGCAGCTCACCGGCCTGGACCTCACCGGCTGCCGCAGCGCCGCCGACCTGCTCGACGCCGTGCGCGCCGCCGAGGGACCCCTGGTCTGGGGCCACGGCTGGGACGAGACCCGCTGGCCCGACGACCGGCCGCCCACCCGCGCCGAACTCGACGCCGCCGCCGGCGGCGCCGCCGTCTACCTCTCCCGCGTCGACGTGCACTCCGCCCTGGTCTCCACCGCCCTGCTCGACCTCGCGCCCGCCGCCCGCCACGCCGACGGCTGGTCGCCCGACGGGCCGCTCACCCGCGCCGCCCACCACCACGCCCGCGGCGCCGCCAAGGACGCCCTGCCCGCCGACCGGCGCCGCGCCGCGCAACGCGCGTTCCTCGCCCACGCCGCCTCCCGCGGCATCGCCTCCGTGCACGAGTGCGCCGGACCCGACATCTCCGGCCGCGACGACCTGGCCGACCTGCTGGCCACCGACCTGCTCGACGTCGTCGCCTACTGGGGCGCCACCGAACCGGTCGACCTGCCCGTGCACGGCCTGGCCGGCGACCTGTTCGTCGACGGCGCCCTGGGCTCCCATACCGCCGCCCTCACCGCCCCCTACGCCGACGCCGACACCTCCGGCGCCCTCTACCTCGACGCCGACGCCGTCGCCCACCACCTCGTCACCTGCACCGAAGCCGGTCTGCAAGGCGGGTTCCACGTCATCGGCGACGCCGCCGTCGCCGCCGTCGTCGACGGCTTCCACCGGGCCGCCGCCGTCGTCGGCGCGCCCGCCCTCGCCGCCCGCCGCCACCGCCTCGAACACCTGGAGATGGTCACCCCAGACCAGGCCGCCGCCCTGGCCTCCTACGGCGTCGTCGCCTCCGTCCAACCCCTGTTCGACCACGAGTGGGGCGGACCCGACGGCATGTACGCCCGCCGCCTCGGCGCCGCCCGCGGCGCCGCGCTCAACCCGTTCTCCCGCCTCGCCGCCGCCGGCGTCATCCTCGCCCTGGGCAGCGACGCCCCCGTCACCGCCGTCGACCCCTGGGCCGCGATCAGGGCCGCCGTGCACCACCGCACCGACGGCTCCGGCATCTCCCCGCGCGCCGCGTTCAACGCCCACACCCGCGGCGGCTGGCGCGCCGCCGGCGTCGACGACGGCCTCACCGGCACCCTGCAACCCGGCGCGCCCGCCACCTACGCCGTCTGGGACGCGGGCGACCTCGAGGTCGCCGCCCCCGACACCCGCGTGCAGCGCTGGTCCACCGACCCCCGCTCCCGCGTCCCCGCCCTGCCCTCCCTCACCGGACCCGCGCCCACCTGCCTGCGCACCGTCCTGCGCGGCCGCACCATCCACGACACCACCACCTGACCGGCCCCTCCCGCCCCCGGCCACGCCGGGGGCGGGAAGAACAAGGAGTGACCCATGGCGCTGCTCGACCTCGACCCGCGGGTCGTCGCCGCGGCACGCGACCTCGCCGCCCGCGCCGCCGCGCCGGTCGTGGCCCTGGCCAAGGCCCACACCACGGTGTCCGTCGAGCGCGCCACCCTCCGCCTGGCCGGCATCACCGGTGCCGACTCCACCCACCGCGCCGGCGACGTGCCGTGGGTCAACCGCGTCGTGGACACCGTCCGCGAGCACTGCGGCCTCGACCACGGCGTCGCCCTGCCCGTCTTCCACGCCCTGCGCGAACACGACCTGCCCACCCTCACCGACCTCGCCGAGGCCACCGCCGCCGGCCACGTCCGCTACACCCTGCCCGAGGGCCGCGCCCGCGACCGGGCCCGCAAGGCCGCCACCGCCGCCGTCACCCGCGGCCTGCGCACCGTCGACCGCAACCGCGCCCACCGCGACAAGCTCGTCGCCAGGCTCGGCGACCCGCCCCGACGACCCTGGATCTACCTCATCGTCGCCACCGGCGACATCGACGAGGACGTCGTGCAGGCCCGCAACGCCGCCCGCGCCGGCGCCGACGTCATCGCCGTCATCCGCTCCACCGGCCAGTCCCTGCTGGACTACGTGCCCGAAGGAGCCACCCACCACGGCTTCGCCGGCACCTACGCCACCCAGGAGAACTTCCGCATCATGCGCGCCGCCCTGGACGAGGTGTCCAAGGAGGTCGGCCGCTACGTGCGGCTGACCAACTACGCCTCCGGGCTGTGCATGCCCGAGATCGCCGTCCTGGCCGGCCTGCAACGCCTCGACATGATGCTCAACGACTCCATGTACGGCATCCTGTTCCGCGACATCAACCCCGTGCGCACCTTCGTCGACCAGCGGTTCTCCCGCCAGGTCCACGCCCGCGCCGGCATCGTCATCAACACCGGCGAGGACAACTATCTCACCACCGCCGACGCCGTCGACGCCGCCCACACCGTCACCGTCTCCCAACTGCTCAACGAGCACTTCGCCCACGAAGCCGGCCTGCCCGACCACCTGCTGGGCCTCGGCCACGCCTTCGAGATCGACCCCAAGGTCCCCGAGTCGTTCCGCCTCGAACTCGCCCACGCCCTGCTGGCCCGCGAACTGTTCCCCGACGCGCCGCTGAAGTGGATGCCCCCCACCAAGCACATGACCGGCGACGTGTTCCACGGCTACCTGCTCGACGGGTTCTTCAACCTCGCCGGCCTGCTCACCGGCCAGTCCATCCTGCTCGTCGGCATGATGACCGAAGCCGTCGTCACCCCGTTCCTGTCCGACCGCGACCTCGCCCTGGCCAACGTCCGCTACGTCCTGGACGCCGCCGGGGGACTGCGCGAGGACTTCCGGCCCGCCCCCGACGGCCTCATCGTCACCCGCGCCCACCGGGTCCTCGCCGACGCCGTCGACCTGCTGCGCCGCATCGCCGAGGACGGCCTGCTGCCCGCCATCGCCGACGGCACCTTCGGCCTGATGAAACGCCCCGCCGACGGCGGCCGCGGCGCCGACGGCGTCATCGCCAAGGCCGACGACTACCACAACCCCGCGACGGACCTGCTGGAGGCGCACCCGTGACCCGCCACGTCCGCCCCTACGGCGACACCACCGGCGACGGCATGGTGCAGACCTCCTTCACCCTGCCCGTCCCCGCCGGACCCCGCGCCGACGGCGCCGCCCGCCAACTCGCCAACCGCATGGGCATCGACCCCGCCATGGTCGTGCACTCCCACCCCATCGGCGACGACTTCACCTTCTTCGTCGTCTACGGCTCCGTGCGCCACGTCGTCGACCTCGACGACGTCCACGTCGTCGAGCGCGACTACCCCCTGCTCCCGCCCGCCGACGTCAACGCCGCCGTCAAACGGCTCCTGCGCCGCAAGCTCGTCGTCGTCGGCGCCTGCATCGGCACCGACGCCCACACCGTCGGCATCGACGCCATCCTCAACATCAAGGGCTTCGCCGGCGAGAAGGGCCTGGAGTACTACCGCGAGCTCACCGTCGTCAACCTCGGCGCCCAGGTCTCCGTCCCCGACCTCGTCCGCCGCGCCCGCGCCGAGAAAGCCGACGCCGTCCTGGTCTCCCAGGTCGTCACCCAGCGCGACGCCCACCTGCTCAACACCCGCGAGCTGTCCGCCGCGTTCCGCGAGGCCATGGGGGAGCGGCGGCCCCTGCTCATCGCCGGCGGACCCCGCTTCGACCCCCTCATGGCCGCCGACCTCGGCGTCGACCGCGTCTTCGGCCGCGGCACCACCCCCGGCGAAGTCGCCAGCTACCTCGTCCACGCCGTGCGGACCCAGAAGGAGCACACCCCGTGAACCCGCCCACCGTCGGCCTCACCGTCACCCACCGCCGCTACGTGCCCCACTCCCACGCCCACTACGGCGGCGCCCTCGTCGACGGCGCCTACGGCCTGGGCCTGTTCGGCGACGTCGCCACCGAACTGCTCATCCGCACCGACGCCGACGAAGGGCTCTTCGCCGGCTACCGCGACGTCGAGTTCCTCGCGCCCGTCCACGCCGGCGACGTCATCGAGGCCACCGCCACCCTCGTCCGCGTCGGCAACCGCTCCCGCGACCTCGACTTCGAAGCCCGCGTCGTCTGCCGCTCCGCACCCCACCGCGGCCCGTCGGCCGCCGACGTCCTCGACCCGCCCCTGGTCGTCACCCGCGCCCGCGGCACCGTCGTCGCACCCAAGCGCTGACCCCGGGTCACCGGTCCCACGCGCCCGGCTCCGCGCACGCGTCCACCAGGTTCACCCGGAACCGCTGGCGCAACTCGCCCGCCAACTCCGCCGGATCCACCCCGAACCCCTCCACCACCCGCACCGACGCCGGCGTCGACCCCACCCGCGTCGCGTCCGCCAGGTCGAACCGGCCCTCCTCCCGCAACCGCGCCGTCACCCGGTCGTGGTTCGCGGACTTCGTGCGCTCGTCCCGCACCTCCCGCACCCGGCCGTCCCGCCGCAACTCCGCCGCCACCCGCCGCATCTCCCCGTCGGTGTCGAACAACACCGACAACACCGTGCAGTACGGCGCCGGCGCCCCCGCCACCCGCCGCTGCGCCCCCGACAGCACCGCCAGCAACGACACGCCCACCACCAACGCCAAGGCCACGGTCAACGGCAGCGGTCTGCGGAGCACACCCACCACCCTGCCACGGTCCGTCGCAGGTCCGCGACCCGGAGTCACCCCACCCGGCGCTGCCGCCGGCGCCGCCCGCTCTGCCACTATCGGGCACGTGATCAGCCTCGACCCCGCCTCCACCGTGCCGCCCTACGAACAGGTCCGCTCCCAGCTCGCCCGCCGCATCACCGACCGCGACCTGCCCGTCGGCGCCCGGCTGCCCACCGTCCGCGCCCTCGCCGCCGACCTCGGCCTCGCCGTCAACACCGTCGCCCGCGCCTACCGCGAACTCGAGGAAGCCGGCCTCATCGAAACCCGCGGCCGCGCCGGCACCGTCGTCAGCGCCGCCGGCCAACGCGGCCGCGAACGCGTCCTGCGCGCCGCCCACACCTACGCCGCCACCGCCCGCGACCAGGGACTCACCGCCGACGAAGCCCTCGACATCGTCCGCGCCGCCCTCACCGACACACCCTGACCCGCCACGGTCGCGCCGCGTCGGCGGGCGCACGGGTCACGCCGTAGGGTGACCGCCGTGGCGACCGAACACGCCGGCACCGGCGACCCCGCCCGCACCCTCGCCGTGCTGTGGCGCACCACCGGCCGCGCCGCCCGCAAGGACCTCGACGTCGACCGCATCGTCACCGCCGCCGTCGACCTCGCCGACACCGAAGGGCTCGCCGCGGTGTCCATGCGCCGCGTCGCCGACAAGCTCGGCGTCGGCGCCATGTCCCTCTACACCCACGTCCCCGGCAAGGCCGAACTGCTCGACGCCATGGTCGACGCCGTCCACGCCGGCACACCGCGCCCCGACGACGTGCCCGGCGGGTGGCGCGGCCGGCTCGCCCGCATCGCCCGCGACAACTGGGACCTGCACCTGCGCCACCCCTGGCTGCTCCAGGTCGCCACCCACCGCGCCGTCCTCGGACCCCACGTCGTGGCCAAGTACGACTACGAGCTGCGCGCCGTCGACGGCATCGGCCTCACCGACCCGGAGATGGACTCGGTCCTGCAGCTCGTCCTGGCCCACGCCCGCGAAGCCGCCCGCGCCACCGTCGACGCCACCCACCTGCGCCGCCACACCGGCCTGACCGACCAGCAGTGGTGGCAGGCCGCCGCCCCGTTCCTGGCCCGCGTCCTGGACCCCGCCCGCTATCCCACCGCCGCCCGCGTCGGGGCCGCCGCGGGACAGACCCACGCGGCGGCCCACGACGGCGAGCACGCGTTCGCCTTCGGCCTGGAACGCGTCCTGGACGGCATCCAGGCCCTCGTCGCGACCCGTCAGTAGGGGCGCTTGGGCATCATCACCCACAACGCCAGGTAGAGCAGGAACTGCGGCCCCGGCAACAGGCAGGACACCACGAACGCCAGCCGCACCGTGCCCGGCCGCCACCCGTACCGGGCCGCCAACCCCGCGCACACACCGGCGATCACCTTCTGGTTCTGAGGCCTGGTCAACGTGGTCATGACTCCACCCTCCCCGCACCCGCGTCCCCCCACATCGGTGGGAACCCTGATTTCCTACCCCCACCACCACCCCGCCAACCCCAGGGCAACCCGACACCGCCCCACACGTCCACCCCCGACCGGCTCGTGGCCGGAGGCGACCCCACCGACGCCGTCGCGTCCGCAGCACCGGGTAAGAGCCGCGCCCCGACCACGCCGAACGCCTCGCCGTCGAGACCCACGCGGTGACCCGCGCCCGCCGCTACCTCGAAGCCCGGGGCTTCACCGTCGGCGACGTCGGCGCGGCCGAGTCCTACGAGCCCGGGGTCCCGACCCGGCGAACACCCGCGCACCACCGCCGGGTGCCGGCGGCGCGGGTCGGCGGTCGGGTCGGGACCCCGAGCTCGTAGGCTGGCCGAGTGGTCGCTGCCCCCGTGACGCCGGACCCGCCGGCCGCCGACACCCCGCCCTCCCGCCGCCGGGACGTGCGCGGCACGTTGCTGCGGGTGGCGCTGGCCGCCGCGGGCGGCGGGGCGGTGTTCCTCAGCTTCCCGCCGCGCACCACCTGGTGGTTGGCGCCGCTCGGGTTCGCGGTGCTCGGCGTCCTGCTGCACGGCCGGCGCGCCCGCGCCGGGTTCGGCCTCGGCCTGGTGTGGGGGCTGGCGTTCATGGCGCCGCTGCTGCGCTGGACCGGCGAGTTCGTCGGCCTCGTCGCCTGGCTGCCCCTGGCGCTGCTGTGCGCGACCCTCGTCGCCGTCGGCACGGCGGCCATGGCCGCGGTGTCCCGGCTGCCCGCCGCGCCCCTGTGGATGGCGCTGGTGTGGGTCGCCGACGAGGCCCTGCGCTCCGTGGTCCCCTTCGGCGGGTTCCCCTGGGGCAAGATCGCCTTCGGCCAGCCCGAGGGCTGGTACCTGCCGCTGGCCTCGGTCGGCGGGGCGCCGCTGGTCGGGTTCGCCGTCGCGCTGACCGGTTTCGGCCTGGCCCACCTCGGCCGCCGCCGGTGGCTCGGCGCGGCCGCCGTCGTCCTGCCCGTCGCCGCGGGCCTGGCCGCCGGCGCGCTCGTGCACACCGACCCCGACCAGGGCACCGCCACCGTCGCCGCGGTCCAGGGCAACGTGCCCCGCGCCGGCCTGGACTTCAACTCCCAGCGCCGCGCCGTGCTCGACAACCACGTCGCCCGCACCCTGCAACTGGCCCGCGACGTCGACGCCGGCCGCGCGCCCCGACCCGACCTGGTCATCTGGCCGGAGAACTCCTCCGACATCGACCCCTTCCGCAACGCCGACGCCGCCGCCCGCATCCGCGAGGCCACCGAGGCCATCGCCGCGCCCGTCGCGGTCGGCGCCGTCGTCATCGACCCCGCCGACAACCTGCCCCGCAACACCGTCGTGCTCTACGAGCCCGGCGCCGGCGCCACCGACACCTACACCAAGCGGCAGCTGCAGCCCTTCGGCGAGACCATGCCCTACCGCGACTTCTTCCGGCTGTTCACCGACACCGTCGACCGCGCGGGCGACTTCCAACCCGGCGCCGACCCCCGGGGCTTCACCATGGGCCCCGCCCTGGTCGCCCTGGACACCTGCTACGAGGTCGCGTTCGACGGCGTGGTCCGCGACTCCGTCACCGCCGGCGCGAACCTCATCGCCATCCCCACCAACAACGCCACCTTCGGCTACACCGAGATGACCTACCAGCAGCTGGCGATGTCGCGCGTCCGCGCCGTCGAGCACGGCAAGGCCGTGGTGGTCGCCGCCACCAGCGGGGTCAGCGCGATCGTGCTACCGGACGGGACCGTCACGCAGCGGACCGGCATGTTCACCCCCGACGCGCTGGTGGCCACGGTGCCGCTGCGCGGGGAGGCTACGCTGGCAACCCGCCTCGGCGCATGGCCCGAGTGGGTGATGACCGCCCTGGGCCTGATGGCCGTGGCGTTCGGCTTGACCACGACACGACGACGATCGCGTCCGACCCCTGGTGCGGGTGTCGGCGAGGAGGAAACGGATGGCGGACCAGCAGGCGCAGCCTGACCGCGAGCTCGGGCCGGTGCTGGTGGTGATCCCGACCTACAACGAGCGGGACAACATCGGGAAGATCGTGCGGCGGCTGCACACCGCGCTGCCCGGGGTGCACGCCCTCGTGGTGGACGATGGCAGCCCCGACGGCACAGGACAGCTGGCCGACGGGATGGCCGCCGAGGACGACCGCGTGCACGTGCTGCACCGCACCGAGAAGGCGGGCCTGGGCGCCGCCTACATCGCCGGGTTCGGCTGGGGCATGGAACGCGGCTACGAGGTGCTGGTGGAGATGGACGCCGACGGCTCCCACGCCCCCGAGGACCTGCCCCGCATGCTCGACGCCCTGCGCGACGCGGACCTGGTCATCGGCTCCCGCTACGTGCCCGGCGGCACCGTGGTCAACTGGCCCAAGAAGCGCGAGATCCTGTCCCGCGGCGCCAACCTGTACTCGCGGCTCGCGCTGGGCGCCTCGGTCAAGGACATCACCGCGGGCTTCCGCGCCTACCGCACCGACGTGCTGCGCAACCTCAGGCTCGACAACGTCGCCTCGGCTGGCTACTGCTTCCAGATCGACCTCGGCTGGCGCACCATCGAACTGGGCTACCGCGTCGTCGAGGTGCCCATCACGTTCACCGAGCGTGAGATCGGCGTGTCCAAGATGAGCGGCGACATCGTCCGCGAGGCGCTGATCCGGGTGACCAAGTGGGGCCTGCGCCGCCGCGGCACCCAACTGCGCGACCTGTTCGCGCCCAAGGCCAAGGCGCCCGCCAAGCGCTGACCCCGCGCACGCGACCCCCCCCCGGACGCGCAAGAGGGGCCCGCAGGAAACTCCTGCGGGCCCCTCGCACGTCGAAGCGGGGTCAGGCGGTGCGGGTGCGCCGCCCCTTCAGCTCTTCCAGCCGCTCGTCCAGCAGCTCTTCCAGCTCCGGGATCGTGCGCCGCTCCAGGAGCATGTCCCAGTGCGTGCGCGGCGGCTTGACCTTCTTCGCCTCCGGCTCGTTGCCGTCGATGATCTTCGACTCCTGGCCGTGCAGGCGGCACTCCCAGGTGTGGGGGATCTCGGCGTCGTCGGAGAACGGGACCTCGAAGTCGTGGCCCTTGGGGCAGGCGTACCGCACCGACCGGCGCGGGGCGAGGTCGTGATTGCGGTCGGTCTCGTAGCTGACTGCTCCGAGCCGGCTACCCCGTAGAACGCGGTCGGCCATGGCGGTGTCCTTTCGCTCGGCTCAGGGCCGGGGCCCAGGCTTGTTGCTCACCGAGTGCAACGATCGGACTGCTCCGTTCGTTCCCGGCTTCACGGTCATCGTCGCCCACAGTGACGTCTTTCACCCGTCAACGAAGGCTCCTCCTAAGGGATGCAATCGCGGCCGGTTCGTGACGCGTTATCAAGCTACCGGGGTACGCCATCACACTGATGGAGCAGTCCCGCTCGAAGTCGTGCGGCTGCGACAGCTTAGACCGACCACGCAGGGCGACGTTACGGCGGGTTTAACGCAGCAGTAGTGACGTCCGTCATGGTTGTGGTCACGCAAAGTCATATCGACGGGTTTCGGAGCCGTCACCACGCTCGGTGGCGGCACGGGTGTGGCCGGTGGCGAACATGAGGATGAATCACCCGGACGGCCCGCACCCAAACGTCCAAACGGATGCTTCATCCCCTCGATAACTTCAGTGTCACTCGAAAGAGTGATTTCGGGCGAGTCTGTGCAGAAAGTCCCGTTGCGCGGACACGAGCTTCAACCGCGCCTCGGAGAGCGGGAACCACGCGACGCGGTCGAGTTCCGGGTACTCCCGGTAGCGGCCGGAGCCGCGCGGCCACTCCAGCGTGAACGTGCCCGGAATCACCTGGTCGGGGTCCAGGTCGCCGGCCAGCGCCCACGCCCGCACCACCTTGCCGCCGGACTGGCGCACCTCGCCCAGCGGCACCAGCTCGCCCTCGGGCAACGGCAGGCCCAGCTCCTCGACGAACTCCCGGCGCGCGGTGGCCTCCGGGTCCTCCTCGCCGTCGGGCTCGCCCTTGGGGATCGACCACGCGCCCTCGTCCTTGCGCGCCCAGAACGGGCCGCCCATGTGGCCCAGGAGCACCTGGAGACCGCCGTCGACCACCCGGTGCAGGAGGATCCCGGCGCTGCGCCTGCCTGTCATGCGCACAGTCTGGCGGGTCGCGGCGACGGCGGGGAGGTCAGGGCTTGCGGCCGGTGCGCATGTGCATCTGCTCGCCCTGCTTGCCGAACAGGCTCAGCACCTCCACCGGCTCCGGGCCGACCGCGCCGAACCAGTGCGGCAGCCGGGTGTCGAACTCCGCGGCCTCGCCCGCCACCAGCACCACGTCGTGGTCGGCCAGGATCAGCCGCAGCCGCCCCGACAGCACGTACAGCCACTCGTAGCCGGTGTGCGTGCGCGGGTCGGGCTCGCCGCGGTGGGGGATGATCATCTTGAACGCCTGCAGCGCGCCCGGCTGCTGGGTCAGCGGCAGCACGGTCATGCCGTTGCGGCGGATCGGCACCGGCCGGATCCGCGGGTCGCCCACCGGCGGCGCGCCGACCAGCTCGTCCAGCGGCACCCGGTGGGCGCGCGCGATCGGCAGCAGCAGCTCCAGGCTGGGGCGGCGCTGCCCGGACTCCAGCCGCGACAGGGTGCTCTTGGAGATGCCGGTGGCCTCGGCCAGGTCGGCCAGCGTCGCGCCCCGGCTGGTGCGGATGTGGCGCAGCCGCTCGCCGACCTTGTCCAGCACGTCGTCGTGCGCCCCCTCGGGGCCGTGCTCGTGCTCGCGCGGTGCGCTCATGTCGTGTCCCGGTTCCGGCAACGTGGTTTGTCCATTGTGGGACGCGAAACCGGCGTCGTCCAGCGGGGGCGGGGTCAGGTGAGGCTGAGCTGGTGGCCCTTGACGGTGTGCGGGCCCAGGTCGCCGGTGCGGAAGTGGGTGCGGCACAGCACCTGGTAGCGCACGTCCACCGCGTCGGCCGAGGGCGGCGGCACGGTGTCGGCGACCAGGACGGTGTCGCCGGCGCGGACCACCTCGCCGTCGTGCACGCGGGCGTTGAACCGGCCGGGGCGACCGCACCAGCACAGCACCTCGACCTGGATGGCGTTGAGCTCGTCGGCCAGCTCGAACAGCCGCCGCGAGCCCGGGAACAGGCTGCTGCGGAAGTCGGTGGCCAGGCCGAAGCAGTAGACCTCCAGGCGGGCGTCGTCGGCCAGCTCGGCGAGCTGGTCCACCTGGTCGGCGGACAGGAACTGCGCCTCGTCCACGATCAGGTAGTCCACCCGGCTGCCGTGCGCCCAGAAGTCGCGCACCAGCGCGCACAGGTCCATGTCCTCGTGGACCTCCAGGGCGTTGCGGGCCAGGCCCATGCGGCTGGAGATGGTGGGCGCGCCGGAGCGGTCGTGGCGCACCAGCAGCAGGCCGCGGCGGCCCTGCCGGGCCTGGTTGTGGTCGATCTGCAGGGCCAGCGTGGACTTGCCGCAGTCCATCGGCCCGAAGAAGAACCTCAGCCGCCCGGTGGGCGCGAGGCCGCGGCCGGCGCCGGAGGCGGGCACGGAGGACAGCGCGTCGGTCGGGTCCGGGGCGGGGGTGATCGGTTCCACGGCGGGCCACCCTAGTGCGCAGGCCGCGCGGACGGCGCACGGACCTGCCCCGACCTGCCGCGACCCGACCCGGAAGCCCCGGGCCCCCGGGCCGCGCGCCGGCTCGGAAAGCTTGCCGAGATATATCGCGAAGCGGTATAACGTGCGGTGTGAGAGGTATATCGGAGCAGGTGTTCCTGGTGCTCACCGCGTTGGCGGAGGAGCCGTTGCACGGGTACGCGATCGTGCGCGCGGTCGAGGGGTTGTCGGAGGGCCGGATGCGGCTGCGGGTCGGCACGCTCTACGGGGTGCTGGACCGGCTGGTCGCCGAGGGCCTGGCCGAGCGCGACCGCGAGGAGGTCCACCAGGGGCGGCTGCGCCGCTACTACCGGCTGACCGACGCGGGGGTGCGGGTGCTGTCGGCGGAGGTGGCCCGGCTGTCGGCGAACGTGCGCGCCGCGTCGTCGGTGCTCAGGGCGAGGGGGGCGCTGTGAGGTCGAACCTGGAACGGCGCTACCGGGCGCTGCTGCGGCTGCTGCCCGCCTGGTACCGGGCGGAGCGGGAGGAGGAGATGGCGGGCATCTTCCTGGCCGACCGCACCGACGGGCTGGACCTGGAGCACGGGTGGCCCGGGTGGGGCGAGGCGGGCGCGACGCTGGCCCTGTCGGCGCGGGTGCGGCTGGGCGCGCGGCGGCCCGCGGGCACGGCGACGCGGCTGCTGGCCTTGACCGGGCTGCTCGGGCTGCTGGTCGCGGCGGCGCAGTCGTGGACGATGAGCGCGCGGGTCGGGTTCGCGGGCGACGTGCCGGGCTGGTGGTACGACGTGCCGGGTTGGTGGTACGACGTGCCGGCGGTGGTGGCGTTCACCGCGCTGGTCACGGGCCGGCGCGCGGTGGGGCGGGTGGCCGCCGGGCTGCTCGGCCTGGCGACGCTGGCGGCCGCGGTGTGGTCGGTGGCGGCGGGGCTGCCGTGGTGGGCGCCGGTGTGGCACGTGCCGGCGCTGGCGGCCACCGCGGCGGCGGTGCTGGGGTTCCACCGGGAGGCGCCGCCGACGCCGCGGGTGTGGTGGGCGATCGCGCCGGTGGCGCTGGTGGCGGGCGCGGCGTCGGTGGCGTTCGCGCCGGGGCTGTCGGTCACGACGCTGCTGGTGTCGTGGGCGGTCGCCGCGGTCGTGGTGGCGCTGTTCCGCCCCTGGTCGGCCCGGCTCCCGGCGCCCGCCGCGTGAGGGGCCGGCAGCGCGGTGGTCAGACCTTGGCGGGGACGGGGTTGCCGGAGGCGGTGATGGCCCGCCGCACCGGCACGAAGATCATCAGCACGAACCCGAGGACGAAGAACACCACCAGCGAGATGATCGCCAGCCGGAACGACCCGGTGGCCTGCCCGACCCCGGCGAACACCAGCGGCCCCAGCCACGACGTGGAGCGCTCGCCGACCTCGTAGAGCGAGAAGTACTGGGCCTCGCGGCCGGGCGGGATCATCTGGCTGAACAGCGACCGCGACAGCGCGTTCGTGCCGCCCAGCACCAGCCCGATGCCCGCGGCCAGCGCGTAGAACTGCCCCTGCTGCCCGGCCTGCACGAAGAACGCCGCGCCGATCACCACGATCCACACGCACAGGCTGACCATGATGGTCCGCTTCGCCCCCCACGAGCGGGCCACCCGGCCGTGCAGCACGCCGCCGAAGAACGCGACGAACTGCACGATCAGGATCGTGGTGATCAGCACGGTCTCGTCGAGCTTGAGCTCGTCGCGGCCGTACTGGGCGGAGACGTTGGCGACGGTGGCGATGCCGTCGGTGTAGATGAGGTAGGTGCCCAGGAACGCCAGCGTCAGCGGGAACATGCGGGCCTGCTTCGCGGTCTGGCGCAGCTCGGCGAACCCGGCGGTGATCACCGACGCCCCCGACTCCGTGCCGTGCGGCGCCTGGTGCCGCTTGAGCCTGGCCAGCGGGATGAGGGTGAACCCGGCCCACCACAGCCCCGAGAGCACGAACCCGACCCGCACCGCGGCGCCCTCGCTCAACCCGACCGCGTCGTGGCCGACGAACAGCGCCAGCTGCACCGCCAGCGCCAGGCCGCCGCCCAGGTAGCCGAACGCCCAGCCGCGCGAGGACACCGCGTCGCGCTCGTCGGGCGCGGCGATCTCGGGCAGGAACGCGTAGTACACGACGACCGACGCGCCGTAGCAGATGTTGCCCAGGATGAACAGGGCGACGCCCAGGTGCCAGTCGTCGCCGCCGACGGCGGCCAGCGCGATCGTGGCGGCCGAGCCGGTGAACGCCAGCGCGCCCAGCATGCGGCGCTTGTTCTGGGTGCGGTCGGCGATCGCGCCCATCACCGGCAGCACCACCACCTGCACGACCGTGGCGATCGACAGCAGGTAGCCCCACAGCGACCCGGCGGGGAAGTAGGCGCCGAACAGGGAGATGTCGCACTGCTTGAGCGACCCCTCCGCGCAGGCGTCCGCGCCGTTGCGGGCGGTGTCGGCGATGGCCGCCTCCTTGGCCACCGCGGTCAGGTAGCCGGAGAGGAACACGGTGACCACGGAGGTGGGGAACACCGAGTTCGCCCAGTCGTACCAGGTCCACCCGCGCTGTTCCCGCCTGCGGTCCACGGCGGGTGCGGTGCTGTCGGCCACGCTCATGGGGGCGGACTGTATATCGCCGTCCACCCGGTGGTGGTGATCACCACCAACCTGTTGCCAACCGGCCTCCCGCACGTCACGCCGCGCGACGCGGTCAGCCCGCCCAGGCCCGCCGGTCGACCAGCACGTCGCGCAGCAGGTCGGGCCGGTCGGTGACCAGCCCGTCCACCCCGAGGTCGAGCAGCCGCCGCATCTCGGCCTGCTCGTCCACCGTCCACACGTGCACCTCCAGGCCGCGCCGGTGCGCGACGCGCACGAACCGGCCGTCGACCACCAGCAGCCGGCCCTGGTTGACCGGCACCTGCGCCACCGCGCCCCGCACCGGCAGCCCCACCAGCGGCGCCCGGCCCGCCGCCCACAGCGCCCCGACCGAGCGCGGGCCCATCGACGTCAGCAGCCCCGGGCCGCCCAGCCGCCGCAGCCGGGCCAGCCGCTTGTCGGAGAACGACGCCAGGCACACCCGGTGCAGCGCGTCGACCCGGCGCAGCACCTCCAGCACCGGCACGACCGCCGAGTCGGCCTTGACGTCGACGTTGACCAGCGCGTCGGGCAGCTCCTCCAGCAGGTCCTCCAGCCGCGCGACCGGCTCCCGCCCGCCGACCTTCGCCCGGCGCACCGCCGACCACGGCTGCGCCGCCACCGGGCCGGTCGCGTCGGTGGTGCGGTCCAGCACCGCGTCGTGGTGCACCACCACCACCCCGTCGGAGGTGGCGTGCACGTCGGTCTCCAGGTAGCGGAACCCCTCCCGGGCGGCGCGGCGGAACGCGGCCAGCGAGTTCTCCATCCCCGCCAGCTCGTCGAGGTGCCAGCCCCGGTGGGCGAACGCGCGGGGGTGCGGCCCGGACAGGTAGGGGTGGTTCGCGGTCACACCCGGAGTCTGCCCTGGCGGCGTGGCGTTGCGGTGACCGGTGGGTAGCCGGATACCGTCGCCGGCCATGGAGCAGGTGACCGAGCACGTCGCGGCGCGCCGTGAGGAAGCCAGGCACTGCGCCTGGTGCGGGCGTCGCCTGCCCGACAGCGGCCGCATCGGCCGGCCCCGCCGGTACTGCGCGCAGCCCTGCCGGCAACGCGCCTACGAGCGGCGCGCCGCGGTGCAGCGCGGCGGGCTGCCCGAGGACGCCGTGGTGCTGTCCGCGGGGGAGCTGGCCGACCTGCAGGACCGGCTGTTCCAGCTGCGCTGCGCCGCCGAGGACGTCGCGACCGCCGCCGCCGACGGCGCGGACGGCGCGGAGCTGCGGCGGCTGGCCGGCGAACTGGTCGACACCGCCCGGGGGCTGGAGCGGCTGCGCTGAACCGCGTCGGCTTGCCCACCGCGCGTGGTCTCGACCATCATGACGCGCGGGTGGGCGAGGAGGGGCGCGTGGACGGCAACGGCGCGTTGCACCGCGAGGTGCTCGACCGGGCCGACGTCGGTTTCGGTGTGACGGACGCGAGCGGCACGCTGGCCTGGGTCAACCCGGCGCTGGCGGAGATCCTGGGCGTGCCGGCGCGGCAGGTGGTCGGCCGGTCGCTGCCCGCGCTGCTGCCCGGCGCCCCCGAACGGCCCCGACCCGGCCTGGCGCTGCTGACCACCGGCGCCCACCACGCCGGCCACCGCTGGCTGGAGGTCGCCTGCCACCCCCTGCCCGACGACGGCGCCGGCGGGCGGGGACGGCTGCTGTACCGGGTGGTGGACGTGACCTCCTGGCGCGACCGGGAGCTGGAGGCCACCCACGAGGCCGACGCGCTGCGCCGCGCCCAGGTCCTGGGCCGGATGGGCACTTGGGAGTGGCACCTGGCCGAGGACCGGGTGGTGTGGTCGGACACGCTGCTGGAGATGTTCGGGTTCGCGCCGGGCACCACCCTGGACCTCGACGGCTACGCCGCCCTGGTGCACCCCGAGGACCTGCCGATGATCCAGGCCACCCTGCAGGAGGCGCTGCGCTCGGGCGCCGGGTTCTCCTTCACCCACCGCACGGTCCCCGTCGCCGGGCACGACGAGCGGTGGTTCGAGTGCTTCGGCGAGGTCGTCGCCGACCCCGACGGCGCCCCGCGCCGGGTGCTGGGCAGCGCGCACGACATCACCCGGGCCCGCCGCGTGCACGACGAGCTGTTGGCGCTGGCCGAGCAGGACCCGCTGACCGGGCTGGCCAACCGCCGCGCGGTGACCCGCGAGCTGGAGCGCCGGCTCGCCGGCGGCGCACCGGGCGCGATGCTGCTGCTGGACCTGGACAACTTCAAGGACGTCAACGACCTGCGCGGCCACACCGTCGGCGACCGGCTGATGAAGGCCCTCGGCGCGGCCCTGCGGTCCCGGCTGGAGCCCTCGCAGCTCATCGGCCGCCTCGGCGGCGACGAGTTCGCCGTCGTCCTGCCCGGCGCGACCCCCGCCGACGCCGTCCGCGTCGCCGAACGGCTGCGCGACGCGGTCACCGCCCTGCCGCCGGGCGGCGCCGCGAGCGGCAACGTCACCGTGTCCACCGGCGTCGCCGCCTACGGGCCCGGCGACACGTGGGAGCTGGTGCTGGCCAACGCCGACCTGGCCCTGTACGCGTCCAAGGCCGCCGGCCGCGACCGCGTCACCGTCTACGAACCCGGCCACTACGCCGACACCGCCAAGCGGGTCTCGGTGCTGGACCGGCTGCGCACCGCCCTGGACCACGGCGGCCTGGCGCTGCACGCGATGCCGATGGTGCAGCTGGCCACCGGCCGGACCCTGGGCCACGAGCTGCTGCTGCGCCTGGAGGACGGCCGCGAGCCCCACCTCGGCCCGGCCGAGTTCCTGCCCGAGGCCGAGCGGTCCAACCTGGTGCTCGACATCGACCGGTGGGTGCTGTCCACCGCGGTCGACGCCCTGGTCGCCCACCCCGACCCCGAGCTGCGGTTCAACGTCAACGTCTCCGGCCGCACCCTGGAGGACCCCGACTTCGGCGGGTTCGTGCTCGACCTGCTCGCCACCGCGGGCGTCGCCCCGGGCCGGCTGGGCCTGGAGATCACCGAGACCGCCGCGGTCACCAACCTCGACGCCGCCCGCGCGCTGGCGCTGCAGCTGCGCGGCTTCGGCTGCCGCATCACCCTGGACGACTTCGGCTCCGGGTTCGGCTCGTTCGTGCACCTCAAGCACCTGCCCATCACCGGCATCAAGATCGACGGCGAGTTCGTGCGCGGCATCGACGAACGCTCCACCGACGCCGTGCTCGTGGCCGGCATCGTGCAGATCGCCCAGGGGCTCGGCCTGTCCGCGGTCGCCGAGTGGGTGGAGCGGCCCGCGCAGGTCGACGCGCTGCTGCGACTGGGCGTGCGCGTCGGCCAGGGCTTCCACCTCGGCCGGCCCCGACCGCTGGCACAGGTCCTCTCGGAGCAGCCACAGCCGCCGAACGGCGCATTGTCGTCCCGCATGGCCGGTGCGGAGGATGGGGCGCGTTCCTGATCTCCCCGCCCCCGATGGGAAGTCACCGCCGTGCCCGGTACCCCCGACAGCCCAGCGCGCGGTGTCCGCCGCGTCGAACTGGGCGCCGCCCACCCCGAACCCGTCGCCGGCTTCTACGCCGAACTGCTCGGCTGGGTGATCATCGCCGAACCCGACGGCTCGTTCACCGGCTGGGTCGGCGACCGCCTCGCCACCCACGTGCGACCCGGCGCGTCCGGCTGGCGCGTGGTGTTCGCCGGGTCCGGGCCGCGCGAGCTCGACGGCGCCGCGGTCGACCGGGGCCGCGTGCTGCACGGCCCGTGGGCGCCGCCGCCGCGCCCCGGCGAGCCGTGCTGGGTCGAACTGGCGGCCGGCCCCGACAGCGACGACCACTGGGCGGGCGAGCTGGGCTGGCAGGTCCGCGACCCCGGCGCCAAGAGCACCCTCTACGACGTCGCGGTCGCCGACGACCGCCGCCCCGTCGCGGGCCGCGTCACCGCCGACGGCGGCTGGAGCTGCCACTTCGCCGTCCCCGACGCCACCCGCGCCGCCGCCGACGCCGTCGCCCTGGGCGGCACGGTGGCGGCCGGACCCGAGCGGACGCCCGCGGGGGTGGTGGTCACCGTCGCCGACCCGGCCGGGAACACCGCCGTGCTGCTGGAGGACCCGCCCGGCTGGGGCGGCGCCCGGTGCGCCGACCGCCCGGGAACCTGAGCCCCCGCCCCGGCGGCGGGGGAGGGGTCAGCCCGCCAGGTCGGGCGGGAAACCGCCGGTGGCGACCGGACCCCACCGCTCGATCGTCACCCGGATCAGCACCTTGCCCTGCCGCCGCATCGCCTCCCGGTACTCGTCCCAGTCCGGGTGCTCACCGGCGATGCACCGGTAGTACTCCACCAGCGGCTCCAGCGCCCCGGGCAGGTCCAGCACCTCCGCCCGCCCGTCGACCTGCACGTACGGGCCGTCCCAGTCGTCGGACAGCACGCACACCGTGACCCGCTCGTCCCGGCGGGCGTTGCGCGACTTCGCCCGCCGCGGATAGGTCGACACCACGATCCGCCCCTGCCCGTCCACACCGCACGCCACCGGCGACACCTGCGGCCGCCCGTCGGAACGCGTGGTCACCAGCAGGGCCCGGTGACGGGGCCGCAGGAACGCGAGCAGGTCGTCGCGGGACACGGTGTCGGCGGTGGCGATCCTCGGCATGCCACCAGCCTAGGAGACCCACCCCGCCCCGGCCGCCCTCACCGTCCCCGTCCCGCTCCACACCGGGGGAGCGGACCCACTGTCCCCACCGGACCCGGTCCGCGACCCCGGCGCGTCACGGGTCGAGCAGGGCCGCCACCCCGTCCCACCCCAACGCCGCGCCCCGCGCCGACACCACGTCGAACCGGCCGCCCACCGCAGCCCGCGCGGCCCGCTCCACCGCCACCACCTCCGGGTCGACCACCACCACCTCGCCCCGCAACCCCCGCGCCGCACCGACCAGCACCGCCGCCCGCTCACCGTCACCGGCCGCCACCGCCGCCGCCGCGTGCCCCTCCACCACCCGCGCCAACACCACCTGGTTGCCCCACTCCAACGCCGACACCGCCGCCCGACCCCACGCCCGCGCCGCCGCCACGCCGTCACCGCACCCCAACTCCACCCACCCCGCCGTCACGTGCGCCAACGACCGCACCTGCTCCGGCCCGAACCACCCCCGCGGGCACACCCGCAACGCCTCCTCGCACCACCGCCGCGCCGCACCCGCCTCACCACGCCGCCGCGCCACCTCCGCCCGACCCAGCAACGCCTGCGCCACCGTCTCCACCGCCCCCTGCGACCGCGCCAGCACCGCCGCCTCCTCCACATCGGCCGCCGCGCCGTCCAGGTCACCGCCATGGCACGCCCACTCCGACCGCACGCACAACAGGTTCGCCGTGTGCTCGTTCGCCCCGAACGACCGCGACAACGCCAACGCCTCGTCCAGGAACCCCACCGCCACCCCCAGCTCCCCACCGGCCCGCGCCAACGCCGCCAACTGCGCCAACGCCAACGACGTGCCCCACCGCTCACCCACCTCCCGGAACCCGGCCAACGCCGCACCGAAGTCCTCCCGCGCCGCACCCACCCGCCCCGCGTACCGGTGCTGCATCCCCGACCCCAACCGGCCCAGCGCCCGACTCCACGTCCCCGACCCCAACAACCGCCCTCGCAACCGCGCCAACTCCGCCGCGCCCCCCGACGGCGCCCCGTGCGCCATACCCCACAACACCGTCAGGAACGGCCGCGTCGGCCGACCCGGCAACCCCCTGGGCAACGGCTCCCGCGGCGACGGGGCGCCCGGCAACCCCGCACCCGTCGACGACGCGTTCACCACGCACAACAAGTGCTCCTCCGCCAACCCCGGCGGCGCCTGCGGCCCCACCGCCCGCACCACCTCCGCCGCCAGCTCCGCACCCTGCGTCCGCGAACCCCGCAACCACCACGGCCACCCCAGGTCCGCCGCCAACCGCAACGCCACCGCGTGGTCGTGCGCCGCCGCCCACCGCGCCGCCGCCGTCAGGTTCTCGTCCTCCGCCGCCAACCGCGCCAACCACACCAGCTGCTCCGCCCCGAACAGGTGCGGCGCCGCCTCCGCCGCCAACCCCGCGAAGTGCTCCGCGTGCGCCCGCAGCACCACCTGCTCCTCACCGGACTCCGCCAACCGCGCCGCGCAGAACTCCCGGATCGTCTCCGACATCCGGTAGCGGTCACCGGACACCTCCACCAACGACTTGTCCGCCAACGACGGCACCAACTCCTCCACACCCGCCACCCCGCACACCGCCGCCGCACCCGCCAACGTCACCCCACCCCGGAACACCGTCAACCGCCGCGCCACCACCCGCTCGTCCTGCGCCAACAACCCCCAACTCCACTCCACCACCGCGTGCAACGTCCGGTGCCGCGCCACCACCGCCCGACTGCCCCGCGACAACAACCCGAACCGGTCACCCAACCGGGCCGCCACCTCCGCCACCGGCAACGACCGCACCCGCGCCGCCGCCAACTCGATCGCCAGCGGCAACCCGTCCAACGCCCGGCAGATCCCCGCCACCACCGGCGCCGTCACCGGGTCCAACCGGAACGACGGGTTCACCGCCACCGCCCGATCCGCGAACAACCGCACCGCCGCCGACGACACCCCCTCCACCCCCAACGGCGGCACCGGCCGCACCGCCTCGCCCGTCACCCCCAACGCCTCCCGCGACGTCGCCAACACCCGCAACCCCGGACACGCCGGCAACAACGCCCCCGCCAACGCCGCCACGTCGTCCACCACGTGCTCGCAGTTGTCCAGCACCACCAGCACCGGCCGGTCCTGCAACGCCGCCACCAACCGCGCCACCGGCGCCGTCACCGGCCGCAACCCGTCCTCCCGCAACCCCAACGCCGACACCACCGCCCGCGGCACGTCACCACCCACCCCCAACGGCGCCAGGTCCACGAAGAACACCTCACCCGACTCCCGACCCGCCGCCTCCACCGCCAACCGCGTCTTGCCCACCCCACCGGGCCCCGTCAACGTCACCAACCGGAACGCCGCCAACGCCTCACCCACCCACCCCAACTCCACCTCACGACCCACGAAACCCGTCAACTGCGCCGGCAGCACCCGCCGCGCCACCGGCCGCTCACCCCGCACCACCTCGCCGTGCGCCGCCGCCAGCACGGGGGAGGGGTCCGCGCCCAACTCCTCCACCAACACCCGCCGCGCCCGCCCGAACACCTCCAACGCCTCCGCCTGCCGCCCCTCCCGGTGCAGCGCCCGCACCAACCGCGCCACCAACCGCTCCCGCGTCGGGTGCGCCGCCACCAACTCCCGCAACAACCCCACCGGCGCCCCGTCGTGCTCCTCCACCGCCCGCAACCGCAGCTCCTCCCACCGGGCCGCGCACACCGCCGCGAACGGCGCCTCACCCACGTCCCGCAACGCCGGACCACGCCACAACGCCAGCGCCTCACCCGGCAGACCCCGCGCCACCAGCTCCTCGAACCGCACCGCGTCCACCTCACCCGGGTCCACCACCAACCGGTACCCGGCCGCCGAACGCTCCACCTCCACGTCCAGCACCGCCCGCAACCGCGACACCTGCGACTGGATCGCGTTGTCCACCCCCACCGGCGGCCGCGACCCGTACAGGGCCTCCCGCACCCGACCGACACCCACCACCCGCCCCGCGTCCACCGCCAACAACGCCAACAACGCCCGCAACCGCGGCCCGCCGACCCGCACCGGCGACCCGTCCGCGCGCCGCACCACCATCGGACCCAACAACCCGAACCGCACCCGCGAATCCTCCCCGAACCGCCGACACCGCGAAGCCCGAACCCCCGGAGCACCCGACAACCCGGACCCCGCGGCCACCCACCCCGGAAAACCTCAGGCGCGCGACATGATGTCGTCCACCACCGCGCTCTTCGCATCCGCGTAGTGCTGGATGTAAGTCCAGGTCCGCGCCGCCAGCTCCCGCTTCACCCGCTCGTACAACACCCGATCCGCCTCATCGGACCGCAACCGGTCCCGGAACGCCACCATCCGCGCGACCTCCGGACTCGACGGCGGGTGCACGTGCAGGTTGACGTCCGTGTCCGGCCCCTTCAACACCCGGTGCTCGTGCCACTCCGGCTCCCGGATCACCAACCGGTACCCGGCCGCCTCCAACGGCGCCACGTACCGCGACTCGTCCGCCGGATCGGCCACCACCAGCACCATGTCCACGATCGGCTTCGCCGCCAACCCCGGCACCGACGTCGACCCCACGTGCTCCAACCGCAGCACCTCGCCACCCAGCAGCGACCGCACCCGCCGGGCCTCCCGCTCGAACAACCCCGGCCACGCCGGGTCGTACTCCACCAGGCGCACCGCCGAGTTCAACACCGGCGGCTCCTCCACCCACGCCGCCCGGATCTCCTCGTCCCCGCTCGCCTCACGCCGCATGATCATCCCTCCGATAGGCAGTCGGCCAGGATACGACGCCTACCGCGGCAACGGCACCGACTTTCCCCCGCCGAACAGGTCACCCGACCCCGCCACCCGCTCCCGCACCTCGTCGGCCAGGAACACCAGGTCCTCCACCACCCGGCACCCCTCCACTTCGGCCCACGTCACCGGCGTCGACACCGACGGCAGCCCGCGCGCCCGCAACGAGTACGGCGCCACCGTCGTCTTCGCCGGGTTGTTCTGCGACCAGTCCACCAACACCCGCCCCACCCGCTCCGCCCGCCCCATCCGCCACACCACCTCACCCGGGAACTCACCCGCCAACCGCCGCGCCACCCCCTTCGCGTACTCCGACGTCCGCTCCGGCGACGACACCGACACCGCCGCGCACACCTGCAACCCCTTCGACCCGCTCGTCTTCACCACCGGCGACAACCCGTCACCCACCAACACCTCCCGCACCCGGCACGCCACCCGACAGCACTCCACCACCGTCGCCGGCTCACCCGGATCCAGGTCGAACACCACCCAGTCGGGGGAGCGCCGCCCACCCCGCGCACCCACCGACCACTGCGGCACGTGCAACTCCAACGCCGCCAGGTTCGCCAACCACACCAACGTCGCCAACCCGTCCACCACCACGAAGTCCGCATACCCCGCACCCCGCGACGACCCCGGCGTCGCCACCCGCACCGTCCGCACCCACTCCGGCGCGTGCGACGGCGCGTTCTTCTCGAAGAACGACTTCCCACCCACCCCGTCCGGGTACCGCCGCACCGTCATCGGCCGACCCGCCACGTGCGGCAACAACACCGGCGCGATCCGCGTGTAGTAGTCGATCACCTCCGCCTTGGTGAACCCCACCTCCGGGTACAGCACCTTGTCCAGGTTCGTCAGCTTCAACCGCCGACCCTCCACCCGCACCAGCGCGTCACCCGCCACGCCGCACCTCCCCGGGCGACTTGTCCGGCCGCAACCCCCGCCACGCCGGGAACCGCATCCGGCCATCCGCCGTCCACTGCCGCAACACCACCTCACCCACCAACACCGGCCGCACCCACCGCGCACCCCGCGCCCGCTCCCGCGGCACCCCCTCCGCGAACGGCGACCGCCCCACCCCCAACGACGACAACCGCGCCGTCAACACCTCCAGCTCCGCCTGGTCGAACCCCGTCCCCACCGACCCCGCGAACACCAACCCGCCCCCCTCGCCCGGGACACCCACCAACAACGACCCCACCAGACCCGCCCGCTTGCCCACCCCCGGCCGCCACCCCCCGACCACCACCTCCTGCGTCAACACCGACGTCACCTTCACCCACCACGGCGACCGCTGCCCCGGCGAGTACCGCGAATCCAGCCGCTTCGCCACCACCCCCTCCAACCCCTGCTCCCGACTCGCCGCCAACACCGCCGCACCCGCACCCGGGAACGACCTCGGCGTCAACCAATGAGCACCCCGCAGCCCCAACCCCTCCAACAACTCCCGCCGCCGCGAATACGGCAGGTCCACCGTGGGGGAGCCGTCCAGGTGCAACACGTCGAACACCAGGAACGTCACCGGCGTCCCCGCCACCAACCGCCGCGCCTGCGCCGCCGACGCGTGCATCCGCCGCTGCAACGCCCCGAAGCTCGGCCGCCCACCCGCCAACGCCACGATCTCCCCGTCCAACAACACCTCCGTCGCGCCCAACTGCGCACCCAACCCCTGCAACTCCGGATACGTCCCCGTCACGTCGTTGCCCGACCGACTCGTCAACCGCACCCGACCACCCTCCACCCGCGCCACCGCCCGCACCCCGTCCCACTTGAACTCGAACGCCCACCTCGACGCCGGACCCGGCAACTCCACCGCCGGCGTCGCCAACATCGGCGCCACCGACTCCGGCAACCCCACCCACCCCGGCCGCACCGCCCCCTGCCGCCGCCGCACCATCCACCCCGACCCACCACCCGGCGAACCACCACCCGACCCGCCGCGGAAGAACACGAACCCACCCTCCACCCGCGACCCGTGCAACACCACGTCCACCTCGCGGTCCGACCACTTCACCGTCTCGTACCGACCGCGATCCCAGATCACCACCTCACCCGCCCCGTACTCACCCCGCGGGATCACCCCCGAGAACGACGCGTACTCCAACGGGTGATCCTCGGTGCGCACCGCCAACCGCACCACCCCCGGCTCCGACGGCAACCCCTTCGGCACCGCCCACGACACCAACACCCCACCCCGCTCCAACCGCACATCCCAGTGCAACCGCGACGCGTGGTGCTCCTGGATCACGAACGTGTCACCACCACCCCCCGACACCACCCCGTCCCCACCCGGCACCGGCTCCGGCGTCCGCCCCGCCACCCGCTTGCGCCGGTACTCCGAAAGATCCCCACCCATCCCACGCCGCCCCGCCTCAGGCGGGCTTCGCCTTCTTCTTCGCCGGAGCCTTCCGCGACCCCGCCCCCGACGCCTTACCCGACGACCCCGACCCCGACTTCCGCGCCACCGGCTTGCGACCGGCCGACACCCCACCCCGCGCCGACTTCGCCTGCTCCACACTCCGCTCCAACGCCGTCATCAGATCGATCACCTCACCGGCCTCCACCTCAGGCCGATCCGGCAACTCCGCACCCTCCGCCTTCGCCTCGATCACCTTCCGCATCGCCACCGTGTAATCATCGGTGAAATCACCCGGATCAAAAGACCCCGCCATGCTGTCCACCAACGACGCCGCCATCTTCAACTCCTGCGGACGCACCTCCACCTCCGAGTCCAAGAACTCGAAATCAGGCTTCCGCACCTCATCCGGCCACAACATCGTGTGCATCACCAACAACTCATCCCGCGCCCGCAACATCGCCAACGTCTCCCGCTGCCGAATGGTGATCTTCACCACCGCCAGCTGACCACTCCGCTCCAACGCCGTCCGCAACAACACATAAGGACGCGTCGCCGCCTTGTCCGGCTCCAAGTAATAAGTCTTCTGAAAATAAATCGGATCGATCTCCTCGACCGGCACGAACTCCAACACGTCGATCGCGTGATCGGTGCTGATCGGCAACTTGTCGAAGTCCTCGGCCTCCATCACCACGACCCGACCGTCGTCCAGCTCATAACCCTTCGCGATGTCGGCGTAAGCGACCTCCTCACCGCACACCTGGCACACCCGCCGGTACCGGATCCGCCCGCCATCCTCGCGGTGCACCTGGTTGAACCGGAAGTCGTGCTCCTCCGTGGCCGTGTACAACCGCACACCGATCGTCACCAACCCGAAGGAGATCGCCCCACGCCACACGGACCTCATGCCACGTGACTACCCCCTACCAGCACGATCCGCACCAACACGTCACCCGAACGGGCTAACAATCGAGCACACCACGACAAACCCCACCCACCAACACCACTACTCCCGCTCCGGCAAACGCGCCAACGACACGTACGTCCGATTACCCGCCACCGCCGCCCGCCGCTCCCGCGCCGTCGCCTCGATGTAGTTCTGCGACGTCGCCAACGACGCATGACCCAACAACGCCATGATCTCCGACGCCGACGCCCCGTCCTCCGCCAACCGCGTCGCGAACGTGTGCCGCAACGCGTGCAAATTCGCCCCCGACGGCACCCGGTCGTGCAAACCCGCCCACCGGAAGCACGACCGCACCAAGTACTCCAACCCACCCCGCCCGATCGGCTCACCGTGCCGATCGCGCAACAACGCCGACCCCCGATCGAACCGCCCCTGCGGAAAACGCCGCCGACACGACACCAAGTACTGCTCGATGATCCGATCCATCGCGGGCTCGATCGGCACCGACCGATCCCGATTCCCCTTGCCCGCCACGTGCAACCGCCGCTCACCCGGCCTACCCACCACCGACGCCAACGTCAACGTCCGCATCTCCGCCGACCGCAAACCCGCCACCAAACCCAACGCCAACACCAGCACGTCCCGCTCCGGCCACGGATCACGCGCCTTCCGCGCGCCCTCCGCCGCCGCCGCCAACAACCGCTCCGGCGTGTCCTCACCCCGCAACGGCTTCGGCACCAGCGGCGGCGTCTTCGGTCGCGCCACCGCACCCATCGGATTGCCCGCCACCAACTCCTCCGCCACGCAGAACGTCAAGAACTGGTTCCACGTCGACCACGCCCGCAACACCGACGACTTCGCGTGCGAATCCGCGAACACCCCGAACGCCGCCCGCAGGTTCCGCGCCGACAGGTCCGCCATCACCAGGCCGTCCGGGGGAGTGCCCGTCACCTCCGCCAGCAACGACGTCACCCCCGCCAGGTCACGCCGGTACGCCGCCGTGGTGTGCGGCGAGTCCTTCCTCGGCCGACGGGCGAGGAAGAACGACTCCTGAGCGGCAAGCACACGCATGTCGATCTTCTTACCGCACACCACCGACAATCCGACGCGCCCACGACGGCAGGGGAGGGGAGTGAGGCGATATCCGGCAGGTTCACCCGATGCGCCGGTCCCGTGTCGGCGAACGCACGAGCGAACGAGCACGCGCAGGGCCGCGGGGAGGCGAGGGGGCGGGCGCCGTGCGCCGTGCGGCGGCAGCCGTGCCGGAGCGGCAGCGAACAGCTCCTGCACCCACAACCATGATCAACTCATGGATAATGGCAATTATCCATCAAAAGGTGGTCCGGAAGGGGTCGGGGCCCAACTGGGGGATGCCTCTCTTGGGCACCTCGTCGTCGGCCGGTTCGACCCCTGGAACGTGCGTTCGCGTGCACTGCGCGCTCGACGCGCGTCGCACCGGCTCCTGGACGGCCGGCGGGGCGCGGTGCCGAGCGGCTGGGACCTCCTCGGGGCGCCGCCGGGTTGATCAACGCCGACGTCGTCGCGCGGTGTGCGTCGCGTCGATGTCCGCTGACACCACCGTTGATCCGTCACCGTGACGTTTCTCTGGTGGTGTGCCGGGACGCCGACGCGACGCCGCGCCATCGACCCGTCGCCTTCCCGGTCGCCCGGCGCTGCCGCCGACCCACCAGGCGTCCGCCGCGTCGTTGTCTGTGTGTGCGGGCTGGACACGCAGGCGGATCGACGGCGCGCCGGAGGTGTCGGTGCGCGGTGTTTGCGGAACGTGCGTTCGGCCTGTGTGGACGGTCCGCGCTCCGGCACCGTGACCAGGCTGTTCGTAACGCCGATAATCTACATTATGTTAAGTAAGACGTTCGGAGGTCGTCCGGGGCACTTCCCTGCCGACCCGGCGGGCCTCGGCGGTGATGACGTCGCCCCACGTGCTCCACATGCCTTCGAGGCGCGACGTGATGACGACGCGGTCGACCGCGTCGTCCGGGAGCGGGATCTGGAGGCCGATGGCGTGGTGGCGCGTGTGTCCGCCGCCTGCCTTGGCGAGGAGTTCGGCGTCGAAGTCGATCAGGACGCTGCCCTCGGGCAGGGTGTCGGGGATGTCGCCGCCGCAGCCGAGGACGCAGACCGGTCCCCCGGCGTCGGCGGTGTGGCGGTCGATCTCGGGGCGGACGTCGAGGGTGCGGGCTCGTTCGGTCCATTGGGTGAGGGTGTGGTGCTCGGCTTCGGCGATGAGCGGGTCGTCGCGTTCGAGGGCGGCCCAGATGAGTTCGACGTCGGGTTCGTGGGTCTTGTCGAGGAACTGGCGCATGGTGCGCTTGGCGCTGGCCAGCATCTCCCCCGTGTCGCGTTCGTGCGGTGGTTCGACGGCCCAGGCGGTGAGGTCGAAGCGGGTGGCGAGGCCGTGCTTGTGGAGGCGGTAGCCGAGTTCGAGGTCTTCGGTGCCCCAGCTGGTGAAGCGCTCGTCGAAGCCGCCGACGGCGTGGAAGTCGGTGGCGCGCAGGGAGAGGTTCATGCCCCAGGCGTAGAGCCAGGGGTAGGCGAGGCGGTCGGGTTGGAAGTCGACGGCGGCGAGGGGTTCGTGGCGGATGTCGCGGAAGCCGGGGTCGTCCTTGAACTGCTGGTGGACCTGGCTGGGGGTGTGGGTGGTGATGGCGTCGGCGAGGCCGGGTGTGGGGTTCCAGGGTTGGTAGCCGTAGGCGTAGCCGAGGTTGAGGAGGGGGTGGTCGGTGGTGGTGTGGGCGTGGAGGTGTGCGTTGAGGAAGTCGGGTCCGGCGAGGGTGCCGCAGTCGAGGAAGGCGAGGACGGGTGCGGTGGCGAGGCGGGCGCCTTGGTTGCGGGCGAGTGGGAGGCGGCGGCCGAGGTCGGGTTGGTGGTGGTAGTGCAGGTCGAGGCGGTGGGTGAAGGTGTCGATGACGGTGGTGGTGTGGTCGGTGGAGCCGTCGTCGGAGACGATGACCTGGTAGTCGTCGGGTGGGAGGTGTTGGTCGGCGAGGCTGTCGAGGGTGCGGCGGAGCAGTTCGGCGCGGTTGTAGGTGGGGATCACGACCGAGATCCGCGGCGGCATCCGTGCTCCTTGGGGGCGCTGGCGTGGGGCGCTGGCAGGAGTGCGGACTTTATCGTGGTGTCGGAACCGGTACAGCCCCCGTGCTTCGGGGTTGCCCGGTGCTGTTCAGGGGGTTTCGGGGTGGGTGTGGCGGTCGAGGATGTCGTGGTAGTGGATGTTGATCATGATGCCGAGGATGTTGCCGAAGGGGTCGATGACGCTGGCGGTGGTGTAGCCGTCGCCGCGGCGGGTGGGCGGGTCGTGGGGTGTGGCGCCGAGTTCGGTGAGGCGGGCGAGGGTGGTGTCGAGGTCGTCGACGGCCCAGTAGGCGATGGCTCCGGCGGGGCCGGTGCGGGTGTCGTGGGGTGCGTGGTCGCTGTGGACGATGCCGAATTCGTGTTCGTAGTCGCCGATGCGGAACTCGATGTAGCCGTTGGGGACCTTGAAGTAGGGCTCGATGCCGAAGAGCCGGGTGTACCAGGCGGCTGCGGCGTCGAGGTCGTCGGCGAAGAAGCTGGTGGTGGTGAGTCCGCGGAGCATGGTGGGTCTTCTTTCTCGTCGTCGGTGTCTCCCAGGGTGGTGGGTGAAGTGCTGACCTTGTGAGCACTTTGGGGGTGAGACTGGGGTCATGCGTGCGGATCGGTTGGTGGCGGTGTTGTTGTTGATGCAGGCGCGGGGGCGGGTGACGGCGGCGGAGTTGGCGGCCGAGTTGGAGGTGTCGGTGGCGACGGCGCGTCGGGACCTGGAGGCGTTGTCGTCGGCGGGGGTGCCGGTGTACCCGCAGCCGGGGCGTGGTGGTGGTTGGCGGTTGGTGGGGCGGGCGCGGACGGATCTGAGCGGGTTGTCCTCGGCGGAGGCGCGGGCGTTGTTCTTGTTGGTGGGTCCGGCGGCGGCGGGGTCGCCGGAGGTGCGGGCGGCGTTGCGGAAGTTGGTGCGGGCGTTGCCGGAGACGTTCCGGGAGGGTGCGTTGGCGGCGGCGGACGCGGTGGTGGTGGATGTGGCGGGGTGGGGTCGGGAGGGCCGGGGTCGGCCGGGGTTGGTGGGGGTGTTGCAGGAGGCGGTGGTGGGGCGGCGGCGGGTGGTGTTGGGGTACGAGGGGCGTGGGCGGGTGCGGTCGGAGCGGGTGGTGGAGCCGTGGGGGTTGGTGGAGAAGGACGAGGTTTGGTACTTGGTGGCGGGGACGGGTGGGGGTGAGCGGACGTTCCGGGTGGATCGGGTGGTGTCGGCGCGGGTGACGGAGGAGGTGTTCGCGCGGCCGGCGGGGTTCGACTTGTCGGTGGCGTGGGGTCGGGTGGTGTCGGAGGTGGAGCGGCGGCGGTCGTCGGTGTCGGCGGTGGTGTCGGTGGAGTCGCGGTTCGCGGGTGTGTTGCGTGATCAGTTCGGGTTGCAGTGCGAGGTGGTGGCGGAGGTGGGTGGTCGGGTGCGGTTGCGGGTGTCGGCGTCGGGGCCGTTGATGATCGCGCAGGTGTTGGCGGGGTGGGGTGGGTTGGTGGAGGTGGTGGAGTCGGTGGAGGTGCGGGCGGAGTTGGCGCGGTTGGGTGCGGAGTTGGTGGCGGCGAACGGGTCAGAGGTGGTCGTGGATGCGGTCGCGCAGGGGCTTGTCCCCCAGTGCTCGCAGGGTGGTGGCGATGAGGTCGGTGAGGGGGTGGGGCAGTTCGGCGTCGAGGTCGCGGACGGCGGCGGCGGTGGCGTTCCACTCGGCGTCGAGGGTGGGCAGGATGGCGTGGGCGTGGTCGGTGAGGTGGACGATGCGGGTGCGGGCGTCGTCGCCGGGGTGGAGGTCGACGAGGTTGTCGCGGCGCATCTGGTTGACGGTTTGGCTGATGGCGGAGTGGGTGACGCCGATGGTGTCGGCCAGGTCGCGGATGGACTGGGGTCCTCTGGCGCGGACGAGTTGGATGACCGGGGTGTAGCGGGGGCGGAAGTCCGGTAGGCCGAGGTCGGTGTAGACGCGGGCGAGGTCGGCGTCGAGCAGGTCGAGCAGGTGGCGCAGGCGGGTGCCGAGGTAGTCGCGTGCGGGGTGGTGGTCCACTCCCCTAATGTAACAGCGCTGTTGTTTCTGGGCGGGCGGGTCGGGGGCGAGGGGCCGGGCGGGTCAGGGGCGGCGGTAGGTGAGGGTCCGCTGGCCGGTCGGCAGGAAGCCCACCGAGCGGTAGAGGTGGGCGGGGACGGGGTGGGCGTCGTCGCCTCGGGCGTGGGCGACGGCGGTGTGGGCGCCGAGGTCGCGCAGGGCGTGCAGGGCGTCGAGGGTGGCGGTGCGGGCCAGGCCGAGGCGGCGGTGGTCGGGGTGGGTGCCGACGGGTTCGCACTCCCCCACGCCGTCGTCCAGCCAGGCCAGGCAGGAGGCGGCGACGGCGCCGTCGGGCGCGAGGACGACGCGGTCGAGGTGTTCGCGGTAGGGCTCGGCGGCGCGCAGGGCGCGGTAGCCGTCCTCGGTGACGTGGGAGGGGTGCCAGGCGGCGCGGTGGGCGTGGACGCGGGCTGGCACGAGGTCGTCGGTGACGTGGGCGCGGTGGTAGCCGGCGGGTGGGGTGGTGGTGGGCAGGTGGTCGAGGCCGCGGGCGAGGCGGATGAGGAAGGGGCCGGGTGCGGGGCGGTAGCCGTGGCGGGTGAGGGCGTCGAGCTGGTGGGGTTCGCCGGACCAGGCGACGACTTCGGTGAGGTCGGTGGCGCCGGTGGCCCAGTCCAGGACGTCGTCGGCGAGTTCGGGGTGGTCGGGGTGGACCTGCCACTGCAGGACGCCGGGTGCGGGCAGTCGGCCCCAGGCGCGGTCGCCCCAGGTGCGGGTGGGCTGGTCGGTGTGGGGGTGCTCGTGCAGCGACCAGGTCAGTCCCCCGGCGTGCCAGCGGCCGTCGGGCCAGGTGCGGCGGGCGAGTTCCCGCATTTCGCGCATGATCGGCGACTCTAGTGGTGGGTGCGGGCCGGGGCGTGGGTCAGGGCGCGGGTCGCCACACGGTGGTCGTCTTGACCTCGACGCCTTCGAGGTGGTGGGGCACGGGCACGGCGTGGGTGGCGACGCGGGGCAGGTGGGAGCGGTGGGGGTCGCCGACGAGGACGAGGGCGCCGCGGCGGTGGGCGGCCAGCAGGAACGGTTCGACGCGGGCGGCCATGTCGCGGTCGTAGAAGACGTCGCCGGCGAGCAGGACGTCGGTGTCGGGGGTGGTGTCGAGCAGGTCGTCGGTGGTGGTGGTGACGGTGACGGCGTTGGCGCGGGTGTTGAGGGCGATGGCGGCGGCCGCGAGGGGGTCGATGTCGGCGGCGGTGACGTGGCCGCCGGCGCGGGCTGCGGCGATGGCGACGAGGCCGGAGCCGGCGGCGAGGTCGAGCACGCGGCGGCCGGCGACGAGGTCGGGGTGGTCCAGGACGTGGCGGGCCAGGGCTTGGCCGCCGGCCCAGGGGAAGGCCCAGAACGGTGGTTCGGGTGAGCCGGTGCGCTCCCACAGGGCGGTGACGTCGTCGGCGGTGCGCAGCACGATGTCGGGCGCCAGCGGGACGGGGCGTGGGGTGGTCAGCGAGCGGACCAGGGCGGTGTGGTCGGTGTCGGGCACCGGTCTAGGCGGACAGCCGCTGGGGTTCCAGGGCGCGGGACAGGGCGTCCAGGGAGAGGCCGACGGCGTCGCAGAGGGCGGCGACGGTGAAGAAGGCGGGGGTGGGGACCCGGCCGCGTTCGATCTTGCGGAGGGTTTCGACGGAGATGCCGGCGGCCGCGGCGACGTCCACCATGCTGCGGGGGCCGCGGGCCAGGCGCAGCAGCTCGCCGAGGCGTTCGCCGCGGTCGCGGTCGGACTGGGTGAGTGGCTGTCGCACCATGCTGTGATACTAATACCGGGATACTAATACCGGTAGCGGTGTCAGGCGGAGGTCCGACGGTGGGAGTCCAGTGGTGATCGAGTTGAAGAGCCCCGGCGAGCTGGACGCCATGCGCGCCGCCGGTCTGGTGGTGGCCGACGCGCTCGCGGCGGTCCGCGCGCGGGCCCGGGTCGGGGTTTCCCTGCTGGAGCTGGACGAGGTGGCCCACCAGGTCATCCGGGACGCCGGCGCGGGGTCGTCGTTCCTGGGCTACCACCCGGCGTTCGCGCCGACCCCGTTCCCCGGCGTCATCTGCGCCTCGGTCAACGACCTGGTCGTGCACGGCATCCCCGACGGCTACCGGCTGCGCGAGGGCGACCTGGTCAGCGTCGACTGCGGCGCGCACCTGGACGGCTGGCACGGCGACTCGGCGATCAGCTTCGTCGTGGGCGAGGCCGACCCCGCCGACGTGCTGCTCATCGACACCGCGCGGCGCGCCCTGGAGGCCGGGATCGCCGCGGCGGTGCCGGGGGCGCGGCTGGGCGACGTGTCGCACGCCGTCGGCGTGATCGGCCGGGCCGCCGGCTACGGGATGCCCGCGGACTTCGGCGGGCACGGCATCGGCCGGGCCATGCACGAGGCGCCGGGCGTGCCCAACGAGGGCAGTCCGGGGCGGGGGCTGACCCTGCGGGCCGGGATGGCGATCGCGATCGAGCCGATGTTCCACGCCGGCGGGGGCGACGCGTACTACGCGGCCGAGGACGGCTGGGCGCTGCACACCGCAGACGGCAGCCGCGCCGCCCACGTCGAGCACACCGTGGCGATCACCGAGGACGGCCCGCGGGTGCTCACAGCCCCCCGGCCACCCGCAGCACCGCGCCCGTCGTGAACGAGGCGGCCTCCCCCAGCAGCCACGCCACCGCCTCGGCGATCTCCTCCGGCTCGCCGGGCCTGCCCAGCGGGATGGCCGGGGCCACCCGGTCGGGCCGGTCGGGCACGCCGGACAGCTCGTGGATCCGGGTGCGGACGGTGCCCGCGGCGACGGCGTTGACCCGGATGCCGCGCGGTCCCAGCTCCTTGGCCAGGCCGACGGTCATCGCGTCGACCGCGGCCTTGCTGGCCGCGTAGTGCACGTACTCCCCCGGCGCGCCCAGCGTCGCCGCGACCGAGGACAGCGACACGATCGACCCGCCGGCGACCAGGTCGCGGGCCGCCCGCCGCGCGCACAGCAGCGCGCCGACCACGTTGACCTCCAGCACCCGGCGCAGGTCCTCGGTCCGCAGCCGGGCCAGCGGTCCCACCGGGCTGGTGATCCCGGCGTTGATCACCACCCCGGTGACCTGGCCGAGGTCGGCGGCGGCGTCGAACAGGGCGTCGACGTCGTCCTCGTCGGACACCTCGGCCCGCACCGCGACCCCGCCCACCTCTTCGGCCAGCGCCCGTGCCTCGTCGGCCGCGGCCCGGTAGCCGATCACCACCCGGGCGCCGTCGGCGGCCACCCGCCGCACCACCGCCGCGCCGATGCCCCGGCTGCCGCCGGTCACCACGATCAGGCCAGCCACGCCGTCACCTCCCGGTCCACCACGTCCTGCCGGGTCACCAGCATGTGGCCCAGGCCGGGCACCTCCACCAGCCGCGCGCCGGGCACGGCGGCGACCAGCGCGTCCTGCACCGGCCGGAACGCCGGGTACTCCTCGTCGCCGCGCACGACCAGCAGCGGCACGTCCAGCCCGGCCGCGCGGGCCGGGACGTCCAGGGGTTCGGCGGCGGCGCGCGCGGCGTCGGTCCAGGTGTAGGGGGCCAGGACGCCCAGGTCCACCGACGCCCGCACCACGGCCTGCGCGCTCACCGCCGGGTTCACCACCGCCAGCCGCCGCACCGGCGCCAGGCCGCGCACGGCGGTGAGCAGCGCGATGTGGCCGCCCGCCGAGCCGCCCACCAGGTCCACCGGCCCGTCGTCGCAGCCCAGCTGCGCCCGCGCCTTCTCCAGCAGCCCCGGCGTCGCGGCCAGCGCCGCCTCGACCAGGGGCGCGTACCCGTCCGCCACGCCGTCGGGGCCCTCGCCGAACGGCGGCAGCGCCGGGTACACCCGCCACGCGTCCAGGCCCGCCAGCGGCAGCGCCGCGGCCATCCCCTCCGGGGTGTCCGGCTCGCCGATCAGGTGCCAGACCACCACCAGCCGCCGGCTGCCCGCCGTGCGCGGCGGCATCGCCACGAACCGCACGCCCGACGCCTCTCCCGTGATCACCATGACCGTGAACCTACGGCCCGACACCGCCCCAGGCCCCCCGAACGGCGTCCACCCACCGCGAACACGGCTACACGCACAGCCACCGAATCCACTCGGAAGCGTGAACCCGAACCCCGGTGTCACTCGAACGGCCGCACCAGGGCACCCTGGGGTGGTGACCGAGCCGCGTTGCGCCGCGATCTCCGCGGACCTCGACGAACCCCAGGCGGGCACCGCCGCCACCGCCGCGGCGTGGATCTGCCTGGAACAACCCGGGCCGTGGGGGCGCGACGCCCTCGTGGAGAGCCGGTTGGACCCCGCGCTGGGCGCCGAACTCGCCCGCCGCGCCGCCGCCACCGGCGTCCGCGTCCTGCTCATCCGCCGCCCCGGCCGCCACGCCGACACCCACCACGACGCGCCCCGCCGCGCCTACCTCGCCGTCACCGCCCCCGGCCGGTCCCGTCTGGAGCGGGCCGACCTCGCCGATCCCGCCGACCTGCTCGACCTCGACTTCGCCGCCCTGGCCGCCGGCGCGCCCACCGGCCTGGGCTCCCCCGTCGCCGGGCCGCTGCTGCTGGTCTGCGCCAACAGCCGCCGCGACGTGTGCTGCGCGCTGCGCGGCCGTCCCCTGGCCGAACACCTCGCCGCCGCCCGCCCCGACGCCGTCTGGGAGTGCACCCACACCGGCGGCCACCGGTTCGCGCCCACCGGCGTGCTGCTGCCCACCGGCTACACCTACGGCCGCCTGGACCCCGACTTCGCCGCCCGGCTGCTCGACCACGCCGCCGCGGGCCGCGTCGTCACCGAGCGCTGCCGGGGCCGCTCCACCCACGACGCGCACGGTCAGGTCGCCGAACTCGCCGTGCGCGACCTCACCGGCGAGCGCCGCGACGTGCTCACCGTGCGCGGCGACACCGTCCACCACGCCGACGGCCGCGCCTGGCGCGTCACCGTCACCGCCCGCGAGCTGCCCCTCACCCGGCCGCCGAGCTGCGGCGCCGAGCCCACCCCGGCCACCGAGCTGCGCGCCACCGACGTGCGACGGCTCGTCCCCGTCGGCTGAGCGCCGGCCTCACCGGGTCACGGCGGCGTGGAACAGGCCCAACCCCACCGCCGGCAGGTCGTCCAGGCCCACCTCGCGCAACGCCTCCTCGGGCAGCGCCAGCAACGACACCGCCACGCCCAGGAAGTAGGCGTCCAGCAGCCCCGCGCCGCGCACCTCGCCCGCCAGCCCCGCCGCCGCGTGCAGCCCCGCGCCCGCCTCGGCGTTGGACACCGCCATCCGCCCCAGCGCCTCGCGCACCCCCGGCCGGCGCACCGCCTCCAGGTACAGCTCCACCATCGCCAGCAGCTGCGTCGGGTCCTCCAGCACCGCCCGCCGCAGCAGCGCCGGGTACAGCCGCGCCACGTCCTGCGGCGAGACCCCCTCCGGCGTCGTCTCCCGCAACCGCCGCACCGCCGCCGCGTGCGAGGACGTCATCCGGTCCGCGGCCGCGCCGAGCAGCGCGTCGCGCGACGGGAAGTAGTTCTTCGTCGTGCCCTCCGGCACCCCCGCGGCCCGGTCCACCGCCCGGTGCGTCAGCCCGCGCCCGCCCTGCGCCGCCAACACCGAGATCGCGCAGTCGCACAGCAGGTCCCGACGGCTCGTCACGGTGACGGGACACTAGTCGATCGCCCCGCGCCCGCCGTCGCCACCACCCGGCCCGCCTCCAGCACCAGCCACACCCCGCACACGCACCGCACGTAGTCCACCGAGCGGTGCGAGGAGACCGGGTACACGCGCTCGGCGCTGGGCCACCCGCAGCAGGGGCATCTGGTGTTCACCGCACCAGCGTGATGTCATGGTTCAGTGCATTTCAACCCTTACGGCGGGGCGGCGGCCGAACTCGCCGCCGCCCTGGTCAACGCCCGGCCCGACAGCACCGCCGACGACCTGCTCGCCCTGCTGCGCGAGCACGGCTACAAACCCCTCGGCGCCCTGGACGAGGCGCAGGCCCGCGAGCTCACCGCCTGGGCCGCCCGCCTCGCCCCCGTCTTCGACCGCACCCCCGACCAGGTCGCCCTGGTCAACGACCTGCTCACCGAGGCCGCCGCCAAGCCCTACATCTCCACCCACGACGGCCGCGCGCCCCACCTGCACTTCGCCCCCGAGCACGCGCCCACACCCCACCGCGTCCGCGCCTTCACCGCCGCCGGTCTCGCCCACGCCGTCTGCGAGGACCCCCACCGCCTCGGCCGCTGCGCCCGACCCGGCTGCCGCACCGTCTACGTCGACACCTCCCGCAACGGTCGCCGCCGCTTCTGCACCACCCGCTGCGCCAACCGCGTCCACGTCGCCGGGCACCGCACCCGCACGGCGGTCTGACCGCCGGTCACTGCAGGACGCGGCGGCCGAACCGGGCGCTGCCGAACTCCGCCGCCTCCCCGATCAACGCCGACCCCACGTCGGTGCGACCCCGGAACCAGGCGTGCCGGAACCACGCGTCCTGCTGGAACACCACCTCGGCGAACAACGCCCGCCCGCCGAAGCGCACGTGCCGGAAGTCGGCCCGGCCCGACACCTCGGCCCGCCGCAGGTCCGCCCGACCCGACACCTTCGCCCGCGCGAACAGCAGCTGGTCGGCCACCTGCGCCGAGCGCAACGACACGTTCCCGGCGAACACCGCCAACCCGAACGACACCGACCGCGCGAACAACGCCTCGGTGAACACCGCGTGCCGCAGGAACCGCGCGCCCTCGAACGTCGCGTCACCGGTCACCGTCATCGCCTCGAACCGCGCGTCGCCCAGGAACACCGCCCCCGTCAGGTCCACCCGGTTCACCCGGCACCCCGACAGGTCGAAGTCCACCAGGATCGCGCCCGGGGCCACCACGTCCATCCCCGGCCAGAAGTCCTCGCCCGGCCGCAGGTGCGACACCAGCTCCCGCTGCACCGCCGTGCGCCACGGCGCGTCCAACCCCAGGCTCACCCCGCCCCGCAACGCCGCCAACCACGTCGTCACCACCGCCTGCCGCCGCCGCGGCGCCTGCCTGCCGATCTCGGCCAGCAGCAGCAACCCCTCCTCCTCGCCCGCCCGGAACAGCCGGTTGGCCTCCCGCCACACCGACACCGGGGCGGGCGGCGCGGCCCCCTCGGAGCCCACCCGCCGCCGCGCGTGCTCGTCCAGCAACGTCTCCGAGCGGGACGCGCGCGCGTGCCGCACCCCGATCCAGACGACGACCAGAACCACCGCCAACGGCCACAACCACGACGACATACCCCTGATCATGCCCCCACCCGGTACGTCGACGGACGTACTTCCCGTCACCGCTTCGTGGCCGATGCCGCGACACCGCGGTTCGCGGAGCACCGCGGCCATGGACACCACGCCCACCCGGCCGTGCTCACCGCCGACCTGCCCGCGCCGCCCGCGCCCGCCCGCCTCCCGTCGGCGCCGGCGGTCGGGGCGCTGCCGATCGCCGGCGCCTGGACCGCCTCGCCGCTGCCGGTCCCGTGGCCGCTGCTGCTGATCGCCCTGCTCGCGCACCGCGCGCGCCGCCGCCACGCCAACAGGATCACCCGACCGGGACCGGTCCTGCCCTAGAGTCCGCCCCATGGACCTGACCGACGCGTGCTTCGCGGGCGCCGCCCGACAGGCCGACCTGCTGCGGTCCGGCGCGCTGACCTCACGCGACCTCGTCGCCGAGTGCCTGCGCCGCATCGACCGGCACGACCGCGTCCTCAACGCCTTCCGGCTCGTGTTCGCCGAACGCGCCCTCGCCGAGGCCGACCACGCCGACGCCCGCCGCGCCCGCGGCGAGGACGCGCCCCTGCTCGGCGTGCCCGTCGCGGTCAAGGAGGACATCGCCCTCGCCGGGCTGCCCACCACCAAGGGCACCGCCGCCGTCGACACCACCGCGCCCGCCGACGCCGAGATCGTCCGCAGGCTGCGCGACGCCGGAGCCGTCCTCGTCGGCCGCACCCGCATGCCCGAACTGGGCCTGTGGCCGCACACCGAGTCCACCTGGGCGGGCGCCACCCGCAACCCCTGGTCGCCCGACCACTCGCCCGGCGGGTCCAGCGGCGGGTCGGCCGCCGCTGTCGCCGCCGGCCTCGTCGGCGCCGCCATCGGCACCGACGGCGCGGGCTCCATCCGCATCCCCTCCGCCTGCACCGGCCTGTTCGGCCTCAAACCGCAACGCGACCGCGTCCCCCTCGCCCCCGACCGCGACGTCTGGGAGGGCCTGGTCGTCGCCGGGCCCATCACCCGCCACGTCGCCGACGCCGCCCTGCTGCTGGACGTCCTCGCGCCAGGCGACGACCACCTCCGCGCCGTCCACGACAACCGCACCCTGCGCGTCGCGGTGTCCCTGCGCACCTGGGGACCCGGCATCCCCGTCGACCCCGAGGTCCGCGACGCCGTCCTCGACACCGCCGGCCTGCTCGCCGACCTCGGCCACGACGTCACCCGCGTCGACCCCGACCTGCGCGACCTATCCGGACCCGCCGGGTTCGCCGCCCGCTACCTGCACAGCGCCGCCACCACCGAGCAGGACCTGGACCGGCCCGACCGGCTCGACGCCCGCACCCGCGCCGTCGCCGCCCTCGGCCGCGCCCTGCCCGCACCCGCCGTGCGCGCCGCCCACGCCCAGACCGCCAAGCTCACCGCCCGCACCGACCGGCTCTTCGGCGAGCACGACCTGCTGCTCACCCCCGTGCTCACCCGACCGCCCCTGCGCGTGGGCGAGTGGAACCGCCGACCCGCCATCACCGCGCTGCTCGCCGCCGCCCGCATGACCACGTTCCTGCCGCTGTGGAACATCACCGGCAACCCCGCCGCCGCCGTCCCCGCCGGCCACACCCGCACCGGCCTGCCCCTGGCCGTCCAACTCGTCGCCGCCACCGGCGGCGAACGCACCATCCTCACCGCCGCCGGCCAACTCGAACGCGCCCGCCCCTGGACCGACCGCCGCCCACCCACCCCCCGACCGTAGGACTCTCGCGAGAGTCCTACCCCCACACCCCGCGTGTCCTACGTCCGCGACCACCGTGTCCTACGTTCGGGACCGGTGAGTTCAACGCTCGGAGCCGTCCGCGAGGTCGGCGCGCAGGCGGCGCAGCCACTCCGGCACCGGACCGCCCGGCACCGCGGCCAGCTCCACCTCCACCACCTGCCACAGCACGCCGTCAGCGCGCCCGGCCAGGAACGCCAACACCTCCGCGCGCACCGCGGGCCACCCGCCCGCCCCGGCCGCCACGGAACGCAGCCGCGAGTACCCCTCCACCGTCGGGTGCGCCACGAACGCCCGCCGGCACAGCTCCACCGCCCGCCCCGCCGACCCCACCCGCAGGCACTCGTCCACCCCCAGGTCCACCAACCGACCCGCCGCCCCGCGCCCGCCGGTGGCCACCAGACCCCGCTCCACCCACCCCAACGCCTCCTCCGACCGGCCCGCGTCCCGCAGCACCGTCGCCACCTGCAGGTAGTGCCACCCCGACGACAGGTCCCGCGACAGCACCAGCACCTGCAGGTCCACCTCGCCGGTGTGCTCGGCCAGCTCCTCCATCACCCGCAGCAACGCCCACCGCTCCCGGTCGTAGCGCCCCGGCCGGCCGAACCCGATCACCGGCAGCCGCTCGAACCGCGCCACCGCCTCCGCCCGGTAGGCCGCCAACCCCGCCGCGCCCAACGCCGACGCGTACGGCGCCAACCGCACCTCCGGCGGCTCGGCGAACCCCGTCTGCAACCACAGCAGCCACGCCGCCAACTCCCGCCCGTCCGGCGGCTCGGCCGCGCACGCCACCGCGTGCAGGTCCAGCACCCGGTCCACCAACCCGGCCATCGCCGCCCGGTGCTCGCCACCGGAGGCCGCCACCAGCACCTCGGCCAGCTCGCGCGCCACCACCACCGCACCCGGACCGCGTCTCACCAGGTCCGACAGCTCCGCCACCACCGCGGCCAACTCGCCCCACCGCACCGGCCACGCGACATCGACACGGGCCAGCGCGGTCGCCGCACGACCGGGTAAACCGTCCACCGCGCCATCCAACCGCACCCCGGCCCGCCCGCCGACGACCCGCCGGCCGCCCACCACCGCGCCCACCCGTCCCCACCACGCGAAAGGGGGCGCCGGCCACCAGGCCGACGCCCCCGGACTGCGTCCAAGATCACTGACAGGTCACTCCCGCGGCGCCCCGGGCGGCTCCTCCTGCCCGGCCCCCACCTCACGCGCCGCCGGACCCCGCCCCAACGCCGACGCCTCCGCCGCACGCCCCAGCGACGCCGCGCCCGGACCCGACGACGGCGACTCCAGCGACGGCGACCCCGTGGGCTCCAACGGCCCCGGCACCTCCTGGCGCGCCACCGCCTCCGCCGCGCGCACCGCCTCGGCCACCGCCGGGTCCGGCGCCGTGTCGAACCAGTCCGCCACCGACGGGTCGTCCTGCTCCGGCTCGGACGTCGCCGGCTTCTCGTAGGCGGGCGGCTCGTAGCGGAACACGCCGTCCTCGCCCGGCGCGCCCAGCATCTTCGCGAACCCCTCCAGCGCCTTGCCGTAGTCCGACGGCACCAGCCACACCTTGTTCGCGTCGCCCTGCGCCATCTGCGGCAACGTCTGCAGGTACTGGTAGGCCAGCACCTCCGGCGTCGGCCGGCCCGCCTTGATCGCCGCGAACACCTTCTCGATCGCCTTCGCCTGACCCTGCGCCTGCAGGTACCGGGCCGCCCGCTCGCCCTGCGCCCGCAGGATCGCCGACTGCCGCTCCGCCTCCGCGGTCAGGATCGCCGCCTGCTTCGCGCCCTCCGCCGACAGGATCTGGGCCTGCTTCTGACCCTCCGCGGACTTGATCGCCGCCTCCCGCTGGCCCTCGGCGTTGAGGATCATCGCGCGCTTCTCCCGGTCCGCGCGCATCTGCTTCTCCATCGAGTCCTGGATCGACGGCGGCGGGTCGATGGCCTTCAGCTCCACCCGCGCCACCCGGATGCCCCACCGCCCGGTCGCCTCGTCCAGCACGCCGCGCAGCTGGTTGTTGATCTGGTCGCGGGAGGTCAGCGTCTCCTCCAGGCTCATCCCGCCCACCAGGTTGCGCAGCGTCGTGGTCGCCAGCTGCTCCACGCCGACGATGTAGTTGGAGATCTCGTACACCGCCGCCCGCGGGTCGGTCACCTGGAAGTACACGACGGTGTCGATCGACACCGTCAGGTTGTCCTGGGTGATCACCGGCTGCGGCGGGAACGACACCACCTGCTCGCGCAGGTCGATCCGGGCCCGCACCCGGTCGAAGAACGGCACCAGGATGTTCAACCCCGGCGCGGCGGTCGTGCGGTACCGGCCGAGCCGCTCGATCACCGCGGCCGTGGCCTGCGGGATCACCAGCACCGACTTCACCATGACGACCAGCACGAACAACACCAGGACCGCGATCACGATCAACGTGGTGGTCAACTCTCCCAGCCTCCACTCAGGCCCCGGACAGCACCACTGCGGTCGCGCCCGAGATCTCGACAACAGTGACTTCGGCACCGGGCTCGATGACCCCGTGGTCCAGCGACCGCGCCGACCACACCTCGCCGCCGATCCGCACCCTACCGCCGTGGGCGTCCACAGTGGACACGACGATCGCCGTGCTGCCCACCAGGGCCTCCACGCCCGACTTGTGCCCCTGGCCCAGCGCCATCCGCCGCCTGATCGCGGGCCGCGCGCCCACCACCAGCCCCAACGACACCACACCGAACACGATCGCGCTGATCAGCGCGTCCGCGCCCAACGCCGACGCGCCCGCCGCGCCGAACGCGGCCAGCCCCAGCATGACCAGCACGAAGTCGCCCGAAAGGATCTCGGCCGCCACCAGGACGACACCGAGGACCAACCAGATCAGCGCGGCCACACCCCCATCCTCGCACCTGCGCGGGCCGGACGCGGCGGTTTCAGGCCACGGGCTCGGTCACGAAGTCGATCAGCCGCTCCACCGCGCCGATCAACGGCGTCTCCAGGTCGCGGAAACCCGACACCCCCGCCAGCACCCGACGCCACCCCTCGTAGGGCTCGCCCCAGCCCAGGGCCGCGCACACGCCCTCCTTCCACGGCACGCCGCGCGGCACCACCGGCCACGCCGCGATCCCCACCGACGACGGCTTCACCGCCTGCCACACGTCCACGTACGGGTGCCCCGTGACCAGCACGTTCGCGTCGTCGACGGTGGCGACCAGCCGGGACTCCTTGCTGCCCTCGACCAGGTGGTCGACCAGCACGCCCAGCCGCCGACCCGGCCCGGTGCCGAACTCCGCGATCCGGTCGGCCAGCACGTCCACCCCGTCCAGCGGCTCGACCACCACGCCCTCCACCCGCAGGTCGTGCCCCCACACCCGCTCCACCAGCTCGGCGTCGTGCAGGCCCTCCACCCAGATCCGGCTGTCCCGCGCGGTGCGGGCCCGCAGGCCCTCGACCCGCACCGAACCCGACGCCGTCCGCGCCGGCCCGGCCGCGGCGGGCGCGGGCCGCACCAGCGTCACCGGCGCGCCGTCCACCAGGAACCCGGCCGGCCGCAGCGGGAACAGCCGCAGCCGCCCCCTCCGGTCCTCCAGCACCACCTGGCCGTGCTCGAACCGGACCACCGCGCCGCAGAACCCCGACGCCGGGTCCTCCACCACCAGCCCGACCTCGGCCACCACCTCGGGCACCGTCCTGCGCTTGCGGCCCGACAGCACGTCGCGGCCGTAGTCGTGTGATCGCACGGCCGGCGACGTTACCGGCCCGCCGACCCCGCCCGCCCGGCGACCGACGGGTGATCGGGGAAGAACCCGGCGAACACCTCGCACCACGCCGCCAACCGGTCGCCGTCCACCACCGACGACCACCGCCGGACACCCTCGCGCAGGTCGGCCGAGGCGTAGGCCAGGTCGACCGCGTCGACCGCCGGGTCGCCCACGCACGGCCGCGGGTCGATCGCCACCAGCCCGCGCGCGCCGCCGTCCAGCACGTTGCCGAAGTGCAGGTCGCCGTGCAGCATCATCGCCGGCACCCGGTCGCGCGCCGGCGCCGCCGCCCTCGCGTGCGCCGCGTCGTGGTCACCGGGGTGCCGGCGGCGCAGGAGCCCGAAGACGAAGTCCACCCGCTCGGCCAACGGCGGGAACCCCTCGCGGGGCGGGACGTGCGGCTCGCGCAGCACGTCGGCCAACCCCGGGCCGTCCGCGGCGGGCGTGCCCGGCACCAGGCCCTCCAGCAGCAGCGCGCCCCGCGCCGGATCGGCCGCCGGCACCCGCACCACCCGCGGCGAGGGCGCCCACACCCGCAGCGCCGCGTGCTCCCGCGCCGCGATCGCCGGCTCCGGCGTCACCTTCAGCACCACCGGCTCGCCCGCGCGGTCGCACAGCAGCGCGTGCGACGTGCCGCCCGACAGCGGCCGCACCACCTCCAGGCCCCAGTCCCGGCACAGGCCCGCCACCAGCGCGTCCACTCCGGCCGGCCAGCCGCGCACCCCCGCGCCGAAGCGGCGCGTCATGCGCTGCTCCAGCGTCGTCACCGGTCCAACCGCAGGACGAACTCCTCCACGTCCTCACCCCGGCCCTCGGCGAACCCCACGTCCTCGCCGACCGCGACGAACCCGCACTTGGCCAGCACCCGCAGCGACCCCACGTTGTCCACCGCCGCCCGCGCGTACAGCGGCCGCAGCGACTCCGCCGCCAGGAACGACCCCAGCGCCGCCGTCGCCAGCCCCCGGCCCCAGTGCGCCCGGTCGATCCAGTAGGTCACCTCGGGCTCGCCGGACTGGAAGTACCGGCTCACGTGCCCCACGACCTCGCCGCGGAACACCACCGTCCGCGCCACCACCGACCCGTCGGCCAGGATCCGCGCCCACCGCACCAGGAACGCCTCCCGGTCCGACGGGTCCGCCGAGGTGAACGCGGCCATCCGCACCGCCTCGGGATCGCGCTGGTGCTCGAAGAACACCAGCACATCGGCCGCGGTCACCTCGTGCAGTTCAACGTCCACGCGGCAAGTAGACAACACAGCCCCGACAGCGGGAGGGCCCGCCGATCAGAACGCGGGCCAGGGGATCGCCGGCCAGTCGTCGGACGGCTCCGGGAACACCCCCGACGCCAGCAGCTTCTCCACCCGCTCGGTCAACGCCCGCACCTCCGCGCGGGTCAGGTGCTCGTGCAACTCCTCGCCCAACCGCCCGTCCAGCGCCGGGCGCAGCCGCCGCAGCGCCTCCACCGCCTCCTCGGGCAGCTCCTCGCCCAACCAGCCCCACAGCACCGTGCGCAGCTTGTCGTCGGAGTGCAGGCAGATCCCGTGGTCCACCCCGTACACCGCGCCGTCCACCGCGTGCAGCACGTGCCCGCCCTTGCGGTCGGCGTTGTTCACCACCACGTCGAACGCCGCCATCAACCGCACCCGCGGGTGCTCGGCGTGCACCAGCACCGCCGGGTCCCCGTACCGGTCGTGCGCCCGCAGCACCGAACGCCACCCCGGCCGCACCTGGTCCACCGGCACGATGTCCACCAGGTCGTCGTCCTCGCGGGTGTCCACCCACAGCTGCACCATGCCCGGCCCGAACGGGCCCGCCCGCAGCACCGTCGGCGGCACCACGTGCGCCCCCGACGCCTCCGACACCAGGAACGTCGCCACCTCGCGACCCGCCAGCGTGCCGTCCGGGAAGTCCCACAGCGGCCGCTCGCCGCGCACCGGCTTGTACACGCACTGACCGGTCACGCCGTCCAGGGCGATCCTGCAGAACAACGTCGCGTTCGACGCGTCCACCAACCGGCCCTCGACCTCGATGCGGCCACGCCGCAGCAGGTCGAGCACCCCGTCGTCGGCAGGACCCACGACCGGCTCAGCCCTCGTCCGAACGACGGTAGCCGTTCTGCCGCGGGCACACGTGCCCCTCCGGGTCCAGCGGCTCCGCGCACAGCGGGCACGGCTTGCGGCCCGCCCGCACCACCCGGTCGGCGCGCTCGGCGAACGCCCGCGCCTCCGCCGGGCTCAGGAACACCCGCACCGCGTCGGGGCCCTCCTCGGTGTCGTCGAGCACGACCGCCTCGTCGACCTCCTCCTCGGTGATCGCGAGCAGTTCGATGACCACCGCGCGGGACTCGGCGTCCCAGCCCAGCCCCATCGTGCCGACCTTGAACTCCTCCTCGACCGGCACCGCCAGCGGTTCGGTGTCCCGGAGGTCGTCGGGTACCCCGTCGGGGACTTCCGCCCCGAACCGCCGGTGCACCTCCTCCAGCAGCGAGCCGATGCGCTCGGCGAGTACGGCGACCTGTTGCTTCTCCAGCGCCACGCTGACCAGCCGGGCCTCCTCGGAGGCCTGCAGGTAGAACGTGCGCTCGCCAGGCTGCCCGACTGTGCCGGCGACGAACCGGTCGGGCTGGCGGAATACGTGGATGACGCGTGCCATGACAACGACGACCCTAGGCCACGCGAGCAAGATCGGCAGCCTCGCCCCTCGCTTTTCGGCGACGGGCGAACACCGCCGCGCGCCGATCACCTCCGACCGGCGTCCGGACGGCGGCGCTAAGGTCGGCGCCGTGGTGAAGATCGCACCGTACGGAACGTGGACATCGCCCATCGCCGCGGCCGACGCCGCCGCGGCCGGTGGGGGCCTGAGCTGGGTCGACCTGCACGACGGCCGCCCCTGGTGGGCCGAGGGGCGACCCGCCGAGGGCGGCCGGGTCGCGCTGGTGCGCGACGGGCAGGACCTGCTGCCCCCGCCGTGGAACGTGCGCAACCGCGTCCACGAGTACGGCGGCCGGCCGTGGGTCGTGCTGGACACCCCGGAGGGGACGCGCGTGGCGTTCACCAACTGGGACGACCAGCGCGTGTACCTGTTCGACCCCGACGACCCCCGGCCCGTGCCGCTGAGCCCGGAGCCCGAACGGCGCCACGGCCACCGCTACGCCGACCTCACCGCCGGACCCGGCCACGCCGAGGTGTGGTGCGTGCGCGAGACCGTGACCGGCGACGCGCCCACCGACGTGCGCCGCGAACTGGTCGCGCTGCCCCTGGACGGCTCCGGGCCGCGGGTGCTGGCCTCCAGCCACCACTTCATGACCGGGCCCCGGCTCTCGCCCGACGGCCGCCACTACGCCTGGATCGGCTGGGACCACCCCGACATGCCGTGGGACGGCGCCGAGCTGTGCGTGGCCGAGGTCGGCTCCTCCGAGCACCGGGTGCTGGCCGGCGGCGCGACCGAGGCCGTCTGCCAGGTCGAGTGGGAGGGCGACTCCCTGCTGGTCCTGACCGACCCGGACGGCTGGTGGAACCTGTTCCGGATCGACCTGGACGGCTCCGCCAAGAACCTCGCGCCGTGCGCCGAGGAGCTGGGCGGGCCGATGTGGCGGCTGGGCAACCGCTGGTTCGCCGCCATCGGACCCGGCCGCTACGCCGTGCTGCGCTCCGGCGCGCTGGCCGTGCTCGACGAGCGCAGCGGCACCGTCACCGACGTCGACGTGGACCTGCCGTTCTGGCACGCGCACCTGGCCGTGCAGGACGGCGTCGTGGTCAGCGGCGCCGCCGGACCGCTGACCGAGTCGGCCGTGGTGTCGCTGGACCTGTCCACCGGGATGCTCACCGAGCACACCTCGGCCGCCTCGGCGCTGCCTGCGGACTACCTGCCGGTGCCGGAGGAACGCGTGTTCAGCGGGCCCGACGGCGACGTCCCGGCCTACGTCTACCCACCGCGCAACCCCGACTTCACCGGCCCCGACGGCGAGAAGCCGCCCTACGTCGTGCACGTCCACGGCGGGCCCACCGCCCGTTCCGCGCCCGTGCTCGACGCCGAGCTGGCCTACCTGACCAGCCGCGGCATCGGCGTGGTCGCGGTCGACTACGGCGGCTCCACCGGCTACGGCCGGGCGTTCCGGGAACGGCTGCGCGAGCAGTGGGGCGTGGTCGACGTCGACGACTGCGCCCTGGTCGCCCGGGCGCTGGCCGACGAGGGCGCCGCCGACGGCGACCGGCTCGGCATCCGCGGCGGCAGCGCCGGCGGCTGGACCTCGGCGGCGTCGCTGACCTCGGTCGACACCTACCGGTGCGCCGTGGTCGCGTACCCGATCCTGGACCTGGCCGGGTGGACCGCCGAGGGCGGCGAGACCCACGACTTCGAGTCCCGCTACGTCGAGGGGCTGGTCGGGCCGTGGCCCGCGACCGCCGACCGGTACACCGAGCGGTCGCCGTCGCACCGGGTGGACCGGCTGACCGGCCCGGTGCTGCTGCTGCAGGGCTTGGAGGACGAGATCTGCCCGCCCGGGCAGGCCGACCGGTTCGCCGCCGCGCTGGACGGCACCGGCATCCCGCACGCCTACCTCACGTTCGAGGGCGAGCAGCACGGGTTCCGCAAGGCGGAGACCATCGTCGCCGCCTTGGAGGCGGAGCTGTCGTTCTACGGCCAGGTCTTCGGGTTCACCCCCGAGGGGGTCCCGGTGCTGGAGCTGCGTCGGTGACACCGGCCGACGTCGCCCGGCCGCCGCTGCTGCGGCCGGGCGACCGGGTCGCCGTGGTCAGCCCCGCCGGACCGTGCCCGCCCGGCCTGCTCGACGCCGGCGTGGCGCGGCTGCGCGAGTGGGGCCTGGACGTGCTGCTCGCACCGCACGTCCTCGACGTCCACCCGACCCTGCCCCACCTCGCGGGCCACGACGCCGACCGGGCGCGGGCGTTCGAGCGGGCCTGGCTCGACCCGACCGTGGCCGGGGTGCTGTGCGCCCGCGGCGGCTACGGCAGCCAGCGCATGGTCGACCTGGTCGACTGGGCCGCCGTCACCGCCCGCCACAAGGTCTTCGTCGGCTCCAGCGACACCACCGCCCTGCACCAGCGGTTCTGGTCGCGGGACCGGCCCACCTGGTTCGGGCCGATGGTCGCCACCAGGGCGTTCGTCGAGGACGACACCGCCCGCGACCGGCTGCGCGACGCCCTGTTCACCGGCGTGGCGTCCTACGCGGGCGTCGGCATGGCGCCCGGCGTCGCGCGGGGCGTCGCGGTCGGCGGCAACCTCAGCCTGCTGCAGGTCCCGCCGCCGCCGGACGGGGCGGTCGTGCTGCTGGAGGACGTCAACGAGGAGCCCTACCGGCTCGACCGGATGCTCACCGGCCTGCTGCGCGCCGGCTGGTTCGACCGGGTCGCCGGCCTCGTGCTCGGCTCGTGGACCGGGTGCGGCGACCCGGCCGCCGTGCTCGCCGACCGGCTGGGCGGGCTCGGCGTGCCGATCGTCGCCGACGCGCCCTTCGGGCACTGCGCCGGCCAGCTCACCGTGCCGCTCGGCGTGTCGGTCGAGATCGACGGCGGCAGCGGTGTGGTAACCGTAGTGGGGTGAGGATCAAGGTCGCCGACGGCGAGTTCGACGCACCCGTGTGGGAACCGGCCTCCGGGCAGGGCCCCGGGCTGGTGCTGGTCCAGGAGATCTTCGGCCTGGACGACTACCTCGAGTCCGTCGCCGCCGACCTCGCCGGCCTCGGCTACGTCGTCGCCGTGCCCGAGCTGTTCTGGCGCGTCGAGCCCGGCTGGTCCTCCGGGCACGACGACGCCGCCGTCGCCGCCTCCATGGAGGTCGCCGGCCGCTTCGACTTCCCGCTGGGCGTGTCCGACGTCGTCGCCACCCTCCAGCAGCTCAAGGCCCGCACCGGCCGCGCCGGCATCCTCGGCTTCTGCCTCGGCGGCACGCTCGGCTACGAGGCCGCCGTCACCGCCGACCCCGACGCGGTCGTGTCGTTCTACGGCTCCGGCGTGCCCGACCGGACCGCCGTCATGGACGCGGTGACCTGCCCGATCCAGTTCCACTTCGGCGGGCAGGACCCCTACATCCCGCGCGAGGCCGTGCAGCGCGTGGTCGACGCGGTCGACACCCGGCCGAACGCGGAGATCCACGTCCAGGAGGACGCCGGCCACGCCTTCCACAACCACGTCGCCAAGTTCCACGACCCGGCCGCCGCCGCGACCGCGTGGGACCTCACCACCCGCTTCCTGTCCCGCACCCTGCCGGTCTGATCCCGCTCACAGGCCGAACGCGAGCAGCACGTCACCGCCGTCCGGGTTCGGGTAGTCCGGCCAGTAGCCCGCCTGCACGTACACCATCCCGTCGGCCACCACCGCGCCGCCGCCACCGCCGGAGATCGTGCCGCCCCGGCCCGGCAGCCCGTTGACGCCGCTGAAGTCGCGGACCGTGTCGTAGGTCCACAGCACCCGGCCGTCGCGCGCCGAGTACGCCCGCAGCTTGCCGTCGTTGCTGCCCTCCCAGACCAGGCCGGGGCTGCTCGTCACCGCCGGCCCGTGACCCAGCGTGCAGACCTCCGGGTGCGCGGCGGCGCCACCGGTCGTGCACCCGTCCGCCGGGTTCGGCGTCTCCCACAGCACCCGGCCCGTGCCCGGGTCCACCGCGAACACCTTCCCCGGATCGGCGAAGTACGAGGCGACGTACAGCCGCCGCCCGTCGAAGCTCGTGCCCCACTGGATGCCCGAGATCCCGCCGCTGGGCAGCGGCACGCCCAGCTGCCGACGCCACACCACCTCACCGGTCGCCGCGTCGAACACGTGGTAGACCCCCAACTTCTGCCCGACCCCGACCAGCCGCCGGCCGCCGACGGTGAACAGGTTCGGGGTCGCGCCGATGTCGTAGTCCAACGCCGAGCCGTCCGCCAGCCCCGGGCAGTAGCCCTCCGGGGCAGGGCTGTTGCACAACCCTCGCCACGTGTCGGCCTCGGTGACCTGGTTGCGCCACTTCACCGCGCCCGTGCGGTGGTCCAGCGCCAGCAGCGTGTCGAAGTCGCCCGCGCTGCCGGTGTAGTTCTGGCCGGTGCCGACGTACACGGTGCCGCTGCGCGGGTCGACCACCGGCGAACTCCACACCCCGGCCCCCGACGGCTCGTACCGCGTCGCGCCACTGGGCCACGTCCCGACCGCCTGTGGTTCGGGCACGGTGTAGTGCCGCCACACCAGCTCGCCGGTGCGCGCGTCGAGCGCGTCGACGTGCCCCCGGAACGTGCAGCACGGGTAGTTCGGATCATCCCCGCCGTCCGGCCCGTTCGCCGCGTTCTCCCCGCTCGACGTGCCGACGTAGACCTTCCCGTCGTGCACGATCGGGGAGCTGGTCACCGTCGCCGCCGGGTGCGCGTCGACCTGCTCGGCCCACACCACCCGCCCCGTGGCCTGGTCCAGCGAGTAGACGAAACCCCGGAGGTCGCCGAAGTACACCCGCCCGCCGGAGACCGACGGACTGTCCCACACGATGGCCGGCCGGGCTCCCGGGGCGATGCCCGAGAGGTCCGTCGTCCACCGCTCCGCGCCGGTTCGCGCGTCCCGGGCGTGGAACTTCCCGTCCGGCCCGCCGAAGAACGCCACCCCGCCCACCACGGCGGGCTGACTGCGCACCGGCGCCTGCGACCGGGGGAAGGCGAACGCCCACTTCACCTTCAGCTTCCCCACCGTGCGCGGCGTGATCCACCACTCCGCCGCCGCGTACCGCGACCCGGCCAGGTCCTTCGACCACGTCGCCCAGTCACCGGGCCGGTGCGGCCACCCCCGCTCCGGCGCCGCCGCCGGCGCCCCACCACCCAGCAGCACGGCCACCACCGCCACCGCGACCAGCGCCACCACCCGCTTCGGCACCCGCATCCGATCTCCCCCTGCCACTCGTGGACACCCTCACCACCGTGACAGCCGGAGCGGAAGCGGACGAGCCGCGAAAGGACCGGATCCCCTCGGGAGAAGGTCGACCCGAACCCGACCGATCAGTTGATCCCCTCCTCCCTGAACAGGACTACCCTCCCGCCGCCGGTACCCCGCCCCGGAACGCGGACATCGCCCGGAGCCGGGCACGAGCCCCCGCGCCCGCGACCAGCCGCGAGCACATGACGGTCCTGGCACACAGCAGTCCGGATACACACCGGTCAGGTCGGCGCGGCGACCCTGGGTGCGGTGGGCCTGGGGTCAGGCGGGTGCTGGGGGGTTTCGCAGGTTCTGGGTGTCGCGTCGCACCTCCTCCGCCTGGTCGGTGACCGCCTGGATCTCCTCGGCCAGCTCCGGGTGGGTGGGGCGGACCCTGCCCAGTGCCGACGTCAGCGGTCCGAGCAGCGCGACCGCGTCGTCGTCCGCCAACGCCTGCCGCACCACCACGTCCATCCGGCCGACCTGACCGGCCAGGCTGCGCAGTGAGGCGGCGTTGTCGCGCGCCCACTGCGACACCGCGCGGTCGGCCGCCCTCCGGTCCCGCTCGGCGCGCACCCTGCCTTCGGCCGTCGAGCCCAGCTCCGACGGGCGCAACCTCAGGTACCGGCGCTCGGCCGCCTGCCTGCTGGCCACCCCGAGCGCGGGCGCCAGCTCGGCCCAGCTCGTGCCCAGCTCACGGGCCGCGGCGATCAGCTGCGGTTCCCATCCGGCCAGCTCGTCGCGCAAGCGCCGCAGCAGGACCAGCGCGGACAGCACCTGCCCGGGGCTCAGGTCCTCCCCGGTGGCCGCCGCTCGGACGGTCTCGTAATCGTCGATCGCCATGTCGTCAACTTACCGACGACATCAGGTGTTGTCAACGAGTTGACGACGTGGTACAACTGGACCCGTCAGCGCAAGACCAGCGCATTGACCCACTACCAGGAGGTGTTTCCCGATGTTGATGCGCACGGACCCGTTCCGGGAGCTCGACCGGTTGGCGCAGCAGTTCTTCAGCGGACCCGGCACCTGGTCGCGGCCCTCGCCCATGCCGATGGACGCCTACCGCGCCGGTGACGAGTTCGTGGTCGAGTTCGACCTGCCGGGCGTCACGGCGGACGCGATCGACCTCGACGTGGAGCGCAACGTCCTCACCGTCAAGGCCGAGCGCCGCCCGCGCCGCACCGCCGACGAGGTCGAGATGCAGGTGTCCGAGCGACCGCTGGGCGTGTTCTCCCGCCAGCTGTTCCTCGGCGACTCGCTGGACGCCGACCACATCCGGGCCGACTACGACTCCGGCGTGCTGACGCTGCGCATCCCCGTCGCCGAGAAGGCGAAGCCGCGCAAGATCGCCGTCGGCCAGACCGAGGGCGCGCCCAAGGAGATCAACGCCTGACCGACCCCGTCGTCGGATTCCCGGACGTGTGCCGGGTCTACGGCAGGTAGGCCCGGCACACGTCGTCCGCAACCCACTGGAAGGCGCACGACGTCCACCCGCGTCCCCTACGCTCCGGACCGTGGTCGAACCCGCAGGTGCCCTGCCGAATCCCTCCCAGGTGCGGCTGACCGACCCGCGCTCGGCGCGGGCGCAGAGGATCACGGCGTGGGGCGTCGTCGTCGTGGGGCTCACGGGCGGCACGGTCGCCGTGGTGTTCTCGGACGCCTGGTGGCAGGTGGCGCTGTGGATCTCGGCGACCCTGCTGGTGGTGCTGATCGGCTGGGGCATCGGCGCGAGCGCGAGTAATGACGCGCGCGAGACCGCCGCGCTCCGCGCCACCGGGGTGGCGGCGCGGGCGGAGGTCCTCGCGGCCGAGCGGGTAGACGACCACGAGGACGTCTCCTACGACCTGACGCTGTGGATCACGCCGCCGGGCGGCGTCGGCTTCCAGGTCGAGCACCGCTGCGACAAGCTCACGTGCGTCACCGCCGCCCAGCGGCCCACCGCGCTGCTCGACGTGCTGGTCGACCCCGCCGTGCGCACCTGGGGCGTCGTCCACTGAGGTCGGCCCGGTGCGGAAACCGGTCGACCGGGCCGGCCGGGGTGGGCGAGGATCACGGGTCATGCGACCGGCTCCGGGGGAAGTGCTGCACTTCTCGGAAGACCCGACCATCACCCGGTTCGAGCCGCACGTCGCGGCCACCGCCCGGCAGCCCGGGGCCTACGTGTGGGCCGTCGACCACGACCGCGCCCCCGACTACTGGTTCCCCCGCCAGTGCCCGCGCGCGCCGGCCTGGGTGGAGCCGACCACCAGCTCCGAGGACCGGGCCTGGCTCGGCGCCGACCGGGTCCACGCGATCGAGTTCGGCTGGCTGCCCCGCCTGCGGACCGCGCGCCTGCACGCCTACCGGTTCGACGCCGACGCGTTCGAGCCCTTCGGCGACTCGCCCCACGCGCACGTCGCCACCCGACCGGTCGACCCGCTCGGCGCGCCGAGCCCCGTCGGCGACCTGCCGGCGCTGCACGAGGAAGCCGGCATCGAACTGCGGCTGACCACCAACCTCTGGCCCTTCTGGCATCGCGTCACCACGAGCACCCTCGGCTTCAGCGGCATCCGCCTGCGCAACGCCCGCCCGGAACCGGCCTGACCACCTCGCGGTCGCGCCAACCACCTCGCACCGCCACCTCAAATCCACGCGAGAACCGACCCGGAACCGCCGCGCTTGCCCACATACCGACCGGTCGGTACCCTCGCGGCGTGGACGTGGACGAACGGCGCATCGATGCCGTGGTGCTGGACTGGGGTGGCGTGCTCACGGTCTCCGTGCCCGCCTTCATCGAGGACTGGCTGACTTCGGAGAACATCGACCGGGACCGCTACAGCCGGACCATGCGCGGCTGGATGGGCCGCGACGCCCTCCCCGACAACCCCGTGGCCAGGCTGGAGACCGGCGAGCTGGGCGCCGCCGAGTTCGAAGCCCTCCTGGCCGCCGAACTGCTCACCCTCGACGGGCGCGAGGTGGCGGCCCGGGGGCTGCTGCGCCGCATGTTCGGCAGCGCCCACCCCGACCCCGGGATGGTCGACCTGGTCCGCGAACTGCGCGCCGACGGCCTGCGCACCGTGCTGCTGTCCAACAGCTGGGGCGAGGGCTACCCCGAGGAACTGCTGCTGGAGCTGTTCGACACGATCGTGATCAGCGGCCGGATCGGGCTGCGCAAGCCGGACCCGCGCATCTTCGAGCACACCCTGGACCTGATCGACCTGCCCGCCGACCGGTGCGTGTTCTTCGACGACGCGCCGGTCAACGTCGAAGCGGCGCGGTCGGTCGGCCTGCACGCCCACCGGCACACCGACGCCGACACCACGCGCGCCGTGATCGCGCAGCTCAGGGGAGCCGCCGCATGACCGGATTGCCCGGCCTGGACCTCGACCGGCTCGCCACCCACCTGGGCTCCGGCCCGCTGACCGGCGAGCTGATCCCCGGCGGCCGGTCCAACCTGACCTACCGGGTCACCGACGGCGAGCAGCGCTGGGTGCTGCGCCGCCCGCCGCTGGGCCACGTGCTGGCCACCGCGCACGACATGGCCCGCGAGCACCGGGTGATCAAGGCGCTGGCCGACACCGCCGTGCCGGTGCCCCGGGTCGAGCTGCTGTGCGAGGACACCGACGTCCTGGGCGCGCCGTTCTACCTGATGGAAGAGGTGCCCGGCGTCGCGCTGCGCCACCGCGACCAGTGCCCGTGGCTCACGCCGGACAAGGCGCGGGCCCTGGCCGAACGGCTGGTCGACGTGCTCGCCGACCTGCACGCCGTCGACCCGGCGCGGGTCGGCCTGGCCGACTTCGGCCGCCCGGACGGCTTCCTGGCCCGCCAGGTCGCCCGCTGGGGCAAGCAGCTCGACGCCTCCCGCAGCCGCGACCTGCCCGGCATCGACGACCTGCGCGACCGGCTCGCCGGCAGCGTCCCGGTCTCCGCCCGCGCCACGATCGTGCACGGCGACTACCGGCTGGACAACGTCCTGGTCACCGAGGACCCGCTGGAGATCAGCGCGGTGCTGGACTGGGAGATGGCCACGCTGGGCGACCCGCTGGCCGACGTCGGCCTGCTGTGCGTGTACTGGAACGGCATCGGCGCGCGCGAGGACGACCCGATCACCGGCACCGTGCCCACGCTGCCGGGGTTCCCCGGCGCCGACGAGCTGGTCGGCCGCTACGCCGAGCGCAGCGGCGCCGACACCGGCGACCTCGCCTGGTACACGGGGTTCGCCTACTTCAAGCTCGCCGTGATCCTGGAGGGCATCCACTTCCGCTTCACCCGCGGCAAGACCGTGGGCGCCGGGTTCGACCGGATCGGCCAACTCACCCTGCCGCTGGTGCGCCAGGGCCTCGCCGCGATCTCAGGGGAGCAGCACTGATGGACTTCGCCTTCGACGACAAGACCGAGGAACTGCGCGCGAAGCTGCTGCGGTTCATGGACGAGTTCGTCTACCCCGCCGAACCGGTCGCCGAGCGCCAGCTGCACGAGGCCGAGGACCCGTGGGCCCGGCCGCCGGTGCTGCAGGAGCTGAAGGCCGAGGCGCGCGCGCAGGGCTTGTGGAACCTGTTCCTGCCCGACCCCGAGCACGGCGGCGGCCTGACCAACCTGCAGTACGCGCCGCTGGCCGAGATCACCGGCCGCAGCCCGCACCTGGCGCCCGAGGCCCTGAACTGCGCCGCGCCCGACACCGGGAACATGGAGGTGCTGGCGATGTTCGGCACCGACGAGCAGAAGCAGCGGTGGCTGCGGCCCCTGCTGGACGGCGAGATCCGGTCCGCGTTCTGCATGACCGAGCCGGACGTGGCCTCCTCCGACGCCACCAACATCGCCACCGGCATCGTGCGCGACGGCGACGAGTACGTGATCAACGGCACCAAGTGGTGGTCCTCGGGCGCGATGAACCCCGACTGCGCGATCTTCATCGTGATGGGCAAGACCGACCCCGACGCCGAGCGGCACCGCCAGCAGGCCATGGTCCTGGTGCCCCGCGACACGCCGGGCGTGCACGTCAAGCGCGGGATGCGCGTGTTCGGCTACACCGACGCCTCGCACGGCGGCCACGCCGAGATCGTGTTCGACGACGTCCGGGTGCCCGCCGGCAACCTGATCGCCGGCGAGGGCGAGGGCTTCGCGATCGCCCAGGCCCGCCTCGGCCCCGGCCGCATCCACCACTGCATGCGGCTGATCGGCATCGCCGAACGGGCGCTGGAGCTGATGTGCCGCCGCGCGGTCTCCCGGGTCGCGTTCGGCCGGCCGATCGCCCGCCAGGGCGTGGTGCAGGAGTGGATCGCCGAGTCGAGGGTGCGCATCGAGCAGGCCAGGCTGCTGGTGCTCAAGACGGCGTGGCTGATGGACACCGTCGGCAACAAGGGCGCGCACACCGAGATCCAGGCCATCAAGATCGGCACGCCGCTGATGGCGGAGTGGGTGCTGGACAAGGCGATCCAGGCGCACGGCGCGGGCGGCGTGAGCCAGGACTTCCCGCTGGCCGAGCTGTGGGCCGCGGCCCGCACGCTGCGGTTGGCCGACGGCCCGGACGAGGTGCACCGGATGTCGCTGGCCAAGCGGGAGCTCAAGCGGTATTTGTGACGGTGTGAGCGACTACGACGTGTTCCTCGCCGACTGCCCCGCCCGCACCACGCTGGAGGTCGTCGGGCACACCTGGTCGGTCGTGGTCGTCGTCGCGCTGGGCGACGGGCCGCTGCGGTACGGGGAGCTGCTGGACCGCATCGGCGGCATCAGCAACAAGATGCTGACCCAGACGCTGACCCGGCTGCGCGGCAACGGCCTGCTGACCAGCGTGGACGGCTGGCACGAGCTGACCGGCCTGGGCCGGTCGCTGCTGACGCCGGTGCGCGCGCTGGCCGCGTGGGCGGAGGCGCACACCGGCGACCTGCTCGACGCGCGGCAGCACGCGACCGGCGAGCCGGACCTGCAGGAACCGATCGGTTCCTCCGCGCACGCCACCATGGGCGCATGAGTCACGTCTCCATCGTCACGGGCGCCAACCAGGGCCTCGGCTACGCCCTCGCCGAGGGCCTGGCGCGCCGCGCCGCCCCCTCCGACGTCGTCTACCTCACCGGCCGGGACGCCGGGCGGGTCGCCGAGGCGGCGGCCAGGATCGACCACGACGCCGTCCGCACCCACGTGCTCGACGTCCGCGACGGCGACGCCATCGACGCGTTCGCCGAGGAGCTGCGCGAGCGCCACGGCGGCGTCGACGCCGTCTTCTCCAACGCCGCCGCGCGGCTGACCCCCGGCGCGCCGGCGCGCGACCAGGTCGGGCAGTTCGTGGACACCAACAACCTGGGCACCACGCACGTGCTGCGCGCGTTCCTGCCGGTGCTGCGGCCCGGCGGCGCGCTGCTGGTCGTGGCCAGCTCCTTCGGCACCCTGCGGCAGTTGCCGCGACCGCTGCACGAGCGCTTCGCCACCCGCTCGCTCGACGACGTCGACGCCGCGATGCTCGCCTGGCGCGACGCCGTGCTGGACGGGACGGCCGCGGCGCAGGGCTGGCCGGACTGGATCAACATCCCGTCCAAGGTCGGCCAGGTCGCCGCGGTGCGCGTGGTCGCCGCCGAACGGCGCGAGTCGGACGCCGCCACCGGCACGCTGGTCGCCTCGGTGTGCCCCGGCCTGGTCGACACCGACGCCTCCCGGCCCTGGTTCGCCGACATGAGCGGCGCCGCCAGCCCCGCCGAGGCCGCCAAGCCGCTGCTCGACCTCGCGCTCGGGCAGCGCCGCCCGGAGTTCTACGGCGAGCTGGTCCAGTTCGGCCGGGTGCTGCGCTGGTCGTGAGGCACGGCCGCGAGCAGGGTGCGCGTGTAGTCGTGCCGCGGTGACAGCAGCACCTGCTCCACCGTGCCCTGCTCGACCAGCTCACCCCGGTACATCACCGCGACCCGGTCGGCGATCGTCCACGCCAGGCCGAGGTCGTGGGTGATCACCAGGGCGCCCAGGCCCAGCTCGCGGCGCAGCCGCAGCAGCAGGGCCAGGATCTCGCCGCGCACCGAGGCGTCCAACGACGCCACCGGCTCGTCGGCGACCAGCAGCCGCGGGCCCAGCGCCAACGCGCCGGCGATCACCACGCGTTGGCGCTGCCCGCCGGACAGCTCGTGCGGCAGCGACGGGAAGAACAGCTCCGGCGGCCGCAGCTCGGCCTGCGACAGCGCCTCGGCGACCCGCGCGGACTCGTCGCCGGGCACCTTGTGGATGCGCAGGCCCTCCGCGACCGCCTCGTACACCGAGTGCCGCGGGTTCAGCGCGCTCGTCGGGTCCTGCAGCACCAGCTGCACCTGCCGCCGGTAGGCGCGCAGCCCCGCCGCCGAGCGGGGGAGTTCCGCGCCCTCGAACAGCACCCGCCCGGCGGTGGGCCGTTGCAGGCCCAGCAGGGTGCGGGCCAGGGTGGTCTTGCCCGAGCCGGACTGGCCGACCAGCGCGACGACCTCGCCCGCCCGCACCTCCAGGTCCACCCCGGCCACCGCCGTGGTCGAGCCGTAGTCCACCCGCACGCCCTCCGCGCGCAGCAGCACCGGCCCGTCGGTGGCGTCCGCCGCGGTGACGTGCCGCGACCGCGGATCGCCCACGGTCGGGAACGCCGCCGCCAGCGCCTGCGTGTGCGGGTGGGTCGGCGAGGCGATCACCCGGCGCGCCGGGCCCTCCTCCACGACCTCGCCGTGCCGCATCACGGCCAGCCGGTCGCAGGTGGACGCCAGCACCGACAGGTCGTGGCTGATCATCACCAGGCCGATGCCGCGCTCGGTCACCAGCCGCTTGAGCAGGGCGAGCACCTGCGCCTGCACCACCACGTCCAGCGCCGTGGTCGGCTCGTCGGCGATGACCAGCCGCGGCTCGCACGCCAGCGCCATCGCGATCATCACCCGCTGCTTCTGCCCGCCCGACAGCTCGTGCGGGTAGGCGCGGGCCGTCCGCGCGGGCAGTTCCACCTGCTCCAGCAGCGCCGGCACCGACCCGGTCACGCCGTGCAGCCGCATCGGCTCGGCGATCTGCTCACCCACCCGGTGCACCGGGTTCAGCGCGTGCATCGCGCCCTGGAACACCACCGACGCCGACGCCCACCGCACCGCCCGCAGCCGGCCCCACGACATGCCCCGCACGTCCTCGCCGTCGAGCAGCACCTCGCCGTCGACGCGGGCGTCGCGCGGCAGCAGCCGCAGCACCGACATCGCCACGGTCGACTTGCCGCACCCCGACTCGCCCGCCAGCCCCAGCGTCTCCCCCGCGGCCAGCGACAGCGACACCGACCGCACGGCCGCCACCTCGCCGCGCGCGCCGCGGTAGCGCACGCTCAGGTCCCGCAGCTCCAGCAGGCTCACCGCTCCCCCTTCAGCCGCGGGTTGAGCACCGTCTCCAGCGCCCGCCCGCACAGCGTGAACGCCAGCACCACGCACACCACGCCCAGGCCGGGCGGGATGAGGAACCACCACGCCCGCTGCGACACCGCGCCGTGGATGTTGGCCGCGTGCAGCAGCGACCCCCACGACACCCGGGTCGGGTCGCCCAGCCCCAGGAACGACAGGGTGGACTCCGACACGATCGCGCTGGCCACCGTCAGCGTCGTGTTCACGAACACCAGCGGCAGCACCGCGGGCAGCACGTGCCGGCCGATCACGTGCCCGTGCCCGCCGCCCAGCGCGCGGGCGCGCTCGATGAACGGCCGCGCCTCCACCGCCAGCGTCTGCGCGCGCACCAGCCGCGCCGTCGCGGGCCACGCCGTCACCCCGATCGCCAGCACGATCGTGCCCAGACCGCGCGGCAGCACGGTCGACAGCGCGATCGCCAGCACCAGCGACGGCAGCACCAGGAAGAAGTCGGTGAACCTCATCAGCACCGCCGACACCCAGCCGCCGAAGTGCGCCGCCGAGATGCCCACCACCGTGCCGATCAGCACCGACAGCACCGTCGCCGCCAGGCCCACGACCAGCGAGATCCGGGTGCCCCACCAGGTCAGCAGCAGCACCGACCGCCCGTTGTGGTCGGTGCCCAGCCAGTGCCGCGCCGACGGCGGCTCCCACGGCCGGGCGGTCACCCGCGTCACGTCCAGCCCCGACGCGTCGGTCACCAGCGGCGCCAGCACCGCCAGCAGCGCGATCACCGCCAACCCGATCAGCCCGGCCAGGCCGCCGCGCTGCGCGGCGAACTCCCGCCACGTCGCCTGTGCCGCCGCCCGCCGCCGCTGCCACGCGATCGTCGTCATGCCGCACGCACCCGCGGGTCCAGGACCCGGTAGAGCAGGTCCGCGGCCACGTTCATCGTGATCACCGCTCCCGCCAGCACCACGAACGTGCCCTGCAGCAGCGGCAGGTCCGGCCCGGTCAGCGCCTCGTAGGTCAACAGCCCCAACCCCGGCCAGGAGAACACCGTCTCCACCGTGATCGCGCCCGACACCACCAGCCCCAGGTGCAGGAACACCAGCGTCACGGTCGGCAGCAGCGCGTTGGGCACCGCGTGCCGACGCCGCACCAGGTCGTCGCGCAACCCCTTCGCCCGCGCCGTGGTCAGGTAGTCCGCGTGCATCTCCTCCAGCAGCGAGGACCGCATCACCAGCAGGTACTGCGCGTAGACCACCGCGATCATGGTCAGGCACGGCAGCACCATGTGGTGCGCGACGTCCAGCGCCTGCGACAGGAAGTCCGGCGGCGTGTCCGGGTAGCGCATCCCGCCGCTGGGGAACAGGTCCCCGGTGGCCAGCGACAGCAGCATGCCCAGCCAGAACGTCGGCATCGCCCACTGCGCCAGCGCCAGCCCCGTGGACACCCGGTCCGACCGCGACCCGCGCCGCCACGCGCCCCGGATGCCCAGCCACAACCCGAGCACCACGGCCAGCACGGTGGCGGTGCCGGTCAGCAGCACGGTCGGCCACAGCCGCTCGCCGATCAGCTCCAGCACCGGCCGGCTGTAGACGTAGGAGGTGCCGAAGTCGCCGCGCAGCGCCGCGCCCAGGTAGTCCACGAACTGCTCGCGCAACGGCTTGTCCACGCCCAGCCGGGCGCGCAGCTCGGCCAGCTGGTCCCCGGTCACCGGCCGGCCGCGGGTCATCGCCACCACCGGGTCGCCGGGGATCACCCGGAACAGCAGGAACCCCAGCGCCACCACGAACAGCAGGCTGACCAGCGCGCCGCCGACCTTGGCCGCCAGGTGCCGGATCACTCGCGGTCCTCCGCGCGCGGACCGCGCCGCCGCGCCACCAGCCACGCGCCGCCGACCAGCACGACCAGCGCGCCGCCGACCACGCCCAGCACCAGGCCGGTGTCGGACCCGGACGGCTCGCCCGCCGCCGCGGCGGGCGTCGCGCCGTAGTAACCCCACATGCCGTTCTGCGCCATGATCACGCCGCCGGGGTCGGGCTGCACCGGGAAGGAGGCGAACTTGTCGCTGCGGTACGCCTCCAGCGCGTTGTCGTAGCCCAGGACCAGCGCCGGCACCTGGTCGTAGAACCGCTGCTGCATCCGCTCGACCAGCTCGCGCCGCTTGGCCGGGTCGAATTCCGCGCGCTGCTGTGCGTAGAGGGCGTCGTACTCGGCGTCGCAGAAGAACGTGTCGGTGGTGCCGCCCTTGCCGTCGGCGTTGGGCCGCTGGCCGCAGGTGTGCAGCGACAGGATGAAGTCCGGGTCGGGGTTGGTGCCCCAGCCGGAGAACTGCAGGTCGAACGTGCCCGCCGTGCCCGCCTCGTTGAGCTGGTTGTCCGAGACGATCTGCACGTCGACCACGATGCCCAGGTCGGCCAGCGACCGCTTGACGAACTCGCCCGCCTGCTCGTCGTAGGCGCGGCTGGCGTGCCCGAGCAGCCGCAGCTCCAGCCGCCTGCCGTCCGGGGAGACCCGGGTGCCGTCCGCGCCGCGCGCGTACCCGGCCCGGTCCAGGTCGGCGTTCGCGGCGGCCGGGTCGTACGGGTGCGGCGTCGCGGGTTCGAGGTGGTAGTCGGCGAACACCGGCGGGATCGGGCCGGTGCCGCGCTGCGCGTAACCGCCGTTGACCCGCTCGATGATCGCGTCCAGGTCGATCGCCTTGGCGATGGCCCGCCGCACCACCACGTCCCGCAGCGCCGGGTGCCCGTCGCCGATCGGCACGCCGTCCCGGGTCGCCGCGCCGGAGTTGATCACGATCTCGTTGAACCGGCGGCCCTGCGCCTTGTTGCGGGTGATGCCGTCCTCGTCCGCCAGCGAGTCGAACTGCGCCGGTCCCATCCGGTTGACCAGGTCGACCTCGCCCTTGGTCAACGCCTGCACCGCGCCGTCCACGGTCTTGTAGTAGGTGAACGTCAGCTCGTCGTACTTCGGGGCGCCGCGCCAGTAGTCCTTGTTCGCCTTGAGCCGGATGAACTCGTTGGCCCGGTACTCGCTCAGCACGAACGGCCCGCTGCCCACCACCGGGGTCTGGTCGTTGCGGTACTCGGCGATGTCGGAGACCTGCGACCACACGTGCTCGGGCACGATCGGCACGTCCAGCGCCAGCATGGTGGCCTGCGGCTGCTTGGTCCTGATCACCACCGTGCGGTCGTCGGTGGCGGTGACGGACTCGAAGTCGGCGGTGAAGCTGCCGTTGGCGGTGGCGGCGACCTCGTCGCGCATCATCAGGTCGTAGGTGAACGCCACGTCCCCGGCGGTGATCGGTCGCCCGTCGGACCACTTCTTGCCCTCGGGCACGTGGAAGGTCCACGTCAGCCGGTCCTCGGAGGACTCCCACCGGTCGGCCAGCCCTTCGACCGGGTGCTGGTCCTTCACGTCGTAGGCGGTCAGGTAGTCGTACATCAGCCTGCCGACCTCGGTGCCCGCCTGGAAGACCGACAGGAACGGGTTGAGCGAGTCGACCTGCTGGGTGATCGCCACCCGCAACGTCACCGGCTGCTGCGCCTGCGCCGCCCCGGTCGTCGGCGTGGGCAGCAGTGCCACCGCCAACGCCGCCGTGACCGCGCCGAACCGTCGAATACCCACGGTGACCGCCCTCCGCCCCTGAGTGAAAGTCAAGAAGTAACCACTAGGGTGAGGCGCGCGTCAAGAACCGACATCGGCTCGGTACGGTGAACCCATGCGGATCTTGATCTCGGCGGACATGGAGGGGGCGACGGGGGTCACCTGGACCGCCGACGTCGTCCCGCAGACCGAGCAGTGGCAGCGGTTCCGCCGGCTGTTCACCGGCGACGTCAACGCCTGCGTCGAGGGGGTCCGGGCGGGCGGCGCGACCGAGGTGCTGGTCAACGAGGCGCACTCCTCCCAGCGCAACCTCCTGCTGGAGGACCTGGACGTGCGGGCCAGGCTGCTCACCGGCCGGCACAAACCGCTGTCGATGATGCAGGGCGTGGACTCCGGCGTGGACGGCGTGGTGTTCCTCGGCTACCACGCGGGCGCGGGCCAGGAGGGCGTGCTCGCCCACACCTACCTGGAGAACTCCATCACCGGCGTGTGGCTGGACGGCGTCCCGGCGAGCGAGGGCAGGCTCAACGCCGCCCTGGCCGCCGAGCACGGCGTCCCCGTGCTGCTGGTCACCGGCGACGACCGGACCTGCGACGACGCCCGCGACTACGCGCCCGGCGCCGAGCTCGTCGCCGTCAAGGAGTGCGTCAGCCGCTACGCCGCCGTCTGCTCGCCGCCGCGGGTCACCGCCGACCTGATCACCGCCGCCGCACGGGCCGCCATGGGTCGCGCCGGACGCGGCCCGACGGCGGTGGCGGCGCACCGCGTCGAGGTCGAGTTCGACGCCACCCACCTGGCCGCCGCCGCGGCGGTCGTGCCGACCGTGGAGCAGGTAGGGCCACGTAGGGTCGGGTTCGACGCCTCGTCCATGACGCTGGCGATGCAGGCGTTCAAGGTCGTGACCGCGATCGCCGCCGGAGCGGTGGAGGGCATCTATGGCTGAGGACGTCGTCGACCTGTGCGCCGCGCTGCTGCGGTTCGACACCACCAACCACGGCCGCGGCGAGTCCGCGGGCGAGCGGGAGGCCGCCGAGTTCGTCGCGGCCCACCTCGACGCGGTCGGCGTGCCCGCCACCATCCTCGAACCCGCGCCGCGCCGCAGCAACGTGCTGGCCAGGGTGCCCGGCTCGGAGCCGGACCTGCCCGCGCTGCTGGTGCAGGCCCACCTGGACGTGGTGCCCGCCGACCCGGCCGAGTGGAGCGTGCCGCCGTTCGCCGGGATCGAGCGCGACGGCTACCTGTGGGGCCGCGGCGCGGTCGACATGAAGGACATGGTCGCCATGGTCCTCACCGTGCTGGGCGACTGGGCGCGCGAGGGGCGGCGGCCGCGCCGCGACGTCGTGCTCGCCTTCGTCGCCGACGAGGAGGACCTGGGCGTGTTCGGCGCGCACTGGCTGGTCGACCACCACGCCGACTTCTTCGCCGGCTGCGCGGCCGCGATCGGCGAGTCCGGCGGCTTCGCCCACCCCGTCGACGGGCACCGGGTCTACCCCATCGGCACCGCCGAGCGCGGCACCTCGCACCTGCGGCTCACCGCCACCGGCCGCGCCGGGCACGGCTCCCGCCGCAACGACGACAACGCCGTGGTCAAGCTGCTCGGCGCGCTGGCCCGCATCACCGCGATCGAGCACCCCGTCCGGCTCACCCAGACCGTGCGGGCGTTCATCGAGCAGGTCGGCGCGGTGCTCGACGTGCCGGTCGACCTGGCCGACGTCGACACCACCATCGCCCGGTTCGGCACGGCCGCGAAGCTGGTCGAGAACACCGTGCGCAACAGCGTCACGCCGACCGTGCTGCAGGCCGGGTACAAGGTGAACGTGATCCCCGGCAGCGCCACCGCCGAGCTGGACGTGCGCACCCTGCCCGGCGCCGTGGACGACCTGCTGGCCGCGATCGACGACGCGCTGGGGCCGGACGTGCGGCGCGAGTTCCTGAACGACAACGCGCCCGTGCAGGCGCCGATCGACTCGCCGTGGTTCGACGCGATGGCCGCCGCGCTGCGCGCCGAGGACCCCGACGCCGTGGTCGTGCCCTACTGCATGGGCGGCGGCACCGACGCCAAGGCGTTCACCCGGCTGGGCATCGACTGCTACGGCTTCGCGCCGCTGTCCCTGCCGCACGGCTACGACTACCGCGCCATGCCGCACGGCGTGGACGAGCGCGTGCCGGTGGAGGGACTGCGCTTCGGGGTCCGCGTGCTGGACCGGTTCCTGTCCTCCTGAGGGCGCCCGCTACAGCCGCGGGTCGGTGATCTCCCGCAACCTGGTCAGCGCGTCCAGCAGCGCCACCATCCGGCGCTGGCCCAGGTGCGCGGTCCACTCCCGCTCGACCTCGGCGATCGCGGCCAGGCCGACCGGGATCGCCTTCTCGCCGCGCGGGGCCACCCGGATCAGCCGGGCCCGCGCGTCGGTCGGGTCGGGGCCGCGCTCCACGTAACCGGCGCGTTCGAGCTGGTCGACCAGGAAACCGGCGGTCTGCTTGGTGATCCGCGCCGCCTCCGCGAGTTCGGTCAGCCGCGAACCGTCGCGGCCGATCCGGTGGAACACCCGCGCCTGCGCGGGCGTCACGTCGTCGAACCCCGCCTCCGCCAGGGCGGCGAACACCCTGTTCTCCAGCTCGCGGTGCGGCAGGTACAGCAGCAGGCCGAGGTCGTCGGGCACGTCACTCCTTGACGTCGGTCAGGAAGTCGATCACCCTATCGTGCGTTCCGGTCGTGGTTCGCCGGGCTCTGCGATCGACTACGGGCGCCGGGCCAGCCTGGCGAGCTTGAGCGCCAGGTGCAGCTCCAGCCGCACCCCGCCGTCGGCCAGGTCGCGGCCCGTCAGCTCGGCGATCCGACCCAGCCGGTAGTACAGGCTGGTGCGGTGCAGGTGCAGGCGTTCGGCCGCGACCCGCACCTCGCACCCCGCGTCCAGGTAGACCTCCAACGTCCGCACCAGCACGTCGGACAGCCCGGCCAGCACCTCGTCCGGCGACGCGCCCAGCAGCAGCCGGTAGGCGCCCAGCTCCGACCACCGCACCTGATCGGGCAACGCCGGGTCCAGCCGCGCCAGCTCCGCCGCCGCCAGCGCCTGCTGGTACGCCGCGCCCGTCCGGTCGGGCGGGTGCGGGTCGCTCACCCCGACGTGCCCCGGCAGGGTCGGCAGGGCGTCGCCGGCGGGCACCGTGCGCACCACCCGCGGCTGCAACGCCACCACCACCCGCACCGGCGCGCGCTCGCCGGCGGGCACCTGCGCCGCCAACGCCGCCAGCCGCTCGCCCAGGTCGACGTCGGGCGCCTCGCCCAGCACCCACAGGTAGCCGACCAGCACCCCGCCGTGCCGCAGCGGGAAGCCGACCCGCTGCTGGAAACCCAGCGCCGGGTTCTCCGGCACCCGCACCGGCCCGGTGGCGGTCGCGACGCCGTGCTGCTCCTGCCACGCCGCCACGTCCGCCGGCACCCGCCGGGTCAGGATCGCCCGCACCCTGGCCTCGTCCACGTCGTCGGTCTGGGCGCTGTGCGCGACCACCCGGCCCGCCACGTCGTCCACCGACACGCCACGTCCCAGCACGCGGGACAGCTCGTCCAGCAGCTCCTGCATTCCGACAACTGTAGGAACAACTCCATCCCGCGGACGGTCGCCCCGCCCGCGACCGACGTCCTACCGTTCCCGATCGTGACGAACAGCAGGATCGCGCCCTGGGCCTCACCTCAGGCGCAGCGCAGGCTCGCCGAGGTCGAAGCCGCCGTCTCCGCCGACCTGACCGCCGCCGGTGTCGCGGTCACCGTCCGCAAGGCCCTCGAAGCGCACGCCGCGCAGGTCGACGACGACGGGATCGTGCTCTACGCGGGCACCAACGTGCTCAGCCCCACCGCCGCGGCGGCCGTGTCCACCGGCGTGTCCAGCCGGCCGAGCATGGGCTGGCCGGGCGAGAAGTACCAGGTCGGGCTGGACCACCTGGACACCGTGGAAGTGCTCGCGCCGATGCTCGTCGCCGAGCTGATGGAAGGCCGCTACGCCGAGGTCCGGCTGCAGAGCGCCACGCTGGCCAACCTGGCCGTGTACACCGCGTTCGCCCGCGCCGGGGACAAGATCGCGGTGCTGCCCGAGTTCGCCGGCGGCCACGCCAGCCACCACGCCCAGGGCGTGCCCGCCATCCGCGGCCTGACCGTGGTCGACCTGCCCTACCTGCCCGACGAGCTGGACATCGACTACGGCAGGCTGCCCGCGTTCCTGCGCGTGCACCGGCCGCGGATCGTGGTGATCGGCGCGAGCCTGATGCTGTTCCCGCACGACGTCGCCGCGGTGCGCGCGGCCGCCGACGAGGTCGGCGCGGTCCTGGTCTACGACGCCTCGCACATGGCCGGGCTCGTCGCCGGCCGCGAGTTCCAGCGCCCGCTGCACGAGGGCGCGCACCTGATGACGTTCTCCACCTACAAGTCGTTCGGCGGCCCGTCCGGCGGCTGCGTCGTCACCCGCGACCCCGACCTGGCCGAACGCGTCTCGACCGTCGCCTACCCCGGCATGCTCGCCAACTACGACGCCGGCCGCCTCGGCGCCCTCGCCGTCACCGCCGCCGAACTGGCCGAACACGGGCCGGAGTACGCGCGGGCGTGCATCGCCAACGCGCGGGCGCTCGGCCGGGCGCTGGCCGACAACGGCTTCGACGTCGCCCGCCACGACGGCGAGTTCACCCGCTCCCACCACCTGGCGGTCGACGCGCTCACCCTCGGCGGCGGCGACGCGGCCGCCGTGCTGCTCGGCGAGGCCGGCGTCTACCTCAGCGGCATCAGCCTGCCGTGGCAGCGCATCGACGAGGGCCTGCGCGGCCTGCGGATCGGCACCCAGGAGATCACCCGCCGCGGCTTCACCCCCGAGCACCAGCCCGCCATCGCCGACCTCGTGCGCCGCGCCCTGATCGACCGCGAACCGCCCGAGCGGGTCCGGGCGGACGCGATCGCCCTGCGGCGGGCGGTCAACGACGCCTGATCGACCGGTCCGGTGGTCCCGGGTGTCGCGCCCGGGACCACCGGACCGGTGGCCGTCACTGCCAGAACCACCGGCGGGCCGGCTTGTTGCGGAAAACGCGGTGCAACACGGCGGTCATGGTCATTCACCTCCTCTACCTGGGCTGAGCTGGGCGTGAGGGGTCCGGTGGACCGTGAAGGGCCGGGGCACGACGCCCTCGGCCATGACCGGGCGCGGGTCGGCGCCGGTGACGCGCAGCCGGGCGTCGCGGGTGAGGGCCAGCAACGCCTCGGTGATCAGCTCGTGGGCCACCGCCGCGCCGGCGCACGTGAACGGCCCCGCGCCGAACGGGATGTAGGGCCCGCGGCCGTCCTGATCCGCCCAGCGCTCCGGCCGGAACGCACCGGGGTCGTCCCAGCGGCGCTCGTCGTGGTGCAGCAGGTAGGGGCTGACCGACAGGACGTCGCCGGTGCGCAGCGGCACGCCGCCGAAGTCGGTGTCGCGCGTGACGGTGCGGCCGACCATCCACACCATCGGCCGGTGCCGCAGCGCCTCGCGCAGCACGTGGTCGGCGGACCACGGCCAGGGCTCGTCCGACGTGTGGCGCAGGCAGGCCAGCAGCACCGACCACGCCAGCGAGGTGGCGACCGGCGCCACGATCGACCGGAACAGCATCAGGTGCAGCTCGGCCACCGCCCGGTCCGACAGGTCGCCCGGGCACGCGGTGAGCACGGCGTCCAGCACGTCGCGCGGCTCGCCGACGCCCTCCTCGCGGCGCTGCCGGGCCTGTTCGGTCACCGCGGCGACCAGCTTGGCGCGCAGCACCTCCGCCCGCGCCCGCTGCCACACGCGCGGCGCGCGGAACACGACGCCACCGCGCACCGCCCGGGCCACCAGCCCGCGCACCTCCGGGGCGCCGGGGTGCAGCAGCACGTCGGCCAGGCAGTCGTGCACGAGGTCGGCGCCGGTCTCCGGCCACCGCGTCGCCCCGGGCAGCGCGGCCACCGCCGAGGCCATCGCCTCCCGGTACCGCGGGAGGCGGGACCGCAGGACGTTCCGCACCGCGTGGCCCACGTCCACCTGCGCGGTCCGCGACGGCAGCAGTTCCCCGAAGAACGACGACGGGCCGGCGTTGTGCTCGGGACCGCGGAGCAGGGTGTGCGCCAGGTCCGCGTCGCTTACGCACCAGCCGCCCCAGGGCAACCGGATCACGCCCGTCGCGCTGCCACGCCGCAGGTCGTCCAGGTACCGCAGCGGGTCCTGCCGGAACCGGCGCCTATCCGCGATCTTCATCGAGAACGCCCCTCCTCCACTTGCCGCACTTCCCTGTACCCGTGGCGCCCGGAGAAATGGGCGATTGCGGTCGGTTCACACGAAGGAGGCGTGCACCGGGGAAATGAGGACCGGAGTTGTCCTCGATGGCCGATAGCGTGGCCTGGTGATCGAGACCGGCGTGCTGAGCACCAAGGCGTTGAACCGCGCGACCCTGCACCGGCAGTTCCTCCTCGACCGGGTGTCGCGCCCGGCGGTCGAGGTGGTGGAGCACCTGGTCGGCCTGCAGGCGCAGGAGCCCTTCTCGCCGTACTACGGCCTGTGGTCGCGCACCCGGTCGTTCGAGGCCGACGAGCTGGGCGCGCTGCTGCTGGACCGGCGGGTGGTCCGGGCCGCGCTGCACCGCGCCACCATCCACCTGGTCACCGCCGCCGACCACGGCCGCCTCGAACCGCTGCTGCGGCCGTTCCTGCACCGCCGGTTCGCCTCCTCGCCGTTCGGCTCCGTGCTGGACGGGCTCGACCTGGACGCGTTCCTCGACGTCGCCGCGGCGCTGCTGGAGGAGCGGCCGCGCACCCGGCCCGAGTTGAGCGCCCTGCTCGGACCGCAGTGGCCCGGCCACGACGCCGACGCGCTCGGCTACGCGGCGAGCTACCTCGTGCCGTCGGTGCAGGCGACGCCGCGGGCGGTGTGGGGGCGGTCGGGACCGGCGGCGTGGACGACGGCCGCGCGCTGGCTCGGTCCCGCCGGACCCGCGGCGCCGGTCGAGGACCTGGTGCGCCGCTACCTGGCCGCGTTCGGACCGGCGTCGGTGAAGGACCTGCAGACCTGGGTGGGCATGACCCGGCTCAAGCCCGTGGTCGAGGCGATGGACCTGCGGGTCTTCGCCGACGAGCGCGGGCGGCGGCTCTACGACGTGCCGGACGGGCCGCTGCCCGACCCCGACACCCCCGCGCCGGTCCGGTTCCTGCCCGAGTTCGACAACCTCCTGCTCGGCCACGACGACCGCACCAGGGTCATCTCCGACGAGGACTACCGGCGCGGGATCGTCATCGGCGGCAAGCCGACGTTGCTGGTGGACGGCTTCGTGCACGGCACCTGGAAGATCACCGCCACCGGCCTGGACGTCACGGTGTTCCGGCCGCTGACCAGCGCGCAGCGGGCCGACGTGGAAGCCGAGGGCGGCCGGCTGCTCGGGTTCGCGGGCATCGACGGGGAGGTCCGGCTGTAGATTTGGACGATCGTCCAGTACGATCGTCCAAATGACGGTCAGGCAACGGCTGCTGCACGCGGCGGCGGAACTCATCGCGGAGAAGGGCTGGGGCGCGGTCAGCACGCGGGTGCTCGCCGAGCGCGCCGGCGTCGGCTCCGGGGTCGTGCACTACCACTTCGACTCGACGCAGGCGGTGCTGGTGCAGGCCGCGGTCGGCGCGCTGCGCGACGCCGTGACCGGCCTGACCGGGCTGCTGGACCGGGCCGCGACGCCCGAGGACGCGCTGCGGCTGCTGCTCGCGGCTTTGGACGGCCACGGCGGGCAGGAGCTGTTCACCGAGACGTTCCTCGCCGCGACCCGCAACGACGAGCTGCGCCACGCGGTGGCCGAGGTGCTGGTGGAGTTCCGCCGCACGCTCGCCGAGTGGCTGGCCTCGCGGGGCGTGCCGACGCCGGAGGCGACCGCCGCGGTGCTGGCCGCGGCCGTGGACGGCGTGCTGCTGCACCGGGCGTTGTCGCCCGACCTGACCGCGGGAGCCGTCGTGCCGGTGCTGGGGAGGGTGCTGCGGTGAAGGTCGTGATCAGCGGGGCGGGGATCGCCGGACTGGCGTTGGCGCACCGGTTGGGTTCGCTCGGGCACGAGGTCGTCGTGGTCGAGCGGTCCGCCGGGCCGCGCGCCTCCGGCTACATGATCGACTTCTTCGGGCCGGGCTACGACGCCGCCGAGCGGATGGGCGTGCTGCCGCGACTGCGGGAGCTGGGGTACCGGGTGGACGAGGCCGCCTACGTCGACGCGCGCGGCCGCCGGGTGGCCGGGCTGCGGTTCGACCGGTTCGCGCGGGCCGTGGGCGGGCGGCTGCTGAGCATCATGCGGCCCGACCTCGAACGCGGGCTGCGCGAGCAGCTGCCCGCCGGGGTGGAGCTGCGCTACGGCGCGGGCGTCGTCGGCGTCGAGGACGGCGGTTCCGACGTGACCGCGCGGCTGGCGGACGGCTCCGCGGTGTCCGGCGACCTGCTGGTCGGCGCGGACGGCGTGCACTCGGCGGTGCGGCGGCTGGTGTTCGGCGAGGGGCACGTGCGGTACCTGGGGTTCCACACGGCGGCGTTCACGTTCGAGGACCCGGAGATCCACGCGCGGGTGTCCGGGCGGTTTCACGTCACCGACACCGTCGGCCGCCAGGTCGGGTTCTACGGGCTGCGCGGCGGGCGGGTGGCGGCGTTCACCGTGCACCGGGCGCCCTCGCCGGAGCTGCCCGCCGACCCGCGGGCCGAGGTGGCGCGGGTGTACGGGTCGCTGGGGTGGGTCGTGCCGCGGGCGCTGGCGCGGTGCCCGGAGGAGGTCTACTACGACCAGGTCGCGCAGGTCGAGCTGCCGCGGTGGTCGTCCGGGCGGGTGGCGCTGGTCGGTGACGCGTGCGGCGCGGTGTCGCTGCTGGCCGGGCAGGGCGCGTCGCTGGGGATCGGCGGCGCGTACGTGCTGGCCGAGCACCTGGACGACCTGGCCGGGTACGAGCGCGCGTGGCGGCCGGTCGTGCTGGAGAAGCAGCGGGTGGCCCGGTCGGGCGCGCGGTGGTTCCTGCCCGCGTCGCCGTGGCGGCTGCGGGCGCGGCGGGTGGCGATGCGGTTGTCGAACCTGCCCGGCGTGGACCGGGTGGTCGCGACGAGCCTGGTCGGCAAGCCGGTGACGATCAGCTGAGCCGGGCGCGGGCGGCCCGCGCCTCGGCGGCGACCTTGGGGTGGCCGTCCAGGTCGGCGAGCGCGCCGGCGACGGCCGGCGCCAGCTCCGGGTGCCGCCCCACCAGCCGTTCGAGGTGACCGATCGCCACCAGCTGGTCCAGCGGGTCGGCCGCGGGCAGGCCGGCCAGCAGCTCCCGCAGCTCCGCCCGGGCGGGCGCCTGCCGTGCCGCGCGGTCGGCCCGCGCCCGCAGCAACGACTGCTCCACCAGGTCGACCGCGGACCGGTCGGGGTGGCGGGCGGCCCGGTTGTAGACGCGGTTGGTGGTGTCGACCGAGGCGTGGCCGACGTCGGCCTGCACGTGGGTCATGTCCGCACCGGCCTCGGCCGCCGCGGTGACGTAGAAGTGCCGCAGCGCGTGCGGCCGGATCCGGTCGGCCACCTCGGCCAGCTCCGGCCCCGCGGCGACCGCCAGCCTGCGGATCAACGCCCACACGTCGCGCGGGTTCACCGGACCGCCGGAGCCGGTGGCGATCAGCGGGGCGCTCCCGGCGGCGACGTGCCCGCGCGCCGCCGGGAGCGCGGTCCCGGCCTGCCGGTCCCGTTCGGCCAGGTAGGCGTCCAGGGCGTCGGCGGCCAGCCCCGACAGGTACACGATCCGGGTCTTGTCGCCCTTGCCGGTGATCCGCAACGCGCGCCGGCCGCGCGTGACGTGCAGGTCCTCGCGCCGGGCGCCGGTCAGCTCCGACACCCGCACACCGAGGGTGAACAGCGCGACGACCGCCGTGGCCCGCAGCCGCATCACCGGGTTCGCGCCCCGCCGCACGGAGTGCGCCGCGACCAGCAGCGCGTCGACCTGCTCCGGCGTGATCACCACCGTGCTGCTGGTGTCACCGCCGGTGCCCAGCCCCAGGCCGCGCCGGTCGAACGCCGCCGGGTTGGCCGTGACCGCGCCGCGTTCCAGCAGGAAGCGGTAGAACTGCGCCAGCACCGCCAACCGGTGCCCGCGGGTGGACTTCGGCATCCCGGCCGCCACCAGCTCGGCCAGCCACCGCTTGACCTCCAGCCCCGTCACCCGCAGCGGGTGCAGCCCGTGCGCGGCGCACCAGCGCAACCACGCCAGGTCGCGGTACTTGCCCTCCCGCACCGGCGGCCGCGTCCCGGGAGTGACCGGCGTCGCCGCCGTCCCCGTCAGTCGCCGGACCCAGTCCCGGGGCAGCCCCAGCGCGTCGGCGTAGGACATGCGGGTCGCCTCCGAGCGGTACCCCAGCAGCCACTCGCCGACGAGCGGTTCGAACCGGGCTTCGTCGGGGTGCGGGGACTCCACGTCGAGGGTCATGATCCCACAGTGTCAGGGCCGGGACCGGCAGCGCAAAAAAGGCGCGCACTTCCCGCCACTCTCAACATATAGCGCACAGGGGGTCTTGCCGCAAGACCCCGGTGGTGCTGCAGAATCCCCGGCCGACGCGAAACCGGATCGTGGGAGCGCCGTTTCGCGTTTTCACTGCAGTCATTCGAACGGGGGAATTCTTCGTGATCGACGTGATCGTGGCCGGCGGCGGGCCGACCGGTGTGATGCTGGCCGCTGAGCTGCGGCTGCACGGCGTGCGGGTGCTCGTGGTGGAGAAGGACGAGGAGCCGACCGGCATCGTCCGCTCGCTCGGGTTGCACGCGCGCAGCATCGAGGTGATGGACCAGCGCGGCCTGCTGGACCGGTTCCTCGCCCAGGGCGCGCAATACCCGCTGCGCGGTTCTTTCGCCGGAATCCTCACCCCGTCGCCGGAACGGTTGGACACCGCGCACCGGTACCTGCTCGGGATTCCCCAGACCACCACCGACCGCCTGCTGACCGAGCACGCCGTCGAACTGGGCGCCGAGATCCGGCGCGGCTGCGAACTGGTCGGGGTGAGCCAGGACGACGACGGGGTGACCGTCGACCTGGCCGACGGCACGCGGTTGCGCTCGCGCTACCTCGTCGGCTGCGACGGCGGCCGCAGCGCGGTGCGCAAGCTGCTCGGCATCGACTTCCCCGGCGAACCGGCCGCCAACGAGTGGCTGCTCGGGGAGCTGGAGGTCGACGCGCCGCAGGAGGAGGTGGAAGCCGTGGTGGCGGAGGTCCGCAAGACGCACCGGGCGTTCGGCGTCGGCCCGATCGGGGGCGGCCTCTACCGCGCCGTCGCACCCGCCGAGCACGTGGTCGAGGACCGCACCGCGCCGCCGACCCTGGACGAGCTGAAGCAGCAGGTGCGCAAGCTCGCCGGCACCGACTTCGGCATGCGCTCGCCGCGCTGGCTGTCCCGCTTCACCGACGCCACCCGGCTGGCCGAGCGCTACCGGAGCGGCCGGGTGCTGCTGGCGGGCGACGCGGCGCACATCCACCCGCCGATGGGCGGCCAGGGCCTCAACCTCGGTGTCCAGGACGCGTTCAACCTGGGCTGGAAGCTCGCCGCCGAGGTCCGCGGCTGGGCTCCGGAGGGCCTGCTGGACAGCTACCAGACCGAACGGCGCCCGGTGGCCGCCGACGTCCTGGACCTCACCCGCGCGCAGGCCGAGCTGACCTCCGTCGAACCGGGACCTCAGGCGGTGCGCCGGCTGTTCTCGGAGCTGCTGGACTTCGAGGAGGTGAACCACTACCTGATCGAAAAGGTGACCGGGATCGGGATCCGTTACGACTTCGGCGGCGGGCACGAGCTGGTCGGTCGGCGGCTGCGGGACGTGGCGCTCGGGCGGGGCCGGCTCTACGGGCTGATGCACGGCGGTCGCGGCCTGCTGCTCGACCAGGGCGGTCGGCTGTCGGTTGCGGGTTGGGAGGACCGGGTCGACCACGTCGTGGACGTCATCGCCGCCGACGAGGACCTGGACGTCCCCGCCGTGCTGCTGCGCCCGGACGGTCACGTGGCGTGGGTCGGCGAGGACCAGCAGGCCCTGCTCACCTCACTGCCGCGATGGTTCGGCTCCGCCACCGGCTGAGCGGCGTGTGACGCCCGGCCGGGCGCCGAGGGGATCGCGCACCTCGACGCCCGGCCGCACCGCTGGTTCTCGCGCAGGAACTTCACGAACTCCTCCTTGCCGATCATGCCGTCGTCGTTCGCGTCCAAGGCGTCGAACCGGCGCGCCAGTTTGGAGTCAATAACGTCGGTCATCGCGCTGCTCCGAACTCCGTGACGATGTGGCGATCCGCCCCGGACCTACCCGCCGCCCGCACCGCTATGCGCTCGTGGCGAGGGTTCGCCCGCCGGAAGAGTGACGTTCCCGGCCATCCCGTCACAGCACCGAGTTTCGTCACGGTGACGACACTCTAGTTTTTCGCGAGCCTCATACGCCCGTTCGGCCCAGTGTCCGACCCTAGGATCAACTTTCCGACATAAGGCCAGTTATCTCGGTAAGTTCAGCCATCAAGTTTCTGGAGTCGATAACTCTCGTATGATACTGATTTCTGTAAACGGAAACCCTGCTACGCTGAACCGGTGACAACAGAGGTCGAAGTGCAGGTCGGGGACGCGGCGCGGAGCAGGAAGTGCGCCTACTGCGGTCGGCCGGTGGTCGCGCGGCGACCGACCGGCAGGCCGCCCCGCTACTGCCCCGCCGATGTCCGCGACTGCCAGGCCCGGGCGCGGGCGGAGCGGGTCGCGGCGCGGGCGGTGGAGGCCACGGGTGGTGCGGCGGCGTTGCGGCAGACCGTGTTGGACATCGCCGGGCAGTTGGACGACGTGTGGGAGCCGGTTCAGGACCTCGCCGAGACGTTGCAGACCGGGCGGGAGCTGATCGGCGCCCTGCGCGATGAGCTGCTGGATCGAGTGGAAGCTGCTGAGCGCGCTGCCGCGGAGGCGGTCGATGAACGTGACCGGGCGGTTGCCGCGCGAGAAGCGGCCGAGGCGGCGCGGGATGAAGCCTTGCGCCAGGCCCGGAAGGCCCGCGCCGAACGTGACCAGGCCGCGCGTGCCCAGGAGCGAGCCGAACGCGAACAGCAGGCCGCGCTCCTGGCCCAGCAACGGCTGACCGCCGAACGCGACGCCGCCGCGAGGGAAGCCGAGCAGGCCGCCACGCGTGCCGAGACCGCGATCGCCGCCGCTGTCACCGCCGCCGACGCCCGCGTGCAGCGCGCCGACACCGCCGCCGCCGAGGCACGCGAAACCGCCGCGACCCTCCGAGGCCGACTCGCCGCCGCCCAGGAGCACGCCGACCAGTACCGGGCCGAAGCCGAACGGGCCGCGCAGAAGGCGGCCCACGACGTCGAGCTAGCCCGCCGCGACGCGACCGAGCGCGTCGACCGGATCACCGCCGACACCGAACGCGCCCTCACCGCCGCCCGCGACGAGACCGCCGCCGTCCGGGCGCAGCTGGACGGGCGCATCGCCGAACTCGACCGGCAGCTGGGCGCGAAGACCGAGCGCGCCGACCGGCTCGACCGCGACGCGCGCGCACTGCGAGGACTCCTGACCCGCATCGCCGACGCGAGCCGCGCCGAGATCCCCGACGATCCGCAGGCCGCCGCAGCGGTCCTCCACACCGTGGCAGCGTTGGCGACGAGCCGCCCCGACACCGAGCACCCCAGCTGAGACATCCGTCGTGTTCCATGGTGATTCCCGCGGGGTAACCGGCGGTTCCATCGTGGAAAGGGTGGCCGCATGATCGTTCCCTTGGACCTCACCGACGACGTGACGGTGGAGGCGGTGCGCCGGATCGCGTTGCAGTCCTACGCGGTGGAGGCGGAGATGATCGGCAGCACGGCCATCCCGGCGCTGCACGAGTCCGTCGACGACATCAGGCTGCTGCCGCTGCGGTGGCTCGGCGGGTACGTCGACAACGAGCTGGTGGCGTTCGTCGGCTTCGCGAAGGTCGACGGCGTGCTGGACATCGACCGGCTCGGCGTCGCGCCGAGCCACTTCCGGCTCGGGTTCGCGCGGCGGTTGGTGGAGCAGGTGATGGCGGAGGGCGGTCCGGCGATCGTGTCGACGGGTGCGGCGAACGCGCCCGCCATCGAGTTGTACGAGGGCCTGGGGTTCCGGCTGGTCGACACGGTGGTGGTGGAGGGCGGGCTGCGGATCGCGCAGTTCGGCCACCCCGGTCTGATCTAGGGAGTTCCTGGAGGGACGGCCGGAGCTGACCATCGACGAGGTCACCATCGGCGGTCACGCCTGAGACCCCCGGCTCCGGTGTCAGCGGCGTCACCGATCAGAAGTCCTCCGCCGCGTCGTCGGTCCTGGTGACGCCTCGCACCGGTGGAAGGATTGATGACCATGACCGACGACAGGCTGCCGGGTGGGGACGGTTCCCCGTTCGTCTCGGCGGTCCGCTCAGGCGACACGGCGCGGTTCGCGCTCCTCACGGAGCGCTACCGGCGTGAGCTGCAGGTGCACTGCTACCGGATGCTCGCGAACTACGAGGACGCCCAGGACCTGACGCAGGAGACGTTCCTGCGGGCGTGGGACAAGCGGGAGTCGTTCAGGGGACACGCCGCGCTGCGGACCTGGCTGTACCGGATCGCGACGAACGCCTGCCTCGACTTCCTGGAGAAGCGCAACCGCCGCGCACCCGAGCTGCCGGACGTGGCCTCGGAGGTGCCGCACCTGCAGCCGTACCCCGACCGGATGCTGCCCGAGGACCCGCAGGAGTCGGTGGTGGCGCGGGAGACGATCGAGCTGGCGTTCATCGTCGCCGTGCAGCACCTGCCGCCGCGGCAGCGGGCGGTGTTCATCCTGCGCGACGTCCTCGGCTGGCCCGCGTCGAAGGCCGCCGACACCCTCGACCTGACCACCGCGTCGGTGACCAGCGCACTGCAGCGGGCGCGCGTGACCGTGCGCGAGCGGCTGCCCGGCCGCCGCCTCGACTGGAGGAGCCCTGCCACCCACGAGCTGTCGGATGCCGAGCGCGGCGCGGTGAGGTCGTACATCGACGCCCACGAGCGCAACGACCTCGACGGGCTGACCTCCCTGCTGCGTGACGACCTGCGCTTCGCGATGCTGCCCGATCCGGGGACCGTGACCACGACGGCCCAGGACGCGGTGGACGGCTGGGTCTCCGGCGGCCTCTTCCAGCGCGGTCACGACGACTGGCGCGGCATCACCACGACGGTCAACCTGATGCCCGCCGCCGCGCTGTACCTCCGCACCCCCGACGACCCGCAGCACCGGCTGTTCGCCATCGCGGTGCTGCACGTCGTCAACGGGAGGATCGCCGAGCTCACCGGGTTCGACGCCACCGACAAGCCGTGGCTGGACCTGCCCCCGACGCTGTGATCGCCCGTGTCCCGAGCGTCCACGAGTCCAGCGCACGGCCGCGGTCAGCGCCTCGTCTCGTACCGGGTCAGCACCACGCCGCCGGGGAGCGTCCGCGCCTCCACGAGGTCCAGGTCCACCCGGTTGTCCAGCGCGGTGAAGAACGGCGTGCCGCCGCCGACCAGGACGGGGTGGGTCGCCAGCTGGTACTCGTCGACCAGCCCGGCCCGCGCGGCCGCCCCGGCGAGCGTCGCGCCGCCGATGCCCATCGGGGCGCCGTCCCCGGCCTTGAGCCGGGTGATCTCGGCGATCGGGTCGCCGGTGACCAGGCGGGTGTTCCAGTCGACCCGGTCGACGGTCGAGGAGAACACGACCTTCGGCGTGTCCCGCCAGTTCCGCGCGAACTCGACCTCCGCCGGGGTGGCGCCGGGCCGCTGGTCGCCGGTCGGCCAGTGGGAGCTCATCGTCTCCCACAGCTTGCGCCCGTACAGCGACAGGCCGATCTCCCGCTCCCGGTCGAGCCACCACTGGAACAGCTCGTCGCTCGGCGTGCTCCAGCCGATGTCATCGCCGGGCGCGGCGGTGTAGCCGTCCAGGGACACGTTCATGCCGAAGATCAATTTTCGCATCGTGCCGGCCTTCCGTGAGTTGGTTCCACACGTACAGACGGGCGCGGCGCGGAAACTGATCGGTCTTCCGGCACAGCGGTCACTCCAATCGTTGGGGGAACCAACAAGTGGGTAGACTGCGGTCGCATGGAGACCTCGGGCGCGCCCCAGCGGCTGCGCGGCACGGTGAGCTGGTTGCTCGGTCAGACCACGACCCACGCGCACCGGCTCGTGTCGGAGGCGTTGGGCACGGCCGACGCGCGGCGGTACCACTACTCGTTGCTGGCCGCCCTGGACGAGTTCGGCCCGGCCAGCCAGGCGGACCTCGGGCGGCGGGGCGGAGTGGACCGCAGCGACGTGGTGGCGACCGTCAACGAGCTGGCCGACAAGGGGTTCGTGGAGCGCAGGCCCGACCCCGGCGACAAGCGGCGCAACACCGTGACCGCCACCCCGGCGGGGCTGGCCCACCTGCGGCACCTGGACCGGGTGCTGGGGCAGGCCCAGGAAGCGCTGCTGGAGCCGCTGTCGACGGCCGAGCGGGAGGAGTTGGCGCGGCTGTTGACCGCCGTCCTGGAGCACCACGGGTGAGCGGTTCGAAATTTCTTCCGGCGTCGTGTCGATGTGGTGGCCGGCCGTTCGTGTAGGTGGTGCGGAAACCCCCGACCCGAGGAGCACGAGATGACCCAGTACCTGATCAGCGTGATCGAGCCCGCCGGCTACGGCATCCCCGACCAGGAGGTGCTGGAGCGGATCATGAAGGACGTGCAGGCGGTGGACGCCGACATGCGCGAGGCGGGCGTGTGGGTGTTCGCCGGCGGGCTGCACGCCCCGGAGACGGCGACCACGCTGCGGCCGCGGGAGGACGGCGAGCTGGTCGTGACCGACGGCCCGTTCACCGAGAGCAAGGAGTACATCGGCGGGTTCAACATCATCGACGTGCCGGACCTGGACGCCGCGCTGGAGTGGGGCCGCCGGCTGAGCGTGGCGTGCACGCTGCCGGTGGAGGTGCGGCCGTTCCAGGAGTTCGCGGGCTGACGGCGTGACCGCGGTCGAACAGGTCTTCCGGGCCGAGTACGGCCGGTCGGTGGCCGTCCTGGTCCGCGTCTTCGGCGACATCGACATCGCCGAGGAGGCGGTCCAGGACGCGTTCGCCGAGGCCGCGCGGCGCTGGCCGGGCAGCGGCGTGCCGCCGAGCCCGGCGGGCTGGATCATCACCACGGCCCGCAACCGGGCGGTCGACCGGCTGCGCCGGGAGGCCAAGCGCGACGACCGGCAGGCGCAGTCCGCGCTGCTGCACGCCCACGGGGAGCGGGTGGAGGTGGACGCGGTGGGCGACGACCGGCTGCGGTTGATCTTCACCTGCTGCCACCCGGCGCTGAACCCGGCGGCCCGGGTGGCGTTGACGCTGCGGCTGCTGGGCGGGCTGTCCACGGCGGAGATCGCGCGGGCGTTCCTGGTGCCCGAAGCGACGATGGCGCAGCGGCTGGTGCGGGCCAAGGCGAAGATCCGGGACGCGCGCATCCCCTACCGGGTGCCCGCCGAGGCCGAGCTGCCCGACCGGCTGCGCGCCGTGCTCGCCGTGGTCTACCTGGTGTTCAACGAGGGTTACTCGGCCAGCTCGGGCGCGTTGGTGCGCGCGGACCTGTGCGCGGAGGCGGTGCGCCTCGGCCGGGTGCTGGTCGAGCTGGTGCCCGACGAGCCGGAGGTCGTCGGGCTGCTGGCGCTGATGCTGCTGCTGCACGCCCGCGGCCCGGCTCGCACCGGCCCGGACGGCGGGCTGGTGCGGCTGGCCGAGCAGGACCGCTCGCGCTGGGACCGGGCGCTGGTGGCCGAGGGCCGGGAGCTGGTGCGGTGGTGCCTGCGCCGCGGCCGGCCCGGCCCGTACCAGGTGCAGGCGGCGATCAACGCGGTGCACAGCGACCCGCCGCCCACCGACTGGCGGCAGGTCGTGCTGCTGTACGACCACCTGCTGGCGTTGACGCCGAGCCCGGTGGTCGCGTTGAACCGGGCCGTCGCGGTGGCCGAGGTCGAAGGTCCGGAGGCGGCGTTGGCGCTGGTCGACGCGCTGGCGTCGGGCGGTTCGATGGCGCGCTACCACCTGCTGCACGCCGTGCGCGCCGACCTGCTGCACCGGCTGGGCCGGGACGCGGAGGCGGCCGCGGACTACCGGCGGGCACTGGACCTGGCCGGCAACGACGCCGAGCGCGACCTGCTGCGCGACCGGCTCACCGCAGTCGGCGGATGAGGTCGGCCACCTCCTGCGGGGTGAACTCCAGCGACACCACGCCGATGGTCAGCTCGATGCTGCACCGCGCCGGGTCCGGCGACGACCTGGGCCGCTGCGGCAGCTCGACGCCGGTCTCCTCCAGGATCCGCTTCGCCGCGGCGGCGACGGCGTCCTTCGACGCGGGCAGGTGGACGTGGAACAGCGGCGTCTGCGGCACCTCGGGGCGGGTGCGGGCGTAGCCGTCGGCGTTGATCGCGGCGGCGATGGCGCGGGCGTGGTCGCGGAACTCGGCCATCCTCGGCAGCACCTCGTCCAGTCCCATCAGGGCGGTGACGGCGGCCGGCCACGAGTCCGGGGTGGCGCCGCCGAGCCTGCGCCGCCACACCGACGCGGCGTCGATCGTCTCCCGGTCGCCCGCCAGGACCGCGCCGCGCACGCCTTCGAGGCCCTTGTAGAGGGACACGTAGACGGTGTCGAACAGGCCCGCGATCTCGGCGAACGGCCGTTCGTAGCAGGTCTGCGCCTCCCACAGCCGGGCGCCGTCCATGTGCGCCGCCGCGCCGCGCTCCCGGGCCCACCCCGTCTGCGCGACCAGGTCGTCCCAGGTGGGCAGGAGGCCGCCGATCTCGCGCTGCGGCAGTTCCAGCAGCAGGGCGGCGATCGGCTCGCGGACCTCGGCCAGGTCGTCCAGCGAGATCAGGTCGTGGCGGTCGCCGACGGCTTTCAGGCGCAGGCCGTGCACCGCGTGGTGGCCCTCGTCCTCCCACACCGCGAGGTGGCACTGCGGGTGGGCGGCGAACGTGCGGCGGCCGGTGCGCTCGGCGTGCACCCGCAGCGCGGTCTGCTGGGCCATCGTGCCGGTCGGGAAGAACAACGCCGCCGGCTTGCCGAGCAGGTCGGCGATCCGCCGCTCCAGCTCCCGGACCGGCTCGTCCGGCGGGGTGCCGGGCGGGACGCGGTCGAGCACGCGGCGCAGCACCGCGTTCGGGTCCTGGCGCAACCGCGAGTGCTGGACCAGGGAGCGGCGGATCTCGGGGGTCATGGCCGGAGTCTGGTGCCACTGCGCCGCGAGGGGCAACGGGGTTCCGCCGGCCACGAACACCGACCGCCCGATCGGCGAGGACCGCCGGTCTCACCCACCGGACAGCCGCTCCCCCGCCGCCGCCCGTGTCACCCACCAGGGGCGAGAAGTCGAGTGCGCGGCACAGCGCCGAGGGGTCGTCCATCGACCGGCGCCGCCCGGACGAGCCGGCCTGCCCCGGTGCCACGTCCCATGAGCTGGGAGACTGGCCACGCCCGGGAGCCGGTCGGAAGCCGTGGACGGCTCACGTGCGGCGATACTGGCGGCATGGGGAAGACCTACGAGCGGATCGACGGCCGCCTGCGCGAGTTCATCGAGGACCAGCCGGTGTTCTTCACGGCGACCGCGCCGCTGTCGGCGGACGGGCACGTGAACCTCTCGCCCAAGGGCCGCAAGGGCACGTGGCGGGTGCTGGACGAGCAGCGGGTGGCGTACCTGGACTTCGGCGGCAGCCACGCCGAGACCATCGCCCACCTGCGGGAGAACGGCCGGATCACGCTCATGTGGTGCGCGTTCGACGGTCCGCCGAACATCGTGCGGGTGCACGGCACGGGCGAGCCGGTGTTCCGCGACGACCCGAGGTTCGCCGAGCTGGTGGCCGGGTTCGGCGACGCGGACGGTCCCGCGCTGCGCGCGGTCGTGGTGGTGACCGCGAAGCTGATCAGCGACACCTGCGGGTTCGCCGTGCCGTTCATGGACTACCGCGAGGAGCGGGGGCTGCACGCGGAGTACTTCGGCCGCAAGACGGACGAGGAGTTCGCCGCGTACTGCGAGAAGAAGGAGTTCAACGCGGTCAGCATGGACGGGTTGCCCTCCATCCCGCTGCCCCTGCCGCCGCGCTAGCGCCGCGGAAACGGTGTCGTGCGGCGGCGGGGTCGTGTGACACCGTTCGCGCCCATGACCGAGTACCTGTTCTTCTGGAGGCCCGACGCCCGGCCCGGCGCGCCGATCGGCGAGGAGTGCCTGAGCCAGTGGTGGGAGGGGTCGTTCGCGGTGGACGGCCGCACCTTCCGGACGGCCGAGCACTTCATGATGCACGGCAAGGCGGTGCTGTTCGGCGACGACGAGACCGCCGCGGCGGTGCTCGCCGCGACCACGCCGCGCGAGGCGCGGACGTTGGGCCGCCAGGTGCGCGGGTTCGACGAGGACACGTGGGTGGCCAACCGGCTGGACCTCGTGGTGCGCGGGAACGTGGCGAAGTTCGGCGCGCGTGACGACCTGCGCGGGTTCCTGCTGGGCACCGGCGACCGGGTGCTGGTCGAGGCCAGCCCGATGGACCGGATCTGGGGCATCGGGCTGGCCGCCGACGACCCGCGCGCCGCGGACCCGGCCACCTGGCGGGGCCTGAACCTGCTCGGCCAGGCGCTGATGCAGGCGCGGGACCGGCTCGGGCGGGGCTGAGCGGCCGGCCGCGCAGAGGAGCGGGTGAGCGGTCACCCGAACGGCTGCCACCGGCGCGCCGGGCGGCGACGATCACGACCCGGTCGGCCGGACTTCGATCTACGCTGTCCCGAGTGGCGTGTGGCGCCGATCACCTCGGGAAGGGGGCGGTCGTGCTGGTCGAGGCCCGGCGGAACGGCGGCGCCCTGCGCCGGGTGACCGGCCTTGCCCACAGCACGCCCGGCCGGTTGAGCCTGCTCGCGCTGGTGCTGATCGTGGTCGGCCTGCTGGTCGGCGCGCTGACCGCGACCGCCGTGCAGCGCCGGACGGCCGCGCTGGAGGCGTTGGCCGACCGCAGCGAGCCGCTGGCGTTCGCCGCCCAGGAGGTCTACCGGGCGATGGCCGACGCGGACGCCACCGCCGCCAGCGCGTTCCTGTCCGGCGGGGTGGAGTCGTCGAGGCTGCGCAGCCGGTACGAGGCGGACGTGGCCAAGGCCGCAGCGGCGTTGTCGGCGGCGACGAGCGAGCTGACCCGCTCACCCGAGCTGGCCGAGGCGCTGTCGACGCTGTCGGGCCAGCTGCCGGTGTACACGGGCCTGGTCGAGACGGCACGCGCGCACAACCGGCAGGGCAACCCGGTGGGCGCGGCGTACCTGCGCGAGGCGTCGGCGTTGATGCGGGAGCGGATGCTGCCCGCCGCGCGCGAGCTGTACGGGGTGGAGACCGGCAAGGTGGTGCGCGACCTGGAGGACGCCGGGTCGCTGCCGTGGCTGGAGGTCCTGCTCGGCGTGCTCGCGCTGGTGGTGCTGGTGCTCGCCCAGCGGTACCTGACCCGCCGGACGAACCGGCTGCTCAACCCCGGTCTGGTGGTGGCGACCGCGTTGACCGCGGTCTCGCTGCTGTGGGTGCTGGTGGCGAGCGTGGTGGTCGTCGTCAACGCCTCCGCCAGCAAGGACCGCGCGACGGTGGTCGACCTGCTGGCCCGGGCCAGGATCGCGACGTTGACCGCGCGCGGCGGCGAGACGCTGACGCTGGTGGCGCGGGGCAGCGGCGAGGACTACGACCGGGAGTACGTCGAGGCCGACGGGGTGCTGGAGGACCTGCTGGGCCGGGTGCGGGCGCTGAACGGCACGCCGGCGGTGGTCGAGGCGGTCGAGCACCACGCGCAGTGGCAGCAGGCGCACCGCGAGGTCCGCGCCGCCGACGAGGACGGCGACCACACGTCGGCGGTGGCGCTGGCCCTGGGGCAGGACGCGGCCGGTGCGGCCACGGCGTTCGACGCGCTGGACTCGGACCTGGTGGAGGCCATCGACGCGGCGCGGGCCGAGCTGACCGACGCGATCGGGCGGGCGCGGGCCGGGCTGGGCGGGGCCGAGTCCGCGGTGGTGGTGCTGGCGCTGCTGGCGGCGGTGGCCTCCACGCTCGGGCTGTGGCAGCGGCTGAAGGAGTACCTGTGAGGCGGCTACCGGTGGTGACGGTCCTGGCGGTGCTGCTGGCGGCGTGCGCGCCCGTGCCCAGCGGGGCGCCGCCGATCGGCGGCGGTTCGCCGGTGCCGCCGCGCCCGGCGGAGGCGGTGGAGCTGACCGAGCCGCCCAGCCCGGCCGCCGTGCCGCCGGCGTCGTGCGACCCGACGGCGAGCCTGCGCCCGACCGGTCCGCTGCCCGACCCGGCGCAGCTGCCCGCCGGGTCGACCATGGCGCGGATCCGGGCGCAGGGCCGGCTGATCGCGGGCGTGGACCAGAACACGTACCTGATGGGGTTCCGCAACCCGTTCTCCGGCGAGCTGGAGGGCTTCGACGTCGACCTGGCGCGGGAGGTCGCGCGGGCCGTCTTCGGCGACCCGACCGCGATCCAGTTCAAGGTGCTGACCTCCGAGCAGCGCATCCCGGCGCTGGAGGACCGCGCGGTCGACATCGTGGTGCGCACGATGACGGTGACCTGCGACCGGTGGCAGCGGGTGAACTTCTCGTCGGTGTACCTGCAGGCCGGGCAGCGGGTGATGGTGCCGTCGAGCTCCGAGGCGACCGGCATCGACTCGCTCGGCGGCAAGCGGGTGTGCGCGACGAAGGGCTCCAGCTCGCTGGCCAACGTCGCCGCCGCGCCCGTGCGGCCGGTGCCGGTGTCGGTGCCGAACTGGACGGACTGCCTGGTGATGCTCCAGCAGGGGCAGGTCGACGCGATCTCGACCGACGACACGATCCTGGCCGGGTTCGCCGCGCAGGACCCCTACACGAAGGTGGTGGGGCCGCAGTTCACCGCCGAGCCGTACGGGATGGCGTTCCCGAAGGCGGATGAGGACTTCGTGCGGTTCGTCAACGCCCTGCTGGAGCGGCTGCGGGCGGACGGCACGTGGGCGCGGCTGCACCAGCGGTGGCTCGGCGGTCCGCCGGCTCCTCCGGTCGCCGTGTACCGGGACTGACCGTGGTCGGCGGTGAAGGGGGCGGGGCACTCAGGGGGCGGCCGGGACGTTTTCCCGATGTGGCGGAATCGGGTGTGGGTGAGTCGGGTGCGGAGGGGGCGGGCGCGGCGGTGGGGCGTGGGGTCGGGCGGGACGGGGGCGCGATGAGCACGGACGCGCACGGGGACCCTGACGCCGACAGCGGCCTCGCGACCGGTGAGTACTCCGGACCTGAAGCCGACAGCGGCCTCGTGACCAGCGCGTATTACGGGCCTGACGCGGGCAGCGGCTCCGCGACCAGCTCTGACGGCGAGCCTGACGCCGACAGCGGCCCTGCGACCGGTGAGTACCGAGGGCCCGGTGTCGACAGCGGGCGGGCCACCGGCGCGTACAGCGGACCGCTGACCGGTCCCGCGACCGGGCGGGGCAGCGGGCCCGGCACGGCGCCCTGGTCGGTCGCCGCGTCCTCGGCCGGGCGGTCGCGGCGGGCGTCGGCGCCGACCCGGTCGTCGGGGCGCGGTCGGTTGGGCGCGGGCCTGGTGGAGGTGCCGCGGGTGCCGTACCGGGACCCCAAGGCGGCCGTGCTGACCGATCCGGAGGTGCCGGAGGCGAAGCGGTTCTGCTCCAGCTGCGGCAAGGAGGTCGGCCGCAGCCGGGACGGCGTGCCCGGCCGGGTGGAGGGCTTCTGCGCGCACTGCGGCCACCACTACTCGTTCACGCCGAAGCTCGCGCCCGGCGAGGTGCTGCACGACCAGTACGAGGTGCTGGGCTGCCTGGCCCACGGCGGGCTCGGCTGGATCTACCTGGCCGCCGACCACGCGGTCAGCGACCGGTGGGTGGTGCTGAAGGGCCTGCTGGACTCCGGTGACGCGGACGCGATGGCCGCGGCGATGGCGGAGCGGCGGTTCCTGGCCGAGGTGGAGCACCCGACCATCGTCAAGATCCACAACTTCGTCCGGCACGCGGACCGGGTCAGCGGCGAGCTGGTCGACTACATCGTGATGGAGTACGTCGGCGGCACATCGGTCAAGGACATGATCCGGCAGTTGCGGGCCGACGGCACGGGCACCGGGTCGCTGCCCGTGCCGCAGGCGATCGCCTACGCGCTGGAGGTGCTGCCCGCCCTCGGCTACCTGCACGGCGTCGGTCTGCTGTACTGCGACTTCAAACCCGACAACGTGATCCAGACCGAGGAGCAGTTGAAGCTGATCGACCTGGGCGCGGTGCGGCGCATCGGCGACCGGCACTCCCCCATCTACGGCACGATCGGCTACCAGGCGCCGGAGATCGGCACCGACGGCCCGTCGGTGGCCTCCGACCTGTACACCGTCGGCCGGGCGCTGGCGGTGATGAGCTTCGGGTTCGACTTCCGCGGCGAGCACCGGAACTCGCTGCCCGGCCCGGAGGAGCAGCCGCTGCTGCGCCGGCACGACTCGCTGCACCGCTTCCTGCTGCGGGCCACCGACCCGGACCCGGAGCAGCGGTTCGCCACCGCGGAGGAGATGGCCGAGCAGCTGACCGGCGTGCTGCGCGAGGTGCTGGCCCAGCAGGACGGCGTGCCGCGGCCGGGTGTGTCGCACCAGTTCACGCCGGAGCGGCGGGCGTTCGGCGCGGAGGGCGGGTTGGACGCGCGGGCGGCGGCGACCGGGCTGCCGGTGCCGCAGGTGGACACCTCCGACGCGGCGGCCGGGTTCCTGGCGACCGCGGCGACGACCGGTGACCCGGACCAGGTGGTGGCGGCGTTGCGGGTGGCGCCGGTGCAGACGGTGGAGGTGCGGCTGCAGGTGGTGCGGGCGCTGGTGGAGGCGGGCCGGGTGGCCGAGGCGGTCGTCGAGCTGGACGCGCTGGCCTCGCCGTTCGGCCACGACGACCTGGACGACCCGCGCACGCCCGCGCCGGACGACTGGCGTCCCGGCTGGTACCGGGGCGTGGCCGCGCTGGTGGACGGCCGGGTGGAGCAGGCGCGGGCGGCGTTCGAGCGGGTGCGCGACGCGCTGCCGGGCGAGGCGGCGCCGAAGCTGGCGGTGGCGGTGTGCGCGGAGTCCTCGGGTGACGACGTCGCGGCGGCGGCCGGGTACGAGGTGGTGTGGCGCACCGATCACTCGTTCGTGTCGGCGGCGTTCGGGTTGGCCCGGGTGCTGCTGGCGCGGGGTGAGCGGGAGGCCGCGGTGGACGTGCTGCACTCGGTGCCGGACACGTCGGTGCACCACGTCGCGGCGCAGGTCGCGGCGGTGCGCGCGCAGATCGGCGCGGCCCGCGACTGCGCGGGTGGTACGGGTGTGGCCGATGCGCTGGCGGAGGTGGTGGCGGCCGGTGCGAGGCTGTCCGGGTTGGAGTTGGACGTGGCGAGGCGGACCGGGTTGACGGTGGAGTTGCTGGACGTGGCGTTGGAGTCGTTGCCGGGCACCGGGTCCTCGCCCGCGGGGAAGCTGCTGGACTGCGAGTTGAACGAGGTGGGGCTGAGGTTGGGGCTGGAGCGCTGCTACCGGCTGCTGGCGCGGTTGGCCGACACCCCGGAGGAGCGCATCGCTCTCGTCGACCGCGCGAACGCGGTCCGGCCCAGGACGTTGGTGTGAAGCCCAGAATGTCGGTGAACATGGAATCCTGTCCCGAGTGCGCGTCGCCGGTGTCGGCGAAGGACCGCTTCTGCGAGGCGTGCGGGCGCAACCTGCGCGTGCAGCGGACACCGGTGGGTGGTCCGGGCGCGCAGTGGCCGCCGATGTGCGGGTGCGGCGGTGAGGAGTTCGACGCGGACGGGTGCTGCGACCAGTGCGGGCGGGCGCGGCCGTCGGCGCGGGACCGGGTGGAGTTCGTGCTGCCCGGGGTGGCCGGGGTGAGCGACCGGGGCAGGCGGCGGCAGCGCAACGAGGACTCGATGGCGTTCGGCCGGGTCCGGGGTCGTGGGGTCGCGGTCGTGGTGTGCGACGGGGTGGCGTCGTCGGAGCGGGCCGAGCAGGCGTCGCAGCTGGCGGTGGACACGGCGGCGGACGTGCTGCTGACGGGGTTGCAGTCCGGGATGGACGCCGAGGCGTTGACCACCGACGCGGTGCTGGCGGCGAACGACGCGGTGGGCAGGCTGGCCCGGCCGGAGGCGGCCGAGGTGGCGCCGTCCTGCACGTTCGTGTCGGCGGTGGTGCACGACGGCTCGGCGACGGTGGGCTGGGTCGGCGACAGCCGCGCGTACCTGGTGGGCGAGACGGGCGCGGCGCGGTTGACCACGGACGACACGTGGGCGGCGCAGCTGGTCGCGGAGGGCGTGCTGACCGAGGAGGAGGCGCTGACCGACCGGCGGGCGCACGTGCTGTCGCGGTGGTTGGGCGCGGACTCGGGGATCGAGGCGCCGCAGACGGTGGCGTTCAAGGTGGAGACGCCGGGGCTGCTGGTGCTGTGCAGCGACGGCCTGTGGAACTACGTGCCCGAGCCGGAGGACCTGCTGGCCGTCCTGCCGCGCGGCGTCCCGCCGGTGGAGGTGGCGCGGGAGCTGGTCGACGTGGCGTTGCGGGCCGGTGGGCACGACAACATCACGGTGGTCGTCGTGCAGCTGCGGGGCGTCGCCTAGGTGCGCTTGTCGCCCAGCATCCTCTCGATCCCCCTGACCAGCTCGGACGTGACGTTGACGTGGTCGGCGGTGACGTTGGCGGGACCGGTGACAGCGCGGTGGAAGCCGACGGCGTCCTCGCGGCGGACCTGGAGCGGGCCGCCGAGGGTGATCACGCCGTCGTCAGGGAGCCATTCAGGGGTGAAGTCGCGCACGACCGCGCCGCGTTCGCCCAGGAACAGCACCCGGTCACCGTGTTCCGCGTCCTGGTAGGGGAAGGCCCAGCCGCGGGTTTCCAGCAGCGGGGTGGTGACCTGCTCGATCCGGCGTGAGCCGAGCCAGGTGCGGCGGGTCGCCCCGCCTCGGTGCCGCACGCGGATCGGGGGCGCCTCCTCGCCGCGCTGTCCGGCGAGGAGGAGGAACAGGTTCGCCAGCGTCCGGTCGTGGCCATCGGCCAACCACGGCGGGCGTCGGCCCGCCACCGCCTCCACGGCCCGGGGCCCGACCGGGCGACTCATGTTGGCGTTGTCCCTCCACGCGGCCAGGAGGGCGCACCGGACCGCCGCGCGGTCGGGGGCGCCGCCCTCGGCGGCGCGCAGCGAGACGGCCAGTGCCGCGACGGCCTCGGCGAGGACGTGCTCGTAGCAGTCCGGGCACAGCGACAGGTCCTTCGCGTCCGCCGCCGTCCGCACCTCCAACGCGTTCCCGGAGGACCGCTCCAGGCGTCGCGCGCCGATCAGGCCCCACTCCAGCCACCAGCCCACCGGGTCGGGGTAGCGGCGGCGGTGGCGGTGGCAGGTGGTCGTGCGGTCGCGGACGCAGCGGGCCGTCGCCGCTTGGCCGCAGTCGCAGTAGTCCGCGCTCACCCCCGGCCTATCGGGGCGGCCGGGTGATCCGTTTCACCGGCCGTCGGGGGAGCTACGGCAGCCAGCAGACCGGGGCGCTGGTGCTGCCGGTCAGACCGAACCTGGTCTCGTAGTTCACCCCGTTCACCGCCACCAGTCCGTAGAAGAACACGCACTTGCCCGCCGCACCGTAGACCTCGATGCCGCCGGCGTAGGTCGCGAAGGTGCCGGTGTCGTAGCCGCTGAGCGCCGCCGTCGCGGGCAGGTCAGCGCGGCACGGCGTCCAGTGCCTTGAAGATCCGCTTGTCGGAGACGGTGTAGCGGGTGCCGATGGTCTGGGCGAAGTAGCTCAGCCGCAGCTCCTCGATCATCCACCGGACCTCGTCCAGCTCCTCGTGGGGCTCGTCGGCGGGCAGGGCGGCGCGCAGTTCCCGGTACTCGGCGTGCACGGCGTGCACCCGGTCCATCCACTCCTGGTCGCGGCGGACGTTCTCGGTCAGCTTCTCCAGCCTGCGGGCGATGCCCTGCAGGTAGCGGTGCACGTCGACCAGCCGGCCGGCGCCCGCCCCGGTGACGAAGCCCTTGTGCACCAGGCCGGCGAACTGGGCCCGGACGTCGGCCAGCGACTCCTCGAACACCGCGCCGCGCACGCCGTTGATCCGCAGCTCGACGTCCTGGGCGGCCTCCAGCACCCGGCGGACCTTGTGCACGACGTCGAACGTGGTCTCGCCGAGGCCGCGTCGGACGTGCTCGGTGAGCTTGGCGAACGCCGCCTGGTCCCACACCGGGCCGCCCGCGTCGCGCAGCAGCTCGTCCACGGCGGCGGAGATGCAGTCGGCCAGCAGGGGCGCCACGCCGCCGTGCGGGTTGCGGGTCAGCGCCAGCTTCTCGGCGTTGTTCAGCCCGCGCTGCAGGGTCTTGACCGGGGAGGGGGTGTTGAGCAGCAGCAGGCGGCGGGTGCCGCGCCACATGGCCTGCCGCTGGCGCCCGGGCGTGTCCATGATCTCGACCGCGACGGTGTCGCCCTTGTCGACCAGGGTCGGGTAGGCGGTGACGACGATGCCGGACCGCTGCCGCTGCACGGTGCGGGGCAGGTCGCCGACGTCCCACGTGGTCAGGCCGGTGCGGGCGAGGTTGCCCGCGGCGGCGGCCAGGGTCTGCCGCAGCTCGCCCTGCAGCTTGCGCTTGAGCGCGGCGAGGTCCTTGCCCTGGGCCAGCTCGCGGTCGTCCTCGTCCACGACGCGGAAGGTGAGCTTGAGGTGTTCGGGCACCTGGTCGAGCTGCCACTGCTCGCGCGCCACCACGACGCCGGTCAGCTCGCGCAGCCGGCGTTCCAGCGCGGGCAGCAGCGGCTCGTCGTCGGTGATGCCGGTCAGCGCGGCGGCGGCGACGTCGGGCACCGGCACGAAGTTGCGGCGCACCGGCTTGGGCAGCGAGCGGATCAGCGCGACGACGAGCTCGGTGCGCAGGCCGGGCACCTGCCAGGACAGCGAGTCGTCGGGCAGGGTGGTCAGCGCGGGCAGGGGCAGGTCGACGGTGATGCCGTCGACGGCGGCGCCGGGCTCGAACCGGTAGGTCAGCGGCAGGGTGAGGCCGCCGCGGCGCAGCTCGTCGGGGTAGGCGTCGGGGGTGACCCGGGCGCGCTCGTTGACCAGCATCGCCTTGTCGAACGTCAGCAGCTCGGGCTGGGCGTGCCGGGCCTTCTTCCACCACGTGTCGAAGTGCCGGGCGGACACGACGTCGGCGGGCACGCGCTGGTCGTAGAAGTCGTGGAGGGTGTCGTCGTCCACGACGATGTCGCGGCGGCGGGCCCGGGTCTCCAGCTCCTCGACCTCGGCCCGTAGCTCGCGGTTGCGGTGGAAGAACTTGTGGTGGGTGGTCCACTCCCCCTGCACCAGGGCGTGCCGGATGAACAGGTCGCGGGACAGCTCGGGGTCGATGCGCCCGTAGTTGACCTTGCGGGAGGCCACGATCGGCACGCCGTAGAGGGTGACCTTCTCCAGCGCGACGACGGCGCCGCGCCTGGCCTCCCAGTGCGGCTCGCTGTAGGTGCGCTTGACCAGGTGCTCGGCCAGCTTCTCGGCCCACTCGGGCTCGATCCTGGCCACGATCCGGCCCCACAGCCGGGAGGTCTCCACGAGTTCGGCGGCCATCACCCACTGGGGTGGTTTGCGGAACAGCGCGGAGCCGGGGAAGATCGCGAACTTCGCGTTGCGGGCGCCCAGGTACTCGGTGGCGGCGCGCTTGCCCGGGTCACGCTTGGGCACGTCCTTGACGCCGATGTGCGACAGCAGCCCGGACAGCAGCGACAGGTGCACGTTGCGCGGGTCGGCGGGCTGGTCGTTGACGTGCACGCCGAGGGTCTTGGCGACCTGCCGCAGCTGCTGGTAGATGTCCTGCCACTCGCGCACCCGCAGGTAGTTCAGGAATTCGCTGCGGCACAGCCTGCGGAACTGGTTGGACGACAGCTCCTTCTGCTTCTCGCGCACGTGCTGCCACAGGTTGAGGAACGCGGTGAAGTCCGACTCCGGGTCCTTGAACCGGGCGTGGAACTCGTCGGCGGCCTGCTGCTTGTCCGACGGGCGCTCGCGCGGGTCCTGGATCGACAGCGCGGCGGCGATGACCATGACCTCGCGGACGCAGCCGTTGCGGTCGGCCTCGATGACCATCCGGGCCAGCCGGGGGTCGACGGGCAGCTGGGCGAGCTTGCGGCCCAGCGGGGTCAGCTTCTGCTCGGCGGGCAGGATCGCGCCCAGCTCCTGCAGCAGCTGCACGCCGTCGTTGATGTTGCGGGCCTCGGGCGGGTCGATGAACGGGAACGCGGCGATGTCGCCCAGCCCGATGGCGGTCATCTGCAGGATCACCGAGGCGAGGTTGGTGCGCAGGATCTCCGGGTCGGTGAACTCCGGGCGGGCGTCGAAGTCGTCCTCGCTGTAGAGCCGGACGCAGATGCCCTCCGACACCCGGCCGCAGCGGCCCTTGCGCTGGTTGGCCGAGGCTTGGGAGACCGGTTCGATGGGCAGCCGCTGCACCTTGAGCCGGTGGCTGTAGCGGGAGACGCGGGCGGTGCCCGGGTCGACCACGTACTTGATGCCGGGCACGGTCAGCGACGTCTCGGCGACGTTGGTGGCCAGCACGACGCGGCGGCCGCGGTGCGGCTGGAACACGCGGTGCTGCTCGCCGAACGACAGCCGCGCGTACAGCGGCAGGACCTCGGTGTCGCGCAGCTCCAGGGCGGCCAGGGCGTCGGCGGTGTCGCGGATCTCGCGTTCGCCGGACAGGAACACCAGCACGTCGCCGGGCCCCTCGGCCTGCAGCTCGCGCACGGCGTCGCAGATGGCCTGCGTCTGGTCGCGCTCGGGGTCGGCGTCGGGGTCCTCCGGGTCGACCACGGGCCGGTAGCGGACCTCGACGGGGTAGGTGCGGCCGGAGACCTCGATGACCGGCGCGTCGCCGAAGTGGCGGGAGAAGCGCTGCGGGTCGATGGTGGCCGAGGTGATGACGACCTTGAGGTCGGGCCGCTTCGGCAGCAGCTGCTTGAGGTAGCCGAGCAGGAAGTCGACGTTGAGGCTGCGCTCGTGCGCCTCGTCGATGATGATCGTGTCGTAGCGCGACAGCAGCCGGTCGGTCTGGACCTCGGCCAGCAGGATGCCGTCGGTCATCAGCTTGACCAGGGTGTCCTCGCCGGACTGGTCGGTGAACCTGACCTTGTAGCCCACGGCGCTGCCCAGCGGGGTGTCCAGCTCCTGCGCGACGCGCTCGGCGACGGTGCGCGCGGCGAGGCGGCGCGGCTGGGTGTGGCCGATCTGGCCGAGCACGCCGCGACCGAGTTCGAGGCAGATCTTGGGCAGCTGGGTGGTCTTGCCGGAGCCGGTCTCGCCGGCCACGATCACGACCTGGTGGTCGCGGATGAGCGCGGCGATGTCGTCCTTGCGGGTGCTGACGGGCAGCTCGGCCGGGTAGGTGATCTTCGGCACGGCCTCGCGGCGCAGGGCCACGCGCAGCTCGGCGGCCTCGACCTCGGCTTCGATCTCGGCGAGGACGGCCGCGCGGGCCGCGCCGTCGCGGACCTTGCGCGCGCCCTCGAGCCTGCGTGCCAGCCTGCGCTGGTCCCGCGACATCAGGTCGGACAGGCGTTCGCGCAGGTCGGGGTGCGACATCTGGTTCATTTGGGTCAAGGATATCCAGGGAGGGCCGGTGGGGCCGCCGATTATCGGCCGGCGGGGGTCACTGGTCGGCCAGCAGGGCGAGTTGGCGGGACTGGGCGACGAGCCGACCGGTGGCGTCCCACAGCTCGACGTCCTCCTCGTGGTAGCCGCCGGCCAGGTGCCGGGTGGTGACGCGGGCGGCCAGCCACCCGGCGGCGGGCCGGGCCCTGATGTGCACGGTCAGCTCGACGGTGGCGGAGTCGGTCTCGCCGAGTTCGAGCACGGCGGGCGCAGCGGCGTCGACCAGCGTGGCCAGGCTCGCGGTGTCGGCGGGGCGGCCGTCGGCGAAGCGGAGCCAGAACTCGGTGCGCGGGGCGCCGGTCGGTTTGCCCCGGGTCCAGCCGTGCGGCTCGGGCGCGCGCAGCTCGACGCGGTCGGCGACGGTGACGCCGGGCAGCCGCAGGCCGCCGTAGGCGTCGACGCACTCGTCGGGCGGCGGCAGGTCGGGCGCCTCGCCGAGCACGAGGGTGCGGCCGGAGCTCGCGCCGAGGTCGGCGTAGGAGGCGACCACCCGCAGCACTTCGCGGTCGCCGCAGGTCAGGCGGGCCTCCCCGGTGGAGATCCGGCGGCCGGCGCGCACCGGTTCGGTGTCGACGCGGGCCGGGCCGACGACGCCGGGGCGCAGGTAGTGGGCGCCGACGACGAGCGGGTCGGGGTGGGGCAGCACCTCGCCGAGCGCGCGCAGGCAGAACGCGACGAGGTAGCCGCCGTTGGGCCGGCCGCCGGCGCTGCCCCACCGGTCGGTGAGGTGGGCGGCGAACCGCCCGTCCCCCGTCGCGTCCACCCGCGTGTCGGTGTCCCACTCGTGCATGCGGGTCACCCTAATGGGCGCTACTGGCGGGTAGTTCAGCCGCCGTAGGGGCTGCCGCCGTCACGCTTGATGTCGCCGACGATCGACCTGAGCTGCCTCATGAGCAGGTTGTGCAGGCCGGGCCCGAAGCTGACGCGGGCCACGCCCAGCTCGGTCAGCCGGGCGGGCGAGGGCGAGCCGGGGCCGTGCCCGATGTTGACCGGGCGCCCGCCGACCGCCTGGACGAACGCGGCGACCTTATCGGCGGGCAGGAACAGCGGGAAGACGCAGTCGGCGCCCGCCTCGAAGTAGGCCAGGGCGCGGCGGACGGTCTCGTCGAAGTTCCCGTCGCCGTTGACGTGCACGTCGATCCGGGCGTTGATCACCAGGTCGGGGTCGGCGGCGCGCACGGCGGCCAGGAAGTCGACCTGCTCGGCCAGCCCGACCATGGTCCGGGCGGCGGGGTCGGAGTCCTCCAGGTTGCAGCCGACCGCGCCCGCCTCGGCCAGCCGGGCCGCGATCCGCGCCGGCGGCAGGTCGTAGCCGCGCTCGATGTCGGCGGTCACCGGCACGTCGACGGCGGAGGCGATCCGGCGCACGGCGGCGAACGCCTCGTCGGCGGGCATGCCGTGCCCGTCGCGGTAGCCGAGGGCAGCGGTGACCGCGGCGCTGGCGGTGGCCACCGCCGGGTAGCCGGCCTCGGCCAGGACCCGCGCGGAGGACACGTCCCACGCGTTGGGCAGCACCACCGGCGCGCCGGGCACGTGCAGCGCGCGCAGCGCCTTCGCCGCGCCGCTCAGGTCGGATCCGATCCTGCTCACATCTGCTCCCGTGACAACTGGGGCCGCGGCCGTGCGACGGCTCGGGGTGTCGGTTGCGTGAAGATCCGGACACTACGCGCCGGCACCGGCCCGTCGCCGGGGTTCGCGACCGCGCCGCGCCGGAGGCGTGATCCCGCCGTGGTCCGCGGAAAACCCGTGGCGGGCCGCGACGGCCGCTGCTAGCTTCCCGGAGGCCGTGCCGGAGGACGAGGAGGTGGTACCCGTGAGCGCAACGACATGGGTGCTCCCCTCGGGGGTCATGGTCGGGCGATAGGTCGTCCGGGAGCGCCGTCCACGAGCACTCCCGAAGGGCAAGACCATGCGATTCACCTCCGAACAACGCCTCGACGCCGGCGTCCTCGAACGCCGGTTCACCCTCGACGGGATTCCCGGCGTCCTGTGGACGCCCGGACCCGCGCCGGCCCCGCTGATCCTGCTCGGCCACCCCGGCGGCCTGTCCGCGATGCACCCCCGGTTGGCGGCCCGGGCCCGGCACGCGGCCGCCGAGGGCTTCGCCTCGGCCACCATCGAACTGCCCTGGAGCGGCGACCGGCCCCCGTCCGCCGCCGCCGACCAGGCCCGCGCCGACCTGCGCCGGGCGCTGGAGGCCGGTGAACGGGTCGACGACGAGGTCGTGGACCGGCTCGTCCTCCCGCTGGTCGACCAAGCCGTCCCGGAGTGGCGGGCCGCCCTGGACGCCCTGCTCGACCTGCCCGGCATCACCGGCCCGGTCGGCTTCTCGGGCGGGGTGATCTCCATCGGCGTCCGGCTGGCGGCGGTCGAGCCGCGCATCGCGGCCGCCGTCCTGTTCGCCGGGAGCTACGTGCCCCGCGCCGTGGTCGCGGAGGCCCGGCAGGTCGCCATCCCGCTGCTGGTCCTGCTGCAGTGGGACGACGAGGGGAACGACCGGCAGGTGGCCCTGGACCTGTTCGACGCCCTGGGCTCCCGGGAGAAGACGCTGCACGCCAACACGGGCGGGCACACCGGCGTCCCGCGCTTCGAGGGCGACGACGCGAACCGGTTCTTCGCCCGGCACCTGAAGTGAGGCCGCGCCGCCACGGCGGCAGGTAGGGGGATGCCGCTCACCGCGAGCGGCATCCCCGTCGGGACTACGGCTCCAGGTCCAGGGCCGCGCCGAAGCTGCCGTCCATGTGGAACGGCGTCGAGGTGTGCTCGTGGGCGATGCGCCACGCGCCGTCGACCCGCCGCAGGCACACCGTGGAGCGGAACCACAGGTCGAACGCCTCACCGTGGCCGCGCGGCACGGCCGACATCCGGTTGAGGCTGCGGCAGAACGCCAGGTCGCCCTCGGCGGTGACCTCCAGGTCGCGGATCTCGTAGTCCACCGCCGAGTCGAAGCCCGCGAACCAGGCCCGCAGCGCGTCCGGGTCGGTCACCTCGGGCGCGGTGCGCGCCAGCGGCGGGGCGAGGGTGAAGGTGACCGCGTCGGGCAGGTAGTCGGCGACGAGGCGGTCGGCGTCGCCCGCGCGCATCGCGGCGGCGCGCCCGTCGAGCAGGTCGCGGATGTCGGTGTGCCGGCTCATGGTGGTGCTCCTCTCCGGTGAGCGCCCCGGTCGGGCGCCTTCCGCAGGGGACGTAGAAGCTGGGCGCGCGTTCTCGACATCCCCCGGACGGGTTTTTTCGGAGGTTCGGTGAAGTACCTGGTCCTGATCTACAGCAACCCCGAGTCCCGCGCGGTCTGGGACCGGCTGGGCGACGACGACCGGTCCGCCGGCCTGGACGCCTACGCGGCGCTGGACGAGGAGCTGGCCGCCTCCGGCGAGCTGGTGGTGTCGGAGGCCCTGGCCGAACCGGCGCGGACCACCCGGGTCACCGTCCGCGACGGCCGGGCGCTGACCACCGACGGGCCGTTCGCCGAGGCCAAGGAGCTGCTGGCCGGGTTCTACCTGGTCGACGTGCCGACCCCGGAACGGGCCGTGGAGATCGCCGCCCGGATCCCCGAGGCCCACCTCGGGCTGGTCGAGGTGCGGCCGGTGCGGCCGTCGCTGGACGACTTCCTGCGGTGACCGCGATCGGTCCGCTGCTGCGGGAGCTGGCGCCGCGGGTGCTGGGCGCGCTGGTGCGCCACCACGGCGGGTTCGACGCCTGCGAGGACGCCGTGCAGGAGGCGCTGCTGGCCGCCGCGACCCGCTGGCCGGTCGACGGCGTGCCGGACAACCCCACCGGGTGGCTGATCACGGTCGCGTCCCGCCGCCGGATCGAGCTGTGGCGGGCCGACGCGGCCCGGCGGCGGCGCGAGGAGGCGGTGTTCGCCCTGACCCCGCCGGACCCCGAGCCGGCGCCCGGCGTGGACGACACGCTCACCCTGCTGGTGCTGTGCTGCCACCCCTCGTTGACGCCGCCGTCGCGGGTGGCGTTGACGCTGCGCGCCGTCGGCGGGCTGACCACGGCGGAGATCGCGCGGGCGTTCCTGGTGCCAGAAGCCACCGTGGCGCAGCGCGTCAGCCGCGCCAAGCAGCGCGTCAAAGCCTCCGGCGCCCGGTTCGACCTGCCCGTCGGTGACGAGCTGGAAGACCGGCTCGACGCCGTGCGGCACGTGCTGTACCTGGTGTTCACCGAGGGCCACACCGCCAGCTCCGGCGCCGACCTGCACCGGGTGGACCTGTCCGGGGAAGCGGTCCGGCTGGCCCGCGAGCTGCACGCGCGCCGGCCCGGTGACGGCGAGTCGGCCGGCCTGCTGGCGCTGATGCTGCTCACCGACGCCCGCCGCCCCGCGCGCACCCGCGCCGACGGCTCGCTGGTGCCGCTGGACGAGCAGGACCGCACCCGGTGGGACGCGGCCATGATCGCCGAGGGGACCCGGCTGGTGCACGACGCGCTGACCACCACCCCCGTCGGCCCCTACCAGCTGCAGGCCGCCATCGCCGCCCTGCACGCCGAGGCCCGCCACGCCGACGACACCGACTGGAAGCAGGTCCTCGGCCTCTACGACCTGCTGCACTCGGTCGCGCCGGGCCCGATGGTGGCGCTGAACCGGATCGTGGCCGCCGCGATGGTGCACGGCCCGACCGCCGCCCTGGCCCGGCTGGAGCGGGCGGCGACCGACCCGGCGCTGGCCGGGCACCACCGGCTGCACGCCGTCCGCGCGCACCTGCTGGACCTGGCGGGCGAGGCGGAAGCGGCCCGCGAGCACTACGCCCTCGCCGCCCGCGCCACGCTGAGCCTGCCCGAACGCCGCTACCTCGAACACCGCGCCGACCACGTCCGGGCCGATCGACACCGGGCCAACCAGGACCAGGACAACCAAGACCGGGCCGGTCGCACCGACGACGCGGAAGCGCCACCCGACCCGCCCGCGACCTACCGCTAGCCGGTCCGATCTCGATCGGTGGTCGCGGGAAGACCCGCCCGCCCGACCACCGCGGCGGCTCGGCGCCCTCGGCTCGCCCCGCCACCCGTGCCGGCTCGGCCGGCCGCAGCGGCTCGATCACCTGCCCGGTTGTCCGCGGCGGCCCGACCCGCTCGGTCATTCGCGGCGGCCCGACCACCCGACGCGGCAACGACAAGCCGCCGTTCGGCGGCTGGCGGAGCGGTCCCGCGGCCGATGAGCTGGATCGTGCGATGAGTCGGGGGACTTATCGAGGGGGAGTTCGCTTGTTCCGACCCGTGCCGGTGCCCGTGCTGCCGCCCAGCACCGCACTGGCCGACCTGGCCACCGCGGGCGAGCGCCACGCGTGGCTCGCGGGCACCACCGGCGTGTTCACCAGCCGCCCGTCGGCGCCCCTGGTGCTGAGCTGGACCGGCGAGACCTGGCGGGTCGAACCGCTGCCCGAGCTGCCCGCCGCGGCGAGCCTGTCCGGGGTGTCGGCCGCCGCGCCCGACGACGTCTGGGTCGTCGGCAACAGCGCCGGCCGCCCCCTCGTGCTGCACTACGACGGCACGTCCTGGCACGTCGTCGCGACACCGCCCATCGCCTGGGCCAAAGCCGTGGCCGCGGTGGGCGACGGCGACGTGCACGTGGTCGGCGCCGACCGCGACACCCTGCACTTCGACGGCACGTCCTGGCAGCGCCGCGCCACCCTGTCCTCGGCCCGCGAAGGGCTCCAGACCATCACCGCCACCGGACCGCACGACGTCTGGGCGGCCGGCGGCGGCCTGGCCGGGGCCGGACCGGCCACCTACGACTACCCCGTGCTCGTCCGCTGGGACGGTCGCGCCTGGACCGAACCGGCCCGGCCACGCCTGGAGCGCGGCCACATCACCCGGCTCGCCGCCACCGCGCCCGACGACGTCTGGCTCGGCCACGCCCGCGACACCGAGGGCCTGCGCGTGCACCGCTGGGACGGCGCGCAGTGGAACGCCGTCCCGCCGCCCGACGACGTCGACCGCCTCAGCCTGCACGGCGTCGCCGCCGGCTGGACCTGGGGCGTGCGCGCCACCCGCGGCTCCTTCGAGACCAGGCCCGCCTTCCACCGCTGGGCCGACGACCGCTGGACCGCCGTGGCACTGCCCGACGACCTCGCCCGCACCTCCGCCTCGCACGTCGGCCTGGCCACCGCCGGCGCCACCACCTGGGCCTACCTGAAAACCGCAGCGGGCGTGCACGTGCTGCGCCACACTGTCGCGTGACCTTGCGCCTGACCGTCCTCGGCACCGCGACGCCCTACCCGCGCCCCGACAACCCCTGCTCGGGCTACCTGCTGCGCACCGACGACACCACCGTGTGGGTCGACGCCGGCACCGGCACCCTCGCCGAGCTGCAACGCCACCACCGGCCCGACCGGCTCGACGCCGTGTGGATCTCCCACACCCACGCCGACCACGCCGCCGACCTGCTGCCCTACTACTACGCGCTGCTGTTCGCCGACCAGGAGCCCCACGCGCCCATCCCCCTCTACGGCCCGCCCGGCCTCGCCGCCCGACTCGAGACCTTCCTCGCGGGCGCCGCCCCCAACCCGGCCGCCGCCGCGTTCGACGTGCACGAACTGCACGACGGGCACCACGCCGAGGTCGGCGACCTCACCCTCACCACCCGCGCCGTCCGGCACGGGCTGCCCGCCTTCGGCCTGCGCGCCACCCGCGGCGACACCGTGTTCGCCTACTCCGGCGACACCGGACCCTGCCCCGCCCTGGACGACCTCGCCGACGGCGCCGACCTGTTCCTGTGCGAAGCCGACAGCGCCGGACCCCACCACTGCTCCCCCGAGGACGCCGCCGCCGCGGCCCGGACCGCCGACCGCCTCCTGCTCACCCACGTCGGCCACACCACCGACCCCGCCGAAGCCGCCGAGCGCGCCAACGCACCCGTCGCCCGACCGGGCGACACCATCACGCTCCGCTGACCCCGACTGGCCACCGCGCCGAACAACTGTGCGAAACCCACCGGCCAATGTCAGCGGATAACCGGTGAACCGCCGCATTCCACCCGACACACCGCGCATCGGGTAAATCCCCGTCGAAGTGATCACGCCCACAACCACGACGGCGAACAACGACCCGAGCTTTTCCACGACCGTTCCACCAACACCCCGCGACACCGACACCGACACGCCCACCACGACGAGCACCGGCGCCACGGCTCCACCCGCCACCCGTCCCGCCCCCACCCCGCGCCAACACGCGCGACGTGGCACGACCCGCCCGCCGCCCGACCGCCGGGAAAGCACCCCGACCCACGATGTTCACCAAAAGGTAAAACGACGCCACCACCGCCGCTCCCACCGCCGACGGCGAATGTCCGGCCATCACCGCGAACGCCTAACCCGACGCACCCAGCACCAATGCGCCCGACACCACCACGACTGCGGGATTCGTCGGACGTGGGGGCGAGATGCCTGCGCTCACCGCCCACACAGTAGGCTGCGGCTTCACCGCCTCCGCTAGCCCTGTCCTGGCGCGCGGGCGGCTCCGACGGCAAAGAGCGCAGGGAAGGGTCGTGGCAATCGGATGGGTGTCCCACACCGCAGCGTGATCGCCGGTCCCACGAGGTGACGATGACCGCCATCGACATCATGCTCCCCCACTACGGGGACGTCTCGTACCTGAAAACCGCGGTGCGCAGCATCATCGCCCAGGACGACGACAACTGGCACCTCACCGTCGTGGACGACACCGCGATCGCCGACACCAGCCTCGCCGAGTGGTTCGACTCCCTCGACCACGACCGCGTCCACTACCGGCGCAACGAGCGCAACCTCGGCATCAACGGCAACTTCCAGCGGTGCCTCGACCTGGTCGAACGCGACTTCCTCGTGGTCATGGGCTCCGACGACGCCATGCTGCCCGACTACGTCAGCACCATCCGCCGCACCATCGAAGCCCACCCGGCAGCCGACGTCATCCAGGCGGGCGTCGAAGTCATCGACGACTCCGGCCAGGTCGTGCGCCCCCTCGTGGACCGCGTCAAGCGCAAGGTCTACGCCCCCGACACCACCACCCCCCGCCTGCTGGGCGGCGAAGACCTCGTCGTCAGCCTGCTGCGCGGCAACTGGACCTACTTCCCGTCGCTGTGCTGGCGCCGCGAAGCCCTCAGCGGGCTCGGCTTCCGCCCCGGCCTGAGCGTCGTGCTCGACCTGGCCCTCATGCTGGACCTCATCGAACGCGGCGGGCAGCTCGTCGTCGTGCCCGACACCTGCTTCCAGTACCGCCGCCACGACGCCAGCGTCTCCTCCGCCCTGGCCTCCGTCGGCGGCCGCTTCACCGAGGAGCGCGACTTCTTCCTCGACGTCGCCGACCGCATGGACCGCATCGGCTGGCACCGCGCCGCCAAGGCCGCGCGCCTGCACCTGTCCTCCCGGCTGCACGCCCTCCTGCTGCTGCCCGGCGCCGTCACCGCGCGCCAGACCGGCAGCGCCAAAGTGCTCGCCCGACACGCCTTCGGAACCACCAAACCAGTGAGGAAGTGATCAACGGTGCTGTCGACCGCGCCAGAACAACCGCCGCGGACCAGCCCCGAGAGCCCTCCGCCGCCGGCCACCCCCGCTCCACCGCACCGCCGAGGCGCGCTCTTCGCCGCTGAAGCCGCCGTGTCCGTGGCCGCCGCCGCGCTCATGGTGCTCCTCGCCCGCCGCGTCGACGTCAACCCGCTCGACCGCATCGGCCAGGTCAGCGGACTCGCCGCGCTCCAGCTCCGGTACGCGCTCATCGCCGTCGTCGTGCTCGCGCTCGCCGTGATCACCGCCCGCACCCGCTGGGCCGCGCACGCGCCCCTGATCCGCAGGCTCGGCGCCGCCACCACCGCCGGCCTGTTCGGCGGCCTCGTCGCCGGCGCCGTCGTCATCGCCCTGCGCGGCACCTCATGGGGCCTGTTCGCCAGCTACGGCGACGTCGGCGTCATCACCAGCTGGGTGCACAAGCTCATCGACACCGGCGCCATGCAGGACAACTACCCGCCCGGCTGGCCCCACGTGCTGGCCTGGTACTCCCAGCTCACCGACACGCCACCGGAGTACGCCCAGAAGACCCTGGGGATCGTCTTCACCGCGCTGTACGGCCCGATCGCCTACCTGTCCTGGCGACTGCTGCTGTCCCCGATGTGGGCACTCGGCCTGGGCGTCGTGCCCGCCATGGCGCTCATCGACCCCTACAAGCCCTACACCAACATCATGCTCGTCGTGATGGTGCCGGTGATGATCGCACTGCTGCGCCGGCTGCGCCGCTCCCCCGAAGCCCCCTGGCGCAGCCTGGTGCTCCAAGGCGTCGCGTTCGGCCTCGGCCTCGGCGTGGTGTTCCTCGTCTACTCCGGCTGGTTCGTCTGGTCCGCGCCCGGCGTCATCGTCGCCGCCCTGGTGCTGTTCCCCTGGCGCAGGGGCTGGAAGCAGGGCCTGGTCCTGGTCGGCGTCACCGCCGCCGTCTTCTTCGCCGTCAGCTTCCGCCACGTCCTCGGCCTGCTGCGCGCCTCCCAGGGATCGGGCGACGACAGCTTCTTCTACCTCGACACCTGGATCGAGCCCACCTACATCGCCATGTGGAAGAACGACCTGCCCGGCGAGACCGGCCCCTGGCCGCCGCTCGGCGAACTCGGCGGGGTCGGCCTGTTCACCGTGCTCGCCATCGCCGGCATGGCCGCCGCCATCGCACTGGGCCGCAAGCACACCGTGGTGATCACGCTGACCTCGATGTTCGCCGGCGCGTGGCTGCTGCGGTTCTGGTTCAGCTCGCAGATGTACGCCACCAACACCGTGCAGCTCTACCCGCGCAGTTCGGCCGAGCTGCTGTACTGCCTGCTGCTGCTGGCCGGGTTCGCCGTCTTCTACGGCGTGCGCCGCTTCGACGGGGTGGCGGCCGTCCGGGAGCGGCTGGCCTCGCCGTCGCCCGCCATCGGCGCCCTGGCGGCGCTGATGCTGCTCATCGCCTCCGCCGGCTCCGCCACCGGGGACCGCTACATGCCGCGCACCGACAACTCGCTCGGGTCGCTGGCGACCGCCGCGCAGCTGGCCCGCCAGCTCGACGGCCGGTGCTCGGCCTACGCGGCCACGCTGAACCGGGGCTGCTTCGAGCAGAAGGACATGACGTTCTTCGCGGTGATGGGCGAACTGGTGGACGTCGGCCCGCGGCGCGGCGAACTGCCCCACCAGCAGCCCGGGGGCTGACCGGCGCGGGACGCGCGTGGACGACGGCGGGGGTGGTCGGGTTTCCGACCACCCCCGCCGCCTGTCCGACCGGATGCGAATTCCACCCGGTCAGGTGAAGATCGGGCGATGAGGCTGACCGCGACCGTTCTCGACGCCCCCGACGCCCAGGCCCTCGCCCGCTTCTACCGCGACCTGCTCGGCTGGTCGTTCGGCGTCGACGAGCCGGGCTGGGCCACCCTGCGCGCGCCCGGCGGCGGCGCGGGCCTGTCGTTCCAGACCGAGCCGGACCACCGTCGGCCGGTGTGGCCCGGCCACGGCGGCGACCAGCGGATGATGGCGCACCTGGACATCGAGGTGGACGACCTGGACGCGGCGTGCACGCGGGCCGCCGAGCTGGGCGCCACCCTGGCCGAGCACCAGCCGCAGGAGCACGTGCGCGTGCACCTCGACCCGGCGGGCCACCCGTTCTGCCTCTACGTCGAGGGCTGATCCCCGATGGCGCGGGTGATGGAGTCCAGGACGCCGGGGAAGCGGTCCTCCATCTCTTCGCGCCGCAGTTCGTGGGTGCGGTAGCTGCCCTGGGGCGTCACCCTCAGCACCCCCGCCTCGCGGAGGACCTTCAGGTGGTGCGACAGCGTCGACATGCTGACCGGCACGTCGAACTGCCCGCAGACGATTCCGCCCGATCGGGCGAGTTCGGCCACGATGTGCAGCCGCACGGGGTCCGCGAGCGCGCTCAGCACGACCGCGAGTTGCAGGTCTCCCACATCCGGGTGTTGTAGAGCGCGCACGGTTTCGCATAGTAGTCACCCTGGTCAAGGGGTCAATTAGTCCACACTGAAGATATTGCGCTTGGCGAAATAGCTGCACGTCCGGGGGAGACCTGCGGCGCAGTGTGATCGACAGCGCACCGCGGGTCGTTAACTTCTAACAGGTCCGGTTCTTCCGGCCTGAACCGAACGGTCTAGGAGATTGGCGCGGGCGACTGCTTGCGCGGTTTGTTTCCAGCGCGTTTCCACACCGGCTGAGCTGCGGTTTTGATCGCTGCCGAGCACTTGGCGGGCGGGCTGACCTGCGCGACTGCGGCGAACGCGCGGGAGTTTCAGCCCTTAGGAGGGCATTTATCGGCGCATTAACGGCAATACGATCGTCTGCACGAGGCCGCCCGCCCCGGCCAAGCGCACCGTGGCCCCCGGACTACCCTGCACTGTCCGGGGGCCACGCGCTGCTCGCACCGGGTCAGGCGCCGGTGGCGCCGCCCACGACCGCGTCGGAGGACGGCGCTTCGCCCGGGCTCTCGGTGGGGTTCTTCGCCGGCACGGGGACGACGCCGGACAGGTCGCCGCCGTTGTCGTTGACCCGCAGCACGAACGGCCGGGTCTCGGTGTACTGGACGACCGACACCGACGCGGGGTCGACCACGATGCGCTGGAACCCGTCGAGGTGGACGCCGAGCGCGTCGGCCAGCACGGCTTTGATGACGTCGCCGTGGCTGCACGCCAGCCACACGGCGCGCGGGCCGTGCTCGGCGGTGACGCGGGCGTCGTGCGCCCTGATGGCGGCCACGGCGCGGGCCTGCACCCCGGCCAGCCCCTCGCCCTCGGGGAACACCGCGGCGGACGGGTGCTGCTGCACGACCGACCACAGCGGTTCGGCCAGCAGGTCCTTGATCTCGCGGCCGGTCCACTGCCCGTAGTCGACCTCGGCGAGGTCGGGTTCCTCGACGGCGTCGAGGCCGCGTTCGGCGAGCAGGGGCGCGAGGGTGCGCCGGCAGCGTTCCAGCGGCGAGGTCACCACGGCGCTCAGCGGCACGTCGGCGAGCCGGTCGACCAGCGCCTTCGCCTGCTCCTCGCCCCGCTCGGACAGCTGAACGCCCGCCTGACGGCCCGCGAGGACGCCCGCCCCGTTGGCGGTGGAGCGGGCGTGTCGCAGCAAGATCACGGTAGCCACGCGGTCAGCCTATGTCGGGTTGAGCAGTCCCATCGACAGCAGCCCCATCAGGACGATGCCCAGCAGCAGCCGGTACCACACGAACGCCGAGTAGCTGTGCTTGGAGACGTAGCGCAGCAACCAGGCGATGGTGGCGTAGCCGACGGCGAACGCGACGATCGTGGCCACGATCATCTGGGGCACGGACGCGGCGTTGGGCTCGGTGCGGTCCAGCACGTCGGGGATGCTGAAGATGCCCGCGCCGAACACGGCGGGCAGCGCCAGCAGGAACGAGTAGCGGGCGGCGGCGGCGCGGTCGAGGCCGAGGAACAGGCCGGCGGTGAGGGTGCCGCCGGAGCGGGACACGCCGGGGATCAGCGCCATCGCCTGCGCCAGGCCCATGCCGACGGCGTCCTTGAGCTGGAGCTTGTCGCGCACGTGCCGGGCGAACTGGTCGGCCACGCCGAGCAGCAGGCCGAAGACGACCAGCGTGGTGGCGGTGATCCACAGGTTGCGGAACGAGGAGCGGATCTCGTCCTTGAACAGGTAGCCCAGCACGCTGATCGGGATCGACCCGATGATCACGTACCAGGCCATCCGGTAGTCCTCGGTCTTGCGCGCGGCCTTGCTGAACAGGCCGCGGAACCAGGCCGAGACGAAGTTGCCGATGTCCTTGGCGAAGTAGATCAGCACCGCGACCTCGGTGCCCAGCTGGATGACCGCGGTGAACGACGCGCCCGCGTCGTTGCCGAAGAACAGCGTGGAGACGATCCTGACGTGCGCCGACGAGGAAATGGGCAGGAATTCCGTGAGTCCCTGGACGAGTCCGAGGACAAGGGCCTGCAACCAGCTCAACTACCCACTCCTGCCAGATCCAGAGCTTCGGTCGCCGTGCGGAGCGCGGCGATCCCCTGCTCGAGATCTTGCAGCATGGGCGAAAGGGTGAGCGTGGTGACCCCCGCGTCGGCGTAGGCGCGCATCTTGTCGGCGATGCGCTCCTTGGCGCCGAGCAGGGAGGTGCCGTCGAGGAAGTCGACCGGCAGGGCGGCCATGGCGCCCTCGTAGTCCTTGGCCAGGTAGCGGTCCTGCACCTCGGCGGCTTCGGCGGCGAAGCCCATCCGCGCGGCGTTGTCGTTGTAGAAGTTCTTCTGCCTGCTGCCCATGCCGCCGACGTAGAGCGCGGCGTAGGGGCGGATGCGGTCGGCGCAGGCGCGCCAGTCGTCGCCGACGACCATGGGCACGGTGGCCGCGACGTCGAACCCGTCCAGGGTGCGGCCCGCCTTCTCGCGGCCGGCCTTGAGCGAGGCCAGGGCGTCGCCGGAGTGCTCGGGCGACAGGAACAGCGCGAGCCAGCCGTCGGCGATCTCGCCGGCCAGCTCCACGTTCCTGGGCCCGACGGCGGCCAGGTAGACCGGGATGTGCTCGCGCACCGGGTGCACGGTCAGGGTGAGCGACTTGCCGGGGCCGTCGGGCAGCGGCAGCGTGTAGTGCTCACCGTCGTAGCGCACGCGGTCGCGGCGCAGGGCGGAGCGGACGATGTCGACGTACTCGCGGGTGCGGCCCAGCGGCTTGTCGAACCGCACGCCGTGCCAGCCCTCCGACACCTGCGGCCCGGACACGCCGAGGCCGAGCCGGAACCGGCCGCCCGACAGCGAGTCGAGGGTGGCGGCGGTCATCGCGGTCATCGCCGGCGTCCGCGCCGGGATCTGCAGGATGGCGCTGCCGACGTCGACCCGCTCGGTCTGCGCGGCCACCCAGGCCAGGACCGTGGGCGCGTCGGAGCCGTAGGCCTCGGCGGCCCACACCACCGAGTAGCCCAGTCGGTCGGCTTCCCTGGCCAGTTCGAGGTTCGCGGCGTCGTTGCCCGCGCCCCAGTACCCGAGGTTCAGTCCCAGTCGCACGAGCGATGACCGTACCGGTCGGTAACCTGCGGCGCCAGGGCGGCGTGCCCCGATCGTGGCGCGATCCGGCCTTGACAGGTGCGTGCCACGGGCCGCCGGAAAGTCGATCAACCCTTAGGCTCCCCCGCGTGGAACAGCGATACCTCGGGCGCAGCGGACTGCGGGTCTCCCGGATGGCCCTGGGCACGATGACCTGGGGGCGGGACACCGACGCGGACGAGGCGGCCACCCAGTTGCTGGCCTTCGCCGAGGCCGGCGGCACGCTGGTGGACACCGCCGACGTGTACGTGGAGGGCGAGAGCGAGCGCATCCTGGGCGGCCTGCTCGGCGAGGTCGTGCCGCGCGACGAACTGGTGATCGCGACCAAGGCGGTGGCCAGGCGCAACGACGGCCCGTTCGGCGGCGGCGCGTCGCGCGGCGCGCTGCTGCACGCGCTGGACGGGTCGCTGCGCAGGCTGGGCGTGGAGCACGTCGACCTGTGGCAGCTGCACGCGTGGGACGCGGGGGTGCCGCTGGAGGAGACGCTGTCGGCGCTGGACGCGGCGGTGACCTCCGGCCGGGTGCGGTACGCGGGCGTGTCGAACTACTCGGGCTGGCAGCTGGGCACGGCGGCGGCGCTGCCGGGGCACACGCCGCTGGTGTCGACGCAGGTGGAGTACTCGCTGCTGGAGCGCGGCGTGGAGCGTGAGGTGGTGCCGGCCGCGCAGCACCACGGGGTCGGGCTGCTGCCGTGGGCGCCGCTGGGGCGGGGCGTGCTGACCGGCAAGTACCGCAACGGCACGCCGTCGGACTCGCGCGGCGCGTCGGCGCACTTCGCCGGGTACGTGGAGCAGCACCGCACGGAGCGGGCGGCGCGGATCGTGCAGGCGGTGGCGACGGCGGCGGACGGGCTGGGCACGAACGCGCTGTGCGTGGCGCTGGCGTGGGTGCGGGACCGGCCGGGCGTGGTGGCGCCGGTGGTCGGCGCGCGGGACACGGGCCAGCTGCTGGGTTCGCTCGCGGCCGAGGAGCTGACCCTGCCGTCGGCGATCCGGGCGGCGCTGGACGACGTCAGCGCGATCGAGTTCGGCTACCCCGAACGGCCGATGGGCTGATTCGCGCGGTGTGTCCGAAAGGCCCCGCATGGGCGTATTGTCACTGTGCGTGGCCGATCATGTGATCTCCGTAACCCATCGTCACTCGAAAGGCCGAACCGGGTCTAGGTTCTGCC